>JAALLE010000163.1 GCA_011087605.1 Hyphomicrobiales bacterium
CCGCAGCCTTCCAGTAGCGGCTAGAACAAACCCTTTTTCATCAAAATCAGCCCCATACCGATGGCATCGGTGGCCACCAGAAAATCCACATCTCCAGATTGGTAAAGTTCAACCTGAGCGTTGCGGGTTCTGGGCGACAGGGATCCTAGAACAACGGCAGCAGCGCCCCTTTGGCGGCGAATGAGTTCGGCAATGGCGTATACTTCATCTGCCGAGAAGGCGACAATTGCAGAGCGACTGGGCAACCGGGTGATTTTTTTCTGCCCTGCGTAATGCAGCTGGCTCATCCTTGGTCGGGTTACGACATTGATGCCGGGCAACAATGCTTCCAGCGCGGGCCGCAGGGTGGCTGCACCGAGCAGCATGGTTTCGTGACTGCCGCGCAGATTGATAATGCGATCGGTAAATACGTGGCCGCGATCCAGGCTGGTTGCCAATTGGACTTCATCGATTGCCAGAAAATGAACATCGGTTCGTTCCGGCATCGCCTCCACGGTGCAGATGTGAAACCGGGCATTGCTGGGGGTGATTTTTTCCTCGCCCGTAATCAATGCAACCTGTTCAGGACCAACTCGGTCGACCACCCGCTGATAAACTTCACGCGCCAACAACCGCAGAGGCAGACCGATCATCCCGGACGGCTGAGCCAGCATGCGTTCAATCGCCAGATGAGTTTTGCCGGTGTTGGTTGGTCCCAGAACCGCAGTCACACCCCGACCGCTACCGGCATTTGCTGGTTTGGGGATTGAGTTCAATTCGGGATGGGAATGGAGGTTCATGCTTTGGCTTTAGCTGTTTTAGCGCGCCTGAAACGGATGCTGGATACTTCTGTCATTTCAATTAGCACGTCGCCATGCTTTTGGCCCGCAAAATCGTGATTTTCCCCCAGGCGGAAACGGTCATTGCCAAACTTTACCTGGAAAAAAACTCATAGGCAGAGCCAGACGCCATGCCTTTGGAAGTGCGAACCCGAAACCCGAAAAGGGTATAAATATTGCTGTCACCGATCTGGGCCAATGTTACCTGCATGTCCCGATTGGCCTTCATGAATTTGATGTTTTTCTTGTGTGGGCGAATGCCCGATACCGGCTGATAGCGCACAGAGCAGGTGAAAGTCTTTCCGTTAAATCCTTCCACTCTTGCTGTGCTTGCAGTCTTGAAGCTAAACACCAGATTGATTCGCGAACGTCCGTCAAAAATCGGGACAATCCGGTTGCAGACCCGGCGTCCGTTGCCGACATCTTCCGCGCGGACGGGAAACAAAAGCGAACTGACGGGGTCCAGAACGTTGCGCAGATGAGCTTTTTCCAGCGGAACCGTGCCTGATTTGTATTTGATCTTTGGCTTGGCTTCGATACTGCGCACCCCATTGGGAGAATAGCCCATCTTCAAACGCCCGGATTTCTTGCCACTTTTATATTTCAGATTGTGCTGGGCAGGAATCAGTCGGCTGCCGACGATTGCCCCGGCACTCGAAAAACTGGCTTTGGCATCGGAAATGATGGAGGCCACCGAATTAGCTTTGGCACTGCCGGACAACCGATAGCTGTCACCGTTCAAGTTAACCTGATGCTTCATCACACCAATATTTACACCCAGATAGGCGATGGTAAATTTCGACGAGTGAGAAAGGTCAACCGCATTGGCAGTGCTTAAAGACGGCGGCAACATGAAAGCTGCTGTCACAACCAGTTTCGACAATTTAAGCATTTGATTGTCCATGGTTTTTCTCATTTAGGTCGAATAATAATACACCCAATACGGTGTCCTGGCACCGACAGTTTATCCGAAATTGTTGTTTATCATTCAATTTGAGGCGAAAGTAGGGTAATTATTGGTTTGATGAAATGATGCAAAATAGCGCACTTGTGGTGCCAACACGTCTTGACGAATTGTCCTTGTCGCCCTATTACACCGCGACTTTTCTGGATCATCAGATCAATCTCTGAGCGCTCTAATCCGAGAGCGACACGAGCCTGCTGTTGAAAGCGACTGACAGATCCAAGATATTTTAAGGTGAGACCCATGTCCCGCAAGTGCGAATTGACCGGCAAGGCCGTGATGACCGGCAACAATGTTAGCCACGCCAACAACAAGACACGCCGCAGATTTCTGCCAAATCTGGTAAATGTAACGCTGATGAGCGAAACGTTGAATCAACGTATTCGTCTGCGCGTGTCAGCATCTGCACTGCGGACGGTTGAACACCGAGGCGGTCTCGATGCTTTCCTGATGAAGGAAAAAGAAGGCAATCTGTCTCAAAAAGCTGCTCTTATGCGCCGTCAGGTTGCCAAGAAACTGGCTGAAAACGCCGCTGCCGCCTAACAGTTTTCAAGCTGGGTAATCGATTGGTAGGGGTGGCGTAAGCTGCCCCTTTGTGTGTTGGCGCTCATGGCAATTTCATTGCCGCATAGTTCCATCCTCGAAAGGCATTAAAATGAACACGGCAAATTCCCAATCCCTGGCATCGAACTGGCCCTTCATGGTTGCCATGGCAGGCGTTGTTGTTGCGTCAAATTTTTTGGTTCAATTTCCCGTCGACCATACTCTGGCAGGCATCCAGTTAAAGGATATCCTGACCTGGGGGGCATTCACCTATCCGATTGCATTTTTGATTACTGATCTGGCTAACCGAAAATTCGGTCCCAAACAGGCACGACTGGTTGTGGCTGTTGGATTTTTGCTGGCTGTCATCTTGAGTATCTGGCTTGCAACTCCGCGCATCGCTATCGCTTCAGGTACTGCTTTTTTGGTGGCTCAGCTGCTGGATGTCTCTATTTTTGATCGCTTGAGAAACTCAGACTGGTGGCGCGCCCCCCTGATTTCCAGCCTGCTTGGTTCGGCGCTCGACACTGTTTTGTTTTTCGGCATTGCCTTTGCACCAGCATTTGGCTTTCTGGATTTTGGTGGCGAAGAAGGTTCGTTGGGATTCATGGTGCCTTTTTTGAGTGTTGGCGCTGATGTTGCCTTGTGGATCTCGTTGGCCGCCGGCGACTTTATCGTCAAAGTACTGGTCGGAATTGCCATGTTGTTGCCTTATGGTTGGGTCGCTCGAAAAAGCGCAATAGCGTGATATTGACTATACCTGCTCGGGCAATGGCTGTGTTTGTGCAGCAATGAGCGATGCACCGATGAAAGAAATCCAGGGCAAAGACTTTTTCAGCTATTTTTGCCTGATTACTCTTTCAGTTTGCCTCGGATCGACCTTTTTCCTGCAGAGTATTGCACTGCAGGATATGAGCCCCCTGTTTGCAGGATCATTGAGACTGATCTTCTGTGCCGCCGCACTGGTCCCTGCAGCTTTGATTGCCGGACAACACTTGCCGCGTACAAAAACCCTTTGGGCCTGGGCTGCTTTTAACGGACTGGTGGGATTTTTTCTGCCGTTCAACCTCACTCTGTGGGCATTGCAATTTATCGACACCAGCATTAGCGCTGTCATCTATTCGGTCATTCCGTTGATAGTATTGGGCCTGTCCCGACTGGTCCTGGGGGTCCACATCAGTGTCAGGAAATGGATGGGCCTGTTGCTGGGCACGGCGGGTCTGGTGGTTCTGGCTCTTCCTGGAGGTGATGCTGGACAGTTTGTAAATGGCGGTCTGCTGGCGAAACTGGTGGTCATGATTTCTGCGGTATTGCTGGCAATGGCGAGCGTCGCAATTCGAATAATGCCTCCCTCACCTCCTTTGGCGGCAATGGCTGCGGCTTCGCTAATTGCCGCTGTGCTCTCGCTTCCGGTTCTGGCCGTTGAAAGTGTCGGATCGGAGCTTCAGCTGCAGTCATTTGTGGCAATTGCCGCAGCCGGTGTAATTTCGACGGCTTTGGGCCAAACTCTGCGCTACTTTTTGGTGCGTCGTCGGGGGCCGGTTTTCATGGCTCCCAATGCCTATCTGGCGGCCTTCGTTGCAACAATATTGGGAATTGCCTTTCTTGGAGAGCCAATCACCTACACATTGATTATCGGATTCACGATTATCCTGATCGGCCTCATTATTGCACAGGACGGCACGGGAAAGATGGCTCAGATCTAGTTCTCAACATGGCTTATGGCGTGAGGCTTCCATTTCGCTGTGCTTCCAAGCTAAGAATGGCGGATTACCAGCTCTATGTTGCCAATTGAGAAATCTGATGAATGCCACCATTGCTACACAGAAAGCGCCGCCACCATTTTCCAATTATAGTCAGGCCGTTGAGGTTCCGGCTGGCGCGCGCACATTGCATGTGTCCGGTCAGGTGGGCAATACTTTAACCGGCGAGTTACCAGACGATTCGGTGCGGCAGCATGAACAAGCCTGGCTAAACATATTTGCGATTTTGGATGCCGCTGGCATGTCCAAAAATGATCTGGTTGACGTGTTGGCGATCGTCAATAACCACGATCAGGTCGCGACCTATCGCGAAGTTCGCGACCGTATGCTGGAAGGCCATCAATGCGCATCCACCATGCTGGTTTGCGGATTGGCAAATCCGGACTGGAAGGTGGAAATCGCAGTGAAGGCAGCCAAGGCGGTTTAGTAAGATTTTATGACAGAAAATGGTAACTACCCAGCTACCCCAACCTGATGCTTTTATAGACGGCCCATCAGACG
>JAALLE010000164.1 GCA_011087605.1 Hyphomicrobiales bacterium
ATCAGGCCGCGAAGAGCGGCCCGGGGCGGCCAGCCCCGCCCCCGCGGAGCGCAGGCCGCAGGCCGACAGCGTGAGCGCAAATCAAACCGCGGCGACAAACTCCGAACTCTAATCTGCCCCTGCAATATGGCGCATAACAGCGCCGATGACGCCGATGGCGCCGGAGCCATCCACACCATCCGCTTCTCGGTCGTTCACTTTCAGATTCGATCAAGGCAACTGATTGTCAACATTGGAGAAGCTGAACGGGCTTATGGTCATGCGGTCGCTGGGGTTCGTTGCGCTTCACCAACAGGGGCTCGCCGTGATCTGACAACCTCCCCAGTCTCTACGCGTTTTTTCAGGAGCATTAACGCGCCTGATTTAATTCTCTTCTTTAGAACCGGACTCAAAACAAAAAAGTGAAGCACCCGGCCAAGCAATCCAAACTTGACGGTGTACTTCAGTTCAACATCCACCTTCGAACGGTTCGGACCCTGCTCGCTGATGTCCCAATTATTTTCCAGAGCCTTCATCGGCCCCAGACCTGACACTTCGTAGCTTAAACTCTTACCCTCATTCCAGGCAGTAACTTTTTCACTGATCTTGCCCGCCTTGCCAAGGTCGCAGTGCCGTTGAATGCCCACGCCCTGTTCGATGTTTCCTTCTATGTGCGAGCTTTCGACAAAAGGAACCCAGGTATCAACCGCAGAAAAGTCCGCCAGCACCTGCCAAACATCGCTGGACGGAGCCTCGATTATCACGTTCGCCCGTTGAGTATGCTGATATCGATGATTTGAATTTTGCTTCATTACTTTTACTCCTATTGTGGACCCATCGGTCCTATTTTGCTTAAAAAAATGCCCTTTAGTCCAACCTTTGGATGATTTCCTCAACAGCCGGCTCCAAGACACTTCGGTCAACGTTTAGTCGAGACATTGCCTTTAGACCGTGAATGCTCATTACAAGCATCTTCGCCAAACTCGCGGGGTCCTTATCAGGCGAGATTTCACCTTCATTCTGGGCACGACGAATGGCACCTTCGAACATGGCGAGCGCTCCTTGCACCCGTTGGTTTACATAGGCACCGACATCTTTGTCCCGCTTGCCCAATTCGATTGTTGAGTTAACGAGCAAACATCCTTTTGGCTCGTCAGGATATCGGTCTGGATCGCTAAGGCCGCGGAGCATTGCAAGGATGAAAGATTTGTCTGGCGCACGGTCATTCAATAAAGTCCGCTCGCGCTGACCTGTGAAGGCGCAGTAGCGTTCGAGGCTTCGCATGAATAAATCCTTCTTTGATCCAAACGTTTGATACAGACTGCTCTTGGATAACCCCATCGCGTCCATTAAATCGCGGGTAGATGTTGCTTCGTATCCCTTGGTCCAAAACACTTGAACTGCCGCATCAAGTGCTTCATCAGGATCAAATTCTTTTGGTCTGCCAACTGCCATGGTTTTTATTTAGGACCGATCGGTCCCATTGTCAATAATGCAACGGGAATTGAGTTCGGCAAGAATGTCATTTGACCCCGTCGCGTATCGATTGGGACGTCGGCAGTTCGACATTGGTACGTCCTTTGCGGGGATTGCTGGTTAATAGCAGCCAAGACGATTCGATCATCTCGGCCACAACAGCTACAGACCTTCGCAACCGGGAGACTTTGGCGTATTTCAGGTCTCCAGCAACAGCCCCGGCTTAACGCCAAACGCAGTCGCTATTCGTCCGACAATTTTCACTGTCGGGTTGCGATTGCCGGTCTCAATACCGCTGACATAGGTCGGATGGAGCTGCGCTTTTTCAGCAAGTTCTTCCTGCGACAAGCCGCGCTCTTTACGCCAATGGCGGACATTGCGTCCGAATATCTTCTCCAGCTCCATGTGCCCAACCCGCAACGAACGGTCAGGAAAAACCATAGACTATGAGTAAAGTTTTGTGATGGCTTCGTTGGGGATGGAAACCGATTACAATTTCTGGGCCAATCTGCTCACCACATACCGGTCCAACCCGAACTGGCTGAAATTCCTCCGGATAGCCATCCCGGCGGTGGCGGCGGCAAAGCCGCCGGCGTGAGCGCAAGCGCTGTTAAGCGCGAACTATAATGCGCTTTGCATTACCGACGTCAGCCTGCGGCTGAATTCTGCGGGGTCTGCTGGCGCTTCACCATCAGCAATACGTGCCTGATCAAGCAACAGGTGCGAGGCGTCCTTCAGCAGTTGATCATTGGCCATGGCGCTGCCGCCTTCACCGTCGCTGCCGCTCGCCGCGGCGCGCTCGGCCAGTTTCTTGATAATGGTGTGGCCGGGGTTGAGCTCTAGAACCCGTGGCATGGCCGAATTCAATTGGCCATGTTTTTGCAACAGGCGCTCCAGATTAACGTCCATGTCACCCTCATCGGCAATCAGGCAGACCGGGCTGTCGGTCAGCCGCTTGGAGGGGCGCACATCCTTGACGATCTCGCCGAGCTCCAGCTTGATGGCGGCGATGAGGCCGTCGAGACTTGGCTCATCTGCCTTATCGTCTTTGTTTTCGTCCTTGTCATCCTTGTCGTCGCTCTTGATTGAATCGAGGTCGGCTGCACCCCGGGTAATCGACTTGAAGCTTTTGCCGTCAAATTCGTGGATATGTTGCAGCCAGAATTCGTCTACCGGATCGGAAAGCAGCAAAACTTCAACACCCTTGGCGCGAAAGCCCTCAAGATGCGGCGAGCGGGCAATTTTGGCGGCATCGTCTCCGGCAATATAAAAGATCGCCTCCTGACCTTCGGCGAAGCGCTCCACATAGTCGGACAGGCTGATCAGCTCATCGCCGTTTGTGGATGTGAAGCGGCAAATTTCCAGAAGTTTGTCGCGAAGGGTGGCGTCTTCCACCAGGCCTTCCTTCAGAACCGCGCCAAAATTCTTCCAAAATTCGGCAAAATCCCCGGGTGCCTTGGTGGCTTTCTTTTTCAATTCCGCGATGACTTTTTTTGTCAATCCGGTGCGAATCTTTGCCAGTTTCGGATCGGTCTGCAGCATTTCGCGTGACACGTTGAGAGACAGGTCCTCGCTGTCCACCACGCCGCGCAAAAAACGCAGCCATGCCGGCAGCAGGCCTTTGGTGTCTTCGGTGATAAATACCCGATTGACGTAGAGTTTAACGTGGCTCTTGCGCTCTGGCTCAAAAAGATCAAATGGCGGCGTGGAGGGGATATAAAGCAGGTTTGTATAGCTCACCATGCCTTCAACCCGGTTGTGCATGGTCAACCAGGGCTCATCAAATGCGTGGGCAATGTGATGATAAAACTCGGTATACTGCTCGGCGCTGATGTCCTTTGCCTGACGTGTCCAAAGGGCTGAAGCTTCATTCAACGCATCCTCACCGAACCTGACCGGGAATCCGATATGGTCGGAATAGGTCTTGATGATGTGTCGAATGCGGGCATCCTCGAGAAACTCCTTGGCATCCTTCTTCAGATGCAGGGTGACGGTGGTTCCGCGGGTCTCACGTTCCGCCGCTTCAATGGTAAATTCACCCTTGCCGTCCGACGTCCACAGCCAGGCTTCCTTTTCGCCGTCGCCCGCCTTGCGGGTCAGAACTTCAACCTTTTCGGCCACCATGAAGGCTGAATAAAAGCCAACGCCGAACTGGCCGATCAGACCAACATCACCTTTCTCGCCCTCTTTGATACTTTCCAGAAACGAACTGGTGCCAGACCGGGCAATTGTGCCCAACGTATCCAGCAGGTCCTGATGATTCATGCCGATGCCATTGTCGGCAATGGTCAGGGTCTTGGATTTTTTAACGACTCCGATGTCGATCTTGAATTCTGAATCGCCATCCAGAAGTTTTTCGTTGGTCAGGCTTTCATAGCGCAGCTTGTCGCAGGCATCAGATGCGTTAGAGACCAGTTCACGGAGGAAAATTTCGCGGTTCGAATAAAGCGAACCGGCAACAATGTCCAACAACTGGCCAACTTCGGTTTGGAAGGAAAATGTCTGCTTGGTGGCGGTGTCGTTCATGGCTGTCAGTCTCTTTCAGTCAGTATGCGATTTTGAGCTCCATGGCTCGTCGATGGATATAAGAAACAAACCGCCAATCAACAAGGTAAGACCGGCAGAGAATATTGGGGGGCTTGCAAGTCAGGGGGTCAGCTGACGGACCAGATTTCCAACAATCTCCTGCGTCGTCGCATCAATATCGACACTGATTGCGCATTCATCCGGTGCTGGAACTTCAAGCGTCGCAAACTGGCTGTCGAGCAGCGAAGTTGGCATGAAGTGTCCCTCGCGTTCCCCCATTCGCCGGGCGATCAGTTCACGCGACCCGTTGAGATAGATGAACAGGACTGGCTCGCCCGCCGCTTCTGTAATGTAATCCCGATAGGCGCGCTTCAGCGATGAACAGCCGCCCACCACCGGACCCTTTCGAAGTGAAATTTCCCGCCCGAATATTTCCAGCCAGGGCCAGCGATCTTCGTCGGTTAACGGGTCTCCCCTGCTCATTTTTTCAATATTGGCAGGTGGATGATAGGTATCGCCATCAGTAACTACTCAGCTACCCTATTTCTGCTGCCATTAGGTGCGACAATTTGAT
>JAALLE010000165.1 GCA_011087605.1 Hyphomicrobiales bacterium
CATCTCTTAGGCAAAATCACTTCTCTGTCTCATGAATGCTGACGGGGAACAGGCGAAGACTCACAAATGAATTGACCCGGCGCTCCCTCTGCGCCGGATCAAAATTGCCGATGGTTTACATCGACAGCGGGGTCAGGGTAGCGACCGCAGAATTGACCGCTTCGGCCTCTTCTTCAGTCATCGGGATCAAACCTTTTTCCGCCAGATAACCATCTTCACCAGCAGCATCTTCGCTGGTGAATTCGGCCAGAAATTCTTCAATGCCCGGCACAACGCCGACATGGGCCTTCTTGACGTAGAAGTAGAGTGAACGAGAAACCGGATAGTCGCCATCGGCGATTTTGTCGAAGGTTGGCAAATTACCTTCGATTTCGGAGCCCTGCACCTTGTCGGAGTTTTGATCAAGAAAGGAATAACCGAAGATGCCGAAAGCAGCCGGGTTGGCTTCCAGTTTTTGCACGATCAAATTGTCATTCTCACCGGCTTCAACAAAAGCACCATCTTCTCGAATGGAATGACAGACGGCTTTATAACTCGTTTTGTCGGTTTTTTTCATCGCAGCGATTAGATCATATTTCAGGCAGCCACCTTCCATGGCGAGCTCAACAAAGGCGTCGCGTGTACCAGATGTCGGAGGTGGGCCGAGAACTTCAATTTTGGTATTTGGCAGCTGCGAATTCACTTGATTCCAGGTTTTGTACGGATTTGCCACAAGCTTGCCGTCGACGGGTATGTCTTTGGCCAGGGCAGTGAAGATGTCTTTGCGCGAAAGCTTCATGACATCAGAGGCGCGAGAATTTGCCAGCACGATGCCATCATATCCGACCTTAACTTCAACAATGTCTGCAATGCCGTTTTTGGCGCAAAGTTCTACTTCGCTGGACTTGATACGCCGTGAAGCATTGGTGATGTCTGGCGTGTTGGTACCCACACCTGCACAGAACAGTTTCAAACCACCGCCGGAGCCGGTGCTCTCGACAACGGGAGTTTTGAAATCTGTGTTTTTGCCAAAGCGTTCTGCAACTGCGGTTGCGAAGGGAAATACGGTTGAGGAACCAACTATGTTGATCTGATCACGGGCAAAGGCAGTTGTTGAAATGGTCGCAACGGTTGCGACGGTTGCGGCGGAAGCTGCGAAGGTAAGAATTGATGTTCTGAACGACATGTCAGAATCTCCTGTAATGTTCATTTTCCAAGTTTGGACAAATGTCATCTGAACCCGGCATGTGAACCGGATATGTCAGTTTTATTACAGTTATGTGACAGTCCAGGTGAGGCTTAGAAGCTTCTGCACCTTGGGCGGGTCAAGCCATTGGAAGTGCAACAATAAATCGACTTCCCACGTTTTCCGTGCTGGTGATCGATAATCGTCCGCGATGCCTGTTGATAATATGTTTGACGATGGCCAGTCCAAGGCCTGTTCCGCCCTTGTTGCGTGAACGGTGGGGATCAACCCGATAGAATCTCTCCGCCAGGCGGGCGAGGTGTTGTTGGGCTATTCCTTCCCCCTCATCGCTGACTTCAATCACGAGGGCAGGGCCGCGCAATCCGGGAACATTCTCATCCGTGTAGGCCTTGATGCTCACTTGCGAGTCGCGACGGCCGTATTTGATGGAATTTTCGATCAGATTTTGAAAAACCTGGGTAAGTTCATCGTCGCTTCCGGGAATATCGGGCAGGCCATCAGGAATTGAAACGTCAATGGTTACCGATTCCCTGGTGGCAAGATCATTCAGCGTAGTGCTGACCTGATTGAGAATCGCGGGAATATTGGCGTTGCCAATTGGTCGCTGTCTTTGTCGTGATTCCACTTTCGACAGGGACAGAAGGTCTGAAATCAGTCGGATCATGCGCTGGGCTTCGACGTTCATCAGGCCAAGGAAGCGTGAACGATCGACGGTGTCGGTGTCCTGCAGGTCGGTTACGGTTTCAATGAAGCCTGAAAGGGCCGTCAGGGGAGAACGTAATTCGTGGCTGACATTGGCGACGAAATCAGAACGCATCTGCTCGGCGTCTCGTTGATCGGAAAGATCTTTGACGCTCACAAGCACCCGGGCACCGTCTGCATTGTCGCTGCCCAAACTGACCACGTTGACTTGCAGGTTGGTTTTGGCGCTGGCTTCAACGATGTTGACCTGCTTGGCACCTTCATCCTGCGAAAGAACCTCTGCAACAGCGCTCAGACAATCCGGATTGCGGACGACTTTGACAAAGTCCTCACCGACATTCCTTTGACCAAACAGTTTTTCAGCCGCCATGTTGGATGACAGGACATGCCTGTCCTGGTCGAGAACAAAGACGGCTTCCTGCAGTCCCTCCAACAATTTGGGTAAATAGGATTCAGTCAATTTGTCCGTCCTGTCGGCTGATCCGCGTAATCAAAACGGACCGGCGATGAAAATCAATGCTTTTTGCGCGGATCACCTTTTTAGGGCAACAAATGTTGTCGAAATTGCACAAACGGCCTGCCTGATGCCAATAGGCGCTTGCGCTTTGGTGCGATGGCGATATGGTGCCGCTGTTTTTTGATCCCCTCCTGATCCCCGAGAGATACCCGATGTTTCAGTCCCAAGATGGTCTGCTGGACCAGATTCGCGACCGCTTTGCCTATGTTGATACCTGCCCCGAACAGGGAGAGAGAATTTTCTTTGAAAATGCCGGGGGTGCGTTGACGCTGAATTCGGTGGTTGAGATTTCCGCGAAATATGCCGCAATTCCTGACAATCAGGGCCGCGAAAATGCAGGCTCAAAAGCGTTGGTCGACACCATTGCCAAGGCAAAAGCCGATGCAATGTTGTTTCTCAATGCCTCTTCCGGTCAGGTTTTCGTTGGTGAAAGCGGCACCGAATTATTGTTCAGGTTGATCAGCAATGCGGTGCTGGAAACTCCAGAAGGCGGTGATGTTGTTGGAACCTCGATGGAGCATCCTGCTTCCCGCAGCGCCGCGCAACGTTGGGCAAAGGTCGCCAGAAAAAATTATATCAGCGTGCCTCACAATGATGAAACCGGATCGGTGACCGCCGACGACTACGCCAAATATGTAACCCCGAATACCCGTGTCGCCACCATTATTCACACTTCGCCGGTCACCGGGATGGGCGTGGATGTTGGCGCCATCGTCAAGGTTATCAGGGCAGTGGCCCCGGATTGCGTTATTATCGTCGACGGTATTCAGCATGCCGCCCATGGTGGGTTGGATGTGGATAGTTATGACATCGATGGCTATGCCATATCACCCTACAAAATGTTCTCTCGCCACGGTTATGGATTGGCGTGGATTTCCGATCGGCTGGCTGCCTTGCCCCATGACAGTCTGATCGGCGGGCCTGAGGGCAATTGGGAGCTGGGAACGCGCGATACCGGTTCTTATGCGACATTCTCGGAAGTGGTCTCATATTTTGAGTGGGTTGGCACGCATTTCACCGATTCCGAAGACCGCCGGGCCCGCATTGAAGCCGCTGGCAAGGCAATCCATGCCCATGAACAATCCCTGACCGATGCCATGCTCCACGGCACTGGAAACCTGAAGGGTCTGGCTGAATATGATGAAGTCAGCGTGATTGGCGGCATTGATAATCCGATGCGCGAAGGATTGGTGGCAATGAATATCAACCACATGCCGGCTGGTGATTTGGTTGAAGCGCTCAACCAGCGCGGCATCCGGGTGCATATCCGCAAGGCCGATCATTACAGCGCCAATATTCTCGACCCTCTGGGATGGCCATCATGTGTTCGCGTGTCGATGTGCCACTATAACAGTGAGGCTGAAGTTGCCCGGTTCCTGGAAGCAATCCGGGATATTATTGCTGCGACCCGGGCCTGATCAGATCAGCGTTTTCATCCAGCCGAGGCTGGCATCGGTGTCGCCTGTGGGTCTGTATTCAGCCCCCAGAGGGGCCATGTAACCCAATTCTTCAATGCGCTTGAAGACGTGGTAATAATTGATTTCGCCGTGGTCCGGTTCGCCCCTGTCAGGGGCTGCGGCAAACTGGATATGACCGATCAGCGGCAACAACTGTTGCAACTTGTTGGACAGATCACCTTCAGACATTTGAACGTGAAAGCAATCGAACATGAGTTTGACATTGTCTGCACCAACTTCTTCGATGATTTGGCGCGCCTGATCCGTGGTGTTTAAGAAATATCCAGGTGCTGCATATTTGTTCAGCGGTTCAATCAAAATTGTCCGCTGTTTTTTAGCTGCCTTTTCTGCGGCATAACGCAGATTTGACACAAAGGTCGCATGGGCGTCGGCACCGGCGGCCTTGCCAGCCATGACATGAATATTGGCCGCGTCAATGTCTGTTGCATAGTCAACCGCCTGATCGATTGCGCGGCGGGCTTCTTCGACCCGGTCGGGAAGCGCCGCCAGCCCGTTCTCACCAACATCCGCGTTTCCACAGACGGTATTGAGGTCGAGCATTTTCATACCGGTCTCTTCAAGCGCCTGATTAATATCAGCCGCCGGTGTATCGTAGGGGAAATGGCATTCAACGTAACTACCCAGCTACCCCAACCTGATGCTTTTATAGACGGCCCATCAGACG
>JAALLE010000166.1 GCA_011087605.1 Hyphomicrobiales bacterium
CGTCTGATGGGCCGTCTATAAAAGCATCAGGTTGGGGTAGCTGGGTAGTTACAAAGAATGAAACGAATTGCGAGAGCTCGAACTAACCACTGAATTTGGAGCAGTGTCGCTGCCCTGAGGTTTCGCAATATTCAATGTCGTCAACAAGCGCCCGGTGTGTCCGAGCAGCTGATAGGCCGCGAACTGACGCAGTGAAGTAATATTGGACAGATCGAATTCAATGGCAAAACGCGTGTTCTCGGCGTCCAGGACGTCCAGAAGGCTGCGTTTATCTGCTTCGTATTCCCGACGATATGATGTGACCACTTTCCGGGTCTGACGCAATTGTTCACGCTTGGCCCGAACCTGCCTGCTGCCTTCATGGATGCGCGACCATGCTATTTCGATCGCTTGTCCCAATTGCCTGGTCATTGTGTCATATTCGGCAATCTTGACATATTCACGTTCAGTTTCCTCTTCAATGCGAGCTCTGCGGACGCCCCCGTCAAACAGTTTCCAACGCATCATCACCACGCCGCGAAAATCGTTCGACCGATCAGCCGTGCCATCCAGATCTTCACCACGGGTTGCACTGGCTTCCAACGAAACCGTTGGATAAAGCGAAGAACGTGATTGTTCGGTTTTGAATCCGGCAGCGTCAATCTCATGGCGAAGTGCAGCCAGACGTGGATTGTTGTCGATTGCGGCTCGCAAAGCATACATTGTTGACTTGTATGGATTTGAAGGGGTCTTCGCCCGACCAAGTTTGCGCGGCGCCAATCCAACTTCATTTCTGAATTTTGCAACTGCAACATCTCTGGCTGAGCGAATTTGTGAAACAAGTGCCAATGCGGCCTGCAAACGTTCGCGTGTCTGGTCGAGATCACCTTCCGAGTTTCGACCACCGCGAACTCGGGTCTGAACAATTTCCAACAGCTTGCGATGCCGACCAACGTTTTGATTTGCCAAACCGATCAGTCGGCTATGGCGGACAACGTCAATATAGGCCTCGATTGCAGCCAGGGCCACCGATTCAGAACGGGCAAGAATTTTTTTGCGAAGCAGCAGAAATTCGGGCCTGCGACCGATAAACTTCATTGGCCCGGTCGAAACCGTCAAACAATATCTGACTGATTGTGGCCGTCGCTTTGCGGCGGTTGTACCAGATTTTGTTTTCGCGCGGACCAAACGCCACCGGGCGATCGACAATTTCTGCACCGATTTCCGCGCTTAGATTGATTTCCGGAAAATAACGTCTTTTGGCTTGCGTCAACACATGATCAGTGGCTCGACGGCTGGCCTGTGCAGCCTTGATCCTGGGGTTATCATGAACCGCTTTTTCGACGGCCTGTTTCAACGACATTGCATGAAGTGGCATTGCGCATGTCAGCGACGCCGCAACCAATAAGTATTTTAAAGTACGTCCATTGCCCATAGTAACCCAGCTGCAGATTCCAACCCTAAAAGTCTGCGATCACGACATCAGCGCGGCACAAAGCAGACAGTTAGATCAGAGTACTGACTTACGACTCCTATTAATCGCTCGTTGCGACTCGTTGCAACTATTTCCAATAAAGAGCCTGATAATCGAACAAATGAATCAGTACCCAATCGCACGATTTAATACCATAAAATCAACGTGAAATAAACATAAGTTAATTTATGGTAAAGATTGACTTGTCTTTTGGCAGCCAGGTTCTAGACTTTTATTGGGATCGGGGAACTAGCGGGTCGGGAATTGAAAAAATTTGGATTTGGCCGACTTGTAGCTCTGATTGCACTAATTGGGCTGGTTGCGCTGCGAATCATCGACCCGACACTTATGAAGGTATCACGAGCTCAATCATTTGACGCCTATCAGCGCTTGAAGCCACGGGTGATTCAAACGCAACCGGTCGCCATCCTTGATATTAACGAAGACAGTATTCGCAAAATTGGTCAATGGCCCTGGCCGCGCACAAAGCTTGCCGAACTGGTCGACAAGTTGACGGCGGCTGGCGCGGTTGTTGTTGGTTTCGATATTGTCTTTGCAGAGCCCGACAGGCTCTCGCCCGATAAGGTTGCATCCGACAATCAGGCACTGACTTCCGAAATCAAGCAGGCACTGACCAGTCTGCCGTCAAATGATCGCGTATTTGCCAATGCCATAAAGAAGTCACGCATCGTGCTGGGTCAGACCAGCGTGCGCAGCCATGGCGACATTGATCAAAACTCGACAAATGAACTGGAAGATATGCCGCACGCCTTTTTGGGACCCGACCCACGTCCATTCCTGCCGAACTATCCGGCAATTGTGGAGAATTTGCCGATGTTGGAGGAATCGGCCATTGGACGAGGCGTCTTCACTGTCATTCCAGACGAAGACGGCGTGTTTCGTCATGTGCCCATGCTGTTTCAGATTGATGGCAAATTGCGACTTTCCCTGTCGGCTGAACTGCTGCGTGTGGCAACGGGAAGCCGCGCATTCGCAGTACGGTCTGATGAGGCCGGAGTTAATGCGATCAAAGTTGGGCGCCTGCTGATTGCAACTGACCGCACAGCAACTGTATGGCCCTATTTCAGCCCCACCTCGGCCTCACGCTTTGTATCTGCAATTGACGTGCTCGAAGGCAAGGTGGATCCAAACAGATTGCGCGGTCATCTCATTTTGGTCGGAACGTCTGCCATTGGCCTGGAAGACTTTCGCGCCACCCCTATGGGCAGTCTGATGGCCGGAGTGGAAATCCATGCCCAGGTAATCGAAAATATCCTGTCCAATCAGATGTTGGTCCGTCCGAACTATGCCATCGCCGTGGAACTGCTGACCATTTTGGTGGTTGGTCTGCTGGCGATAGCCTTTGTGCCTTTGCTGAACGCGACCTGGGCGTTTGTTTTCGCGGCAATGGTGGTCTTATCGTATGTTGGCGGGTCCTATTACGCCTTTGCAAATTTTCGACTGCTGATCGATCCGGTTTTTCCATCCGTAACTGTGGTCGTGATTTTCATTATTCTGGCGACATTTAATTACCTGCGCGAAGAAAGAAGGCGGCGGGAAATCCGCAGCGCTTTTGGTCAATATGTATCACCGGATCTGGTAAGCGAACTCGCTGAAAGTCCAGATGGGCTTTCCCTGGGTGGAGAAACTCGCGAATTGTCCATCTTATTCAGTGACGTTCGTGGATTCACCGCAATTTCGGAAAACTTCAAGGAAAACCCACAGGGGCTGACCGAGTTGATGAACGAGTTCCTGACGGCTCTTTCCAACGCCATTCTCAAGCACAATGGCACCATCGACAAATTCATGGGCGACGCTGTAATGGCATTTTGGAACGCTCCTGTTCCCCACGAACAACGCGCCCGGTCTTCTTGTCTGGCGGCATTGGAAATGCTGCACAATGTCGGTGAACTGAACAAACAGAAGGAACGGGAATGGGAGGCAATTGAAGATCAAAACGAGCGCGGCATTTTGCACCACATCAATATCGGCATTGGCATCAATAGTGGTGACTGCGTAGTTGGCAATATGGGAAGTGAATTGCGCTTTGACTATACGTGTCTTGGTGACCCGGTGAATCTGGCGTCGCGTCTTGAAGGGCAATCCAAACCCTATGGTGTATTGATAATTCTGGGTCAAAACACAGCTGCCTATGTTCAGGATGAGATGGCAACGCTCGAAATTGATCGACTGCGGGTGAAGGGCAAGTTGGAACCGGAAACCGTGCACGGCCTGTTTGGCGATGCCGATCAACTGGCGAATACGGAATTTCAAGAGTTGAAACGCCTGAATAATTCAATGTTGAATGCCTATCGCGAACAGGATTGGGAAACCGCATCCGCGCTCATTGAATTGATGACAGAGCAGTCCGAAATCGCCGATATCGACCTTGAAACCTACCTGTTCATGTATGACACGCGCATCATTGAATTTCGTGAAAATCCGCCTGGCCGCGACTGGGATGGTGTTTATGTGGCCACATCCAAATAACAGACGCTCCGACAATTCACCGCGGGCCAATCAGCTCCAAATCATTCAGTATTAGAAAATATCAGTTGCCTTTAACGCTCTGAATTTGGCAGACTTTCTGCATGACAATACAGGAACCGAGTTTCTCGCTCGGCATCGAAGAAGAATATTTGCTGGTCGATTTGGAGACGCTGGACCTTGCCGCCGCTCCCGACGCCTTAATGAATGAGTGCGTTGATAAGCTGGAGGGCAAGGTTAGCCCGGAGTTTCTGCAATGTCAGATCGAAGTCGGAACGGGCGTTTGCAAAACTGTTGGCGAGGCGAAGACTGATCTGAGCCATTTGCGGCGGACGATTTCCGAAGTGTCTGAGAAGTTCGGTCTGGCTCCCCTGGCAGTATCGACCCACCCTTTTGCCAAATGGCAGGAACAAAGCTTTACCGACAAAGAACGCTATCGGGCGTTGGAAAAGGACCTGGCGGGTGTCGCTCGCCGGATGTTGATTTGTGGAATGCATGTGCATGTCGGTCTCGATAATGACGATTTGCGGGCTGATTTTCTAAATCAGTTGTAACTACCCAGCTACCCCAACCTGATGCTTTTATAGACGGCCCATCAGACGG
>JAALLE010000058.1 GCA_011087605.1 Hyphomicrobiales bacterium
TCAAATTGTCGCACCTAATGGCAGCAGAAATAGGGTAGCTGAGTAGTTACCCCATTTAATTGAAAGTGCGCTTCATCAGCCGTTGGTGCAAGGGTCGTCCATGACTGCGATCAGTATTGAACAATTATCCTTTGTCGGGCACGGCCTGTCACGTCCCGAATGTGCGCTGGCGCATTCTTCGGGAATGATATTTGCACCGGATTGGACGGGGGACGGTGGTATTTCAGCGATTTTTCCGAACGGAACCGTGAAACGGCTCCTGGCGAGTAATTGGTCGGCCATCGCTAAGCAATTGTCATTGGATGAACCGTTACGCCCCAATGGCATTTGTTTGTTGGAAGGCGGGCATTTTTTGTTGGCCCATCTGGGAGCCGAGCGCGGCGGCATATTTTCGTTGGCTCCCGATGGCACGGTCTCAATCTTTCTCAGCGAGGTGGACGGTGAACAATTGCCGCCAAGCAATTTTGTCACCGTTGACCAACAGGGGCGGATCTGGATCACCGTTTCAACCCGACAGGTG
Source organism: Hyphomicrobiales bacterium (assembly GCA_011087605.1). Classification (GTDB taxonomy): domain Bacteria; phylum Pseudomonadota; class Alphaproteobacteria; order Rhizobiales; family Rhizobiaceae; genus Pseudahrensia. The sequence continues at coordinate 521 of JAALLE010000058.1, forward strand.
CCAAGGGCTGCAGCCTATCGCAGCGATGTTGCAGATGGATTTATCGTGCTGATGGAAAATGGTGTGGCCCGGATCGTTGCAGACGGGCTGGGATATACCAATGAATGCCTGGTGCATCCCGACGGAGAACGGGTGTTTGTCAATGAAACATTTGCTCGCCGACTGACCAGTTTCGACATTGCTGCAGATGGCAATTTGAGCAACCGCACAACCATCGCTGAACTGGGCGAAGGCGTTTTTCCGGACGGATTGGCGTTCGACGAGCATGGTGATGCCTGGCTGACGTCTATCGTGTCCAACCGTGTACTGCGGGTAGCGACAGACGGCACTGTGGAAATCTATCTGGAAGACGCAGATGCCAACCATCTGGAATGGGTGGAGAAGGCATGGCGGGATCACTCAATGGGGCGTCCGCATCTCGACAAGGCGGCAGGCAGAGTGTTGCGCAACGTTTCCAATCTGGCATTTTGCGGGGAAAATCTCGATCAGGCCGTTCTGGGCTGTTTGCTGGGGGAGGAACTGACAACCTTTCCGATGCCGGTGCGGGGGCAACAGCCGGTACAGTGGACATTTGATATTGACCCGTTATTACGGGCACTGAAAAAAACCAATTCAATCTAGTCGAGTACAGCATGACATCATCACTTTCTCTTGCAATCTTGCCAGGTGACGGCATCGGCATGGAAATCACCCAGCCCTGCGTTGAACTTGTTCAACAGGCACTGGTTCAGGTCGGAGAACCAAAAGCCGAGGAGAAGTGGCTGGAAGCGGGGGCCGGGGCTTACACCAAACTGGGAAATGCCCTGCCGGATGATACAATTGCGGGGTGTCGCGCGGCTGACGCTATCTTGCTGGCGGCGATGGGCGATCCATCAGTGCGCTATCCGGACGGCACAGAAATAATACCGCAGATAGAGTTGCGGTTTGAGCTTGAGCTTTACGCCGGGGTGCGCCCGGTTCGTTCAGTGCCTGGCATCAAGGGGCCGCTGGCCGACCCGCGCGGTGATCAGCTTGACTTCGTCATGGTGCGGGAATCAACTGAAGGTCTGTTCGCCTCGGTCGGCAAAGGCAGCCGCAATGAACAGCAAGCCACTGATACGCAAGTGATTACCCGCAAGGGAACCAAACGGGTGAGTGATTTCGCCTTTAAACTTGCACAGAAACGCAAGGCTGAAGGTCACATCGGAGAAGTAACCAGTGTCGACAAGGCCAATGTGTTCAAGTCAATGGCCTTTTGGCGGGATATGTTTGATGAAGTCGCGAAGGACTATCCTGACATCACCCCCCGCTATGGCTATGTCGATGCGGTTGCCATGGAAATGGTGCGTCGTCCGTGGATCTATGACGTGATGGTCACCGAAAACATGTATGGCGATATTCTGTCTGATCTGGCAGCTGGTCTGATTGGAGGTCTTGGCATGGCGCCATCGGCTGATATCGGAGATGATCATGCTGTGTTCCAGCCTTGCCACGGATCAGCCCCGGATATTGCCGGTTCCGGCAAGGCCAATCCGACGGCGATGTTCCTGTCCGGTGCAATGATGCTGGACTGGCTGGCAGTTGAAAAAGAACATGCTGCCTATGGTGAAGCGGCGCGGCGTTTGACGCTGGCGGTGGACAATGCATTCCGTGATGGCACTTTGGTGTCGACAGAACGCGGTGGCGATGCCGGTGTGGACGCAATATCTGCAGCGGTGACGCATCAGTTGACGGCGCTTGCGTGAGCGGCAAGCTGAAAGTTGCAGCTGTCGGGACCGGCTATTTCAGTCAGTTCCACTATGATGCCTGGTCTCGATGCGACGATGTGGAATTGGTTGGCGTTGCTGATCTCAATCTTGAAGCCGCCGAAAAAATCGCCACTGAATTTGGAGGTTCCGCCTTCACCGATGCAGCCGATATGCTCGATGCGGCGAAGCCGGACTTGTTCGATATAATCACGCCGCCTTCGACCCATATGCAGATGATCCAGCTGGCGGTGGATCAAGGTGTCAACGTGATCTGCCAGAAGCCGTTTTGCGGTGGACTGGAGGATGCTCGCAAGGCAGTTGAGCGAGCTGAATCTGCCGGGATTAACGTGACGGTTCACGAGAACTTTCGGTTCCAGCCCTGGTATGCGGCGATCAAGCAGCAGTTGCAGGCAGACCGGCTTGGACCGCTCTATCGCGCCACATTCAGATTGCGCCCCGGCGACGGTCAAGGGGTAGACGCCTATACGGACCGGCAACCCTATTTTCAGCAGATGGAGCGATTCCTGATCCATGAGACCGCCATCCACTATGTTGACGTGTTCCGGTTTTTGTTTGGAGAAGTCAATGCTTTGTGGGCTGATATTGCCAAACTGAATCCGGTTATTTCGGGCGAAGATTCCTGTCTGGTGATCATGGATTTCGATGGTGGTTTTCGCGGGGTGCTGGACGGAAATCGCCTGTCTGACCATGTTGCGGAAAACCGTCGTCGCACGATGGGTGAAATGTCGATTGAGGGGGAAAAGGGTGAGTTGACCCTGTCTGGCGACGGAGTTGTTGGCTTTCGTGCCCATGGCGGCAACGAAGTGGAGACGGTTCAATTTGACTGGGATGATGTCGGGTTTGGTGGTGATTGTGTCTATCGTTTTACGCGCCATGTGGTTGATCATTACCGGACCGGTTCATCATTGCAGAACAGTGGTCGCGACTACCTGTCCAACCTGCGCTTGGAAGAAGCCATTTACCGGTCTGCTGCTGAAGGGGTGCGGCAGGTTTTTTAAACGTCCCGGAAAACCAGTTTGTCCGGAGATGTGCTCCAGATTGCCAGCGCACAAAGCGCGGTTGTCGCAACCATGGCGGCGGACCAGTGCATGATGCTGATGCCAACCATGCTGACTGACAGGGCGATGAACAGCGCACCGCTTGTATTGGTCATGCAGCCATAAAATGCGGAGGCCACGCCAGCCAGTTTCGGATGGGGGTCCAGGCACAGGGTGGCGGTGTTGGAGATCACCACCAGAAATGATGTGTTGAAACAAAACATCAGTGCCGTGAATCCATAGGCGTTTAAGATGTCAGTCCAGCTGAAAATCGCGACCGTGACGCTCGCAACCAGCAGGATGCTGCTGGATATTCGCAGCATGTTCAAAATACCGAGCCGCGGCAGCAGGGTTCGGTTGACCGACTGACCCAGCACGATGCCAAGCCCGGAAATGGCAAACAATGCGGCGAAACCAAAGTCTGTGATGTCGAAGGCCATCGCGTAAATACGTGGGGCGTTCGAGATATACGTAAACAAAGCGCAATAGGCGAGACAGGCGCAGACCAGGAAGTAACTGGACTGGCGGTTGCCGATAATCGTCCCGACCGCCGACCACAGTTTTCCGGGATTCAATGCAGCGGGATTGAGATTTGTGTTGGTTTCGCGAAATCTCAGCCAGTTAAACAGCAACAGGCCGATGGCAACGATTCCGGTGCAGGCAAATGCGCTGCGCCATCCGAATAATTCAACCACTCCATATCCAAGCAATGGAGCGACAATCGGACCAATTGCGAATATCGCCATCGACAGCGCCATGGCGCGAGCCAGGGCCGTGCCACTATGGGTGTCGCGTAAAATTGCGCGGGCCAGAACCGGCGCAGAGCCGGCGCCGAGACCCTGCAGGGCGCGGCCGGCCAAAACGGTTTCGATATTCGGCCCAAGGGTCGCAAACAAGGATCCGGCAACAAAGATCGACATGCCGACTGTGATCGCCGGGCGTCGGCCATATTTGTCGGACGCAGGACCATAGAAAAACTGTCCGATGCCAAAGAACAGGGCAAAAATGGCAAGTGTTCCCTGGACCAGGTCCAGGGTTGTGTTCAGATCCACAACCATGACCCTGAAAGCAGGCAGCATGATGTCGGTGGTGAAGCCGGACAGGGCCATCAGCGCTCCGCAGAAAATCACAATCTGGGTGATTGACGGGCCAGATTCTGGCGTATTTGTATCTGCGTGGTGTTGTGATTTTGACACGTGGTTGGGGACTAAGCGAAATATAAGATGATAGCTGCTTCATGGGTAAGACGCGTCGGGAAGTCAATCGGCACGATAATTCTGCCTCTTTACAAAGTCCTATTGTCTGTGCATTGACAATTTTGCTAGCCTTGCTGCCGTTCTAGTACAGTATTGGCGAATGGTGTTTTGATGGAAATGGAAGCTAAATGAGTTCTGCTGTGACGCTGGAAAGCCTGCTTGAAGCGACGGCCAGCGGTGACCGAGATGCATTTCGCACGCTGTATGACAGATCGTCTGCGAAACTGTTTGGCGTTGTGTTGCGTATCTTGAAGAACAGACAAAAGGCGGAAGACGTCTTGCAGGATGTTTATTTGAAGATTTGGCAGAAGGCCGGGTCTTATGATCCGGTGCAGGGTCGGCCGATCACATGGATGGCGACGATTGCCCGCAATCGGGCCATTGACATAATTCGAGCAGCACGTCCGGAGCAGACGGTCGACGAGCCGGGAGACGAAGAACAAATTTTTCAACTCGGCGGTCAGGATGCTGAGAATGTCGATCTTGCAGACCTGGAAACACTGCGCTTTTGCCTGGGTGAGATGAAGGAAGACGATCGAAATTATGTGCTGCTGGCCTATTACGAAGGCTTTTCACGCGAAGAACTTGCTGAACGGTTTGATTCCCCGGTGGGAACGATAAAAACCAGGTTGCGGCGGGGGTTGTTGGCCCTGCGGTCCTGCCTGGAGAGGGAGTGAGCCGGTTATGAGTGATCAGGAAAGAAAACTCGACGCTGCAGAATACGTGATCGGCACATTGTCGGCGGTTGAGCGCACCGCCTTTGAAGCCTCGATTGAAACCGATGCAACGACACGCGATGATGTGCAGTTCTGGGAGCGCACCTTTGGTTCACTCAACGCCTCTGTGTCGCCGGAAGCTCCGCCGGACGGCCTGTGGAAGCGCATTGATACAGCATTGCCGGCTCAAGCCGGGGAGGCTTCTGCCGGATCGCCTGATGATGGCTCGTCAGATAAACCATCAACGGTGGCAATCGCTGCCAATGATAATGTTACAAACAGATTACGTCGCAGTGTTCGCCGCTGGCGGCTGGGGGCAGTTGCTGCAACCATCGCAGCTATTGGTTTGGGGGCTTACATCGTCAACAGCCCAATTAACCCGTTTGCACCGCCATCATCGCAGTCGCCGTCGGAACAGATGGCACAGGGCGATGGCCTGTCAGGCAAGCAATATATTGCGGTTGTTAATGCCAGTGGTGATCAGCCTTCACTGGTGATCAATATTGATGCCAAGACCGGCAATGTCACGGTTCGCAGCGTTGGTGTCGAACGCCCGGACGGCAAGAGCCTTGAATTGTGGTATGTGCCAAATGGTCAGACGGCAGTTTCTGTTGGTTTGGTTGGTGAAGGCGCAATCGATCTGAAAGATATTCAGGCCAAGGATGGCGATCTGCTGGCGATTTCGGTGGAACCGCCGGGCGGCTCTCCGGAGGCACAGGCTACCGGCCCGGTAATTTACACCGGTAAACTTGTCGAGAACGTCAATCCGAAATAACTGCCCGACCGGTTCTGTTTGTGCCGGCTGTGTTTGTTATTGAGCCACGATGGCATCGGGTTTGAAGGTCATCGCCAGACCGTTGATGCAGTGGCGATTATGAGTTGGTGCCGGGCCATCGCCAAAAATATGGCCCTGATGCCCTTCGCACCGAATGCAGTGAACTTCGGTGCGTGGCAGGAACAGGCCAAAATCGGATTTGGTACCAACCGCACCCTTGATGGCTTCATAATAGCTGGGCCACCCGGTGCCGCTGTCAAATTTGGTTTCGCTGCGATAAAGCGGCAGATCACAACCCGCACAATGGAATGTGCCAACCCGTTTTTCGTCGTTTAGCGGAGAGGTGAAAGCTCGTTCAGTCGCCTCTTCGCGCAGCACTGCATATTGGTTTGCAGAAAGCTTCTTGCGCCATTCTTCTTCGGTCATCTTGATCGGAACGATGGATTTGGGCATCAGTTCAGCGCCAAAATCGGTGGCTGTCGCCAGCGGGTCATTGGCCGCGTTGGCCGACGGGGCAACCCGAAGCCCCGACATCTGTGATCCGGCGAGGCCGACCAAAACAGCGGAAGTTCCAAATAAAAATGCACGGCGGTTCATTGGCCAGGCTCCATAAAAGGTTCGTGTACTCACCTAATATAGTGTTTTTGCGCGGATTTGAGGCCCGAACTGTTCAATTTGAAGTGAAAATGTGGTGATCGTTGATAACTGCTCAAAATCAACTGAGAAATTGGTGTGTGCCTGAATAAACCAATGGCCAAAAACCATGTCATGATGAGAAGATGAGCCATGAATGGCGTGGATCGGGCTCGGCCAGACGAGGAAATACACCAATGATTGATGTCGATAGTGTCGCGATAAAAACCGTGGGTGATGTCAGGGTTTTATATGTCATGGCGACGCAGGCGGAATATCTTGATGCCCTGCAATCGCGTTTTCAGCCACTCATTTGTCAGGTCGGTCCCGTGGAAGCGGCGCTGCACATGGCGTCGTTTCTGACCCAGAATCGGGACGTGGATCTGGTAATATCGCTGGGCAGCGCCGGTTCTGCCAGTCTCCAACAGGCTCAGGTCTATCAGGTTTCGTCGGTCGCCTATCGCGATATGGATGCTTCCGCCTTCGGATTTCCAAGAGGTGTGACGCCGTTTTCCAACCTGCCTGCTGAAATTGACCTGGGAATGGCGGTTGAAGGTTTGGCCAGGGCATCAATCAGCACCGGGGCCAATGTGGTGTCTGGCGCCGCCTATCAAAGCGTTGAGCAGGATATGGTGGACATGGAAACCTGGGCAATCATGCGCGCCTGTTTAACCGCCGGTGTGCCGCTGTTGGGATTGCGCGGAATTTCGGACGGTGCGCATCCGGTGGCTGAATACAGCGACTGGACACGATATCTGTCGGTGATCGATGACAGATTGGCCGTTGCGGTCGATCAGATCGAATTAGCCTTGCGCAAGGGAGACCTGATGCCTCGAATGCCGCAGATTGAGCGGGGCTAGGCCAAAGGCGTTGCGAAAGGCGCGGGAAAAGGTAGATTGGCTGCCAAATCCGGTACGAACGGCAATCTCCTGCATGCCAAGGCGGGTATCGATGACCAGTTTGCGGGCCTGTTGTAGCCTTAAATTGAGATAGAAGGCGCCCGGCGTCACCTGCAGGACCCGGCGAAACAGGATTTCCAGAGATTTGACGGAAATTTGCAGGCGGCGGGCGATGGCCGCCGTGGTAACCGGGTTGTCGACATGACTTTCCATCATCCGAATGGCGGCTGCGAGCTTTGGTTCGCTGTCTTGCAGCAGGCCCAGAGAGGTAGTTGGTTGCCGGTCGTCGGCGGTGTGACGCTGGTCATAAACGAAGACACTGGCAACTTCCAACCCGAGCAGACTGGTGGTGTGCGACTTGATCAGGTGGAGCAGCATGTCAAAAGCCGGAGAAGCGCCCCCGCAAGTCCAGATTTTGCCATCCGTGACAAAACGTGCATCGTCGATATCCGCGTCTGGATAGGATTGTTGCAGGGTCTCCAGATCTTCCCAATGGGTGGTGACATGGCGCCCGTCAATCAGCCCGGCACGGGCCAGCAACCAGGTGCCTGCTTCAACGCCACAAACGGTTGAAAAATTCCTCGATGCAAAGCGCAGCGCAGCTACGAGTTCGCTGCTGGCGTGCCGATCGTGATCAAAACTGGCGACCACCATCAGATAATCGCCCTGGTCAGAACTGCGAAACGGGGCCGTTACCGGTAATGTCAAACCGCCGCTTAAGGCAACAGGTTGACCGTCATGAGACTTCAGCGACCAATTAAACAACGTGCTGCCACTCAACCGGTTGGCGGCGCGCAAGGGATCGATAACTGAAGCCAGTGTCATCATCGTTGCGCCGGCTACCGCGAGAATCTCAACCTGAATGGGGGTCTGCAAAGAAGAGGACATACGTTTTATGTCACAAAAACTACGAAATATGTCAAGCAAACTCTGCGATGCCTGCCAATCTGTTGGTCAATAAGGAGGAAATCATGCCATTAGCAATGAATCGCGAAGTTTTCATCACCTGCGCCATAACCGGTTCGGGTTCGACACAGGATCGCAGTCCGCATGTGCCGCGTTCACCGGAACAGATTGCCAATAGTGCGATTGCAGCGGCCAAGGCCGGGGCGGCCATCGTGCATTGTCATGTGCGTGATCCGGAAACCGGCAAGCCGGCGCGCGATCTGAAACTTTATCGTGAAGTCACGGATCGCATTCGCCAGTCCGATACCGATGTGGTGCTCAATTTGACTGCAGGCATGGGCGGTGATCTGGTTTTTGGTGGCGTTGAACAACCGTTGCCACCGGTCAGCGGCACCGATCTGGTGGGCGCGACTGAGCGCGTGGCGCACATTGCAGAATGCCGCCCTGAAATCTGCACGCTGGATTGCGGAACGATGAATTTCGCGGAAGCAGATTATGTGGCCACCAACACGCCCGGCGCCTTGCGGGCGATGGGGGCGATGATGACGGAACTCGGCGTCAAGCCGGAGATCGAAGCCTTCGACACCGGACATTTGTGGTTTGCCAAACAATTGGTCGAGGAGGGGATTTTAAAAGCTGACGCGCTGGTGCAATTGTGCATGGGAGTGCCTTGGGGTGCGCCGGACGATCTCAATACGTTTTTGGCGATGGTCAATAATGTGCCGGACAGCTGGAACTGGAGCGGCTTCAGTCTGGGGCGCAATCAGATGCCCTATGTTGCGGCTGCTGTATTGGCGGGCGGAAATGTGCGGGTGGGACTTGAAGATAATCTGATGTTGGAGCGCGGGGTTCTTGCAACCAATGAACAACTGGTCGAGCGCGCCGTGACAATCATCCAGAATCTGGGTGCCAAAGTTGTCGGGCCGGACGTGGTTCGTGAACGGTTGAACCTAACCAAGCAGGCCGCTGTCTGATGACTGACATTGCCGCCGCAGCCGCAGTCGGTGGAGGAGTGATCGGAGGTGCCTGGGCGGCTCGTTTCATCTTCAACGGCATTGATTGCAAGATTTTTGATCCACATCCCGAGGCCGAGCGGATTGTTGGTGAAGTCATGGCCAATGCCGAGCGGGCCTACGACCTGTTGACGGATGCGCCGTTTCCAACCAGAGGCGAATTGCGGTTTGTTCACAGCGTCGAAGAAGCGGTGGAAGACACTGATATTATTCAGGAATCAGTTCCTGAACGACTCGAGCTGAAGCAAAAGGTCCATATGCAGATTGATGCTGCTGCTCCGGAAAATGCGCTCATCGGATCATCGACATCCGGTCTGTTGCCGACTGACATTCAGGCCAAGATGATGAACCCGGAGCGGATGTTTGTCGCCCATCCTTATAATCCGGTTTATCTGTTGCCGTTAGTTGAACTGGTCGCCGGGCGACAAACCTCCAGCGAAACCATCGAGCGGGCCGACAGGGCTTATCAGCAAATTGGCATGAAGCCGGTGGTCATCCGCAAAGAGATCGATGCGTTTGTTGGCGATCGTCTACTGGAAGCTGTTTGGCGCGAAGCGCTCTGGCTGATCAAGGATGATGTTGCGACAACCGAAGAGCTTGACGACATCATGCGCTATTCCTTTGGCATGCGCTGGGCGCAAATGGGTCTGTTTGAAACCTATCGTATCGCTGGTGGCGAAGCTGGCATGCGACACTTTATCGAACAGTTCGGCCCGACCGTGAGCCTGCCTTGGACAAAATTGATGGATGTGCCGGAATTGGACGACGCGTTGATTGACAAGATTGCCAGTCAGTCTGATGCCCAGTCCGGCCATTTGGGCATTCGAGATCTGGAGCGCATTCGCGATGAAAATCTGGTCGGTATCATGCAGGTGCTCGCCCGGGGACATGGCGGAGAAGGCTGGGGGGCCGGCAAACTGCTGAAAGATTATGAAGCCCAATTGCGCGCCAAAGCGGCGAATGACCGGTGATATGTCGCGCCGCATCATTGCAGGACTTCGAGCAGATCGATGCCCTGCTTGTCGCGGCATTTGGTGGTCGTGATGAAGTGCGTTTGATGCAAGGCCTGCGCGCGGCAAATGATCTGGCTCTGGAGCAGATCGCTGTGCAGCAACAGGAGATTGTCGGCCATATTGCCTTTTCAACCGTAACAGGACCGGATCGTGGATTGGCATTGGCGCCCTTGTCGGTTTCTCCCAGTTTGCAGGGGCAGGGGATTGGCAGCGAATTGACCCGTCAAAGCCTGGACTTGGCGAGACAGCAGGGTTGGCGCAGCGTGTTTGTGCTGGGTGACCCTGGATATTACCGCCGATTTGGTTTCAGTCTGGAAGCGGCAAAGCCATTTCAATCTCCCTATTCGGGAGAGCACTTTATGGTGCTGGAACTGGTTGAAGATGGCCTCACAGGTCAGAAAGGCCAGCTTTCTCACGCCCCGATATTTGCCCAATTAGAAGGAGGTGAGTGATGGATTTTACCCTTTCAGACGAACAAAAACTGATTGTCGAAACGACCCGTGCATTCGTCGAAAACGAGCTTTACCCCCATGAGATGGAGATCGAGCGTAGCGGCGTGCTGGAGCCTGATCTGGTGAAGGAATTGCAGGGCAAGGCGCTGGAAACCGGGCTTTATGCGGCCAATATTCCCGAAGAGTTTGGCGGGGGTGGCCTGGATACGCTGTCCTGGCTGCTCTATGAAAAAGAGCTCGGCCGGACCAATTATGCCTTGCACTGGACCTGTGTCGCACGTCCGTCCAACATCCTGTGCGCCGGAACCCCTGAGCAGCGAAAAAAGTACCTCGAGCCCTGTTTGCGCGGCGAGACCTGGGACTGCCTGGCAATGACCGAGCCGGGGGCGGGTTCTGATTTGCGCGGCATGAAGGCAACAGCACAACGCGACAGCGGTGACTGGCTGCTCAACGGCACCAAGCATTTTATCAGCCATGCCGATATTGCGGGATTTGCAATTTGCTTCATGAAGACCGGCGTTGAACAGACCCCGCGTGGTGAAAAGGCACAAATCACGGCCTTCTTTGTTGACAAGGACACACCGGGATTTGCCGTGCGCGACGGCTACAACAATGTATCGCATCGCGGATATACCAATGCAGTGCTCGAATTTGATAATTGCCGGGTGCCGGATGAAAATATCCTGGGCGAGGTTGGCAAAGGGTTTGATGTCGCCAACGACTGGCTCGGCGCGACCCGTCTGCAGGTCGCGGCTACCTGTCTGGGGCGCGCCGACCGGGCGTTTCAACACGCGGTTCAATTTGCCGTTGATCGTCAGCAATTTGGCCAGCAGATTGGCAAGTTTCAGGGGGTGAGTTTCAAGCTTGCCGATATGGCAACCGAGATGAAGGCGGCGGAACTGCTGACCTGGGAAGCGGGATCAAAATTCGACGACGGCGGATGCACTGACAGCGATATGGCGATGGCCAAGCTGAAGGCGACCGAGGTTCTGGCCATGGTTGCCGATGAAGCTATTCAGATTCATGGCGGCATGGGACTGATGGACGAATTGCCGTTGGAGCGGATTTGGCGAGACGCCCGCATTGAACGTATTTGGGAAGGTACCTCTGAAATCCAGCGTCACATCATCAGCCGCGCCCTGCTGCGGCCTCTTGGCGGCTGACATTCATGGGGGGCGAACTCGACCGGCTGCTTAATCCGCGCACGATTGCCGTTATTGGCGGCAAGGAAGCTGAGCGGGTGGTGGAGCAATGTGACAAGTTGGGTTTCAACGGCACGATCTGGCCAGTCAATCCCAAGCGAGAGTTGATGCGCGGACGCCGCTGTCTGAGTTCGCTGGATGATCTGCCCGAAGCGCCCGATGCCGCCTATGTGGCGGTCAATCGACAGACAACGATCTCGATGGTTGAGCAGCTTTCAACGTTGGGGGTAGGGGGTGCGGTTTGCTATGCCGCCGGTTTTGCCGAAGCCGATCAGGAAAATGCCGGGTCTGGGGATCTGCAACATCAATTGGTGAATGCGGCGGGATCGATGCCGATTATCGGGCCTAACTGTTATGGGTTCGTCAATGCACTGCAGGGTGTGGCCTTGTGGCCCGACCAGCATGGCGCGGTGCGCTGTGACAGCGGCGTGGCGATACTTACCCAGTCATCCAACATTGCCATCAACCTGTCGATGCAGCGGCGGGGCCTGCCAGTGGCGGCGCTGATGACGGTGGGCAATCAGGCGCAACAAGGTATTTCAAAGCTCGGATTGGGCTGGCTGGAAGATCCGCGCATCACGGCGCTTGGGCTGCATATTGAGGGCCTGGACGACGTCAAGGCGTTTGAGAGGCTGACCCGGCGGGCCCGAGAGTTGCGCAAACCCATTGTGGTTTTGAAAGTTGGTCGGTCGGAACAGGCCAAGGCGGCAGCCCTGACTCATACAGCGTCGCTGGCCGGATCGGATGCTGCCCATGATGCACTGTTTAAACGTCTCGGCGTGGCCCGTGTCGACAATCTGGAAATTCTGTTGGAGACCTTGAAATTGCTGCATGCGCGGGGCGTGACGAACGGGCGCGAATTGCTTTCCCTTTCCTGCAGCGGTGGAGAGGCTTCGCTAATGGCCGATGCTGCGCAGGGCCGCAATGTTTCCTATCGACCATTTCAAACTGACGAAGCGGCGGCTCTGAAGGTCGAATTGGGTGAAATTGTCACGGTCTCCAATCCACTTGATTACAATACATTTATCTGGGGCGACTGGGAGGCGATGCGGCGGATGTATATTTGTGCCCTGGAACCGCAATTTGATCTGGCAGTTCTGGTCAATGATTATCCGCGTGGGGACAGGTGCGATGACGCCGATTGGCGTTCGGCGCTTGAGGCATTTGTCAGCGCGGTAGAGGCCACCGGTGCCCGCGCTGCCAATGTTGCAAGTCTGGCAGAAACCATGCCGGAAGATATTGCAGCGGGGCTTTTTGAGGCGGGTATTGCGCCGCTTTGCGGGTTGGAAAATGCCATAGCCGCGGCCGAGGCAGCCGCACAAATAGCGGCAAACTGGGATCAGGACCTGCCACCGGAACTGCTGACACCAGCGGCTGATTGTAAAAATCTGAAGACGTTGGACGAGTCGGCTTCAAAGGCCGATCTGGCGCGCGCCGGCCTTGTGACACCGAAAGGTGTTGTCGTGTCTGATATGGCCGAATTGGAAACAGCTCTGGCCGAGTTGGAGTTTCCATTGGTCATCAAGGCGTTGGGCATTGCCCACAAGACTGAAGTTGGAGCGGTCAGACTTGGCATTGAGACCACTGCCGATGCGGTGATGGCGTTGCAATTGATGGCCAGACATTCAGACCGCTTTTTGGTTGAAGAAATGGCCCCGCCGCCTCAGGCTGAACTTCTGGTCGGTGTGACCCGCGACCCGGTTTGCGGCCTGGTGCTGACTTTCGGAGCCGGTGGCGTGTTGACGGAACTGCTGGACGACACCGCCAATCTGCTGTTGCCGTGTACCGAGGATGACATTCGTGGAGCTCTGGCAGGGCTGAAAATCGGCAGACTGCTGGAAGGTTATCGCGATACTGATGCCGCCGATATCGACGCCTTGATTGCCAATATCATGTGCATCGCCAATTATGCAGCCGACCATGTCGGGACGCTGGAAGAACTGGATGTAAATCCGCTATTTGCAACTCAATTCGGCAGCGTGGCTGTCGATGCCCTGATTGTTAAGAGGACAGATAATGACAGATGAACCCATCAAAACCCGCAAAGTCGGTGGCATTCTTGAGGTTACGATTGACCGCCCCAAGGCTAATGCAATTGATCTGGCAACCAGCCGGATCATGGGAGATATCTTTCAAAAATTCCGCGATGATCCGGACATGAGGGTGGCGATATTGACTGCTTCGACCGAAAAATTCTTTTGTCCCGGCTGGGACCTGAAAGCCGCCTCCAGTGTCGACGGCGACGAGAGCGATGCCGTGGATGGCGACTACGGGGTTGGCGGTTTTGGTGGTCTGCAGGAAATGCGGGAAATGAACAAACCGATCATTGCGGCGGTCAATGGTATTTGCTGTGGCGGGGGGTTGGAAATTGCTTTGTCCTGCGACATCATTCTGGCTGCCGACCACGCGACTTTTGCGCTGCCGGAAATTCGTTCCGGAACGGTAGCGGACGCCGCCTCTGTCAAATTGCCGAAGCGCATTCCCTATCATATTGCCATGGAGCTGTTGCTTACCGGGCGCTGGCTGGACGCGGAGGAAGCTCATAAGTGGGGGTTTGTGAACCACATTCATCCGGCTTCCGAGCTGATGGATCAGGCATGGGAAATGGCCAGATTGTTGGAAAGCGGCCCGCCGCTGGTTTACGCCGCCATCAAGGAAGTTGTCCGGGATGCCGAAGATTCAAAGTTTCAGGACACGATGAACCGCATTACTCAGCGCCAATTGCGTACGGTGGATACACTGTATGGCAGTGAGGACATGATGGAAGGTTTTAACGCCTTCACCGAAAAACGTGATCCGGTGTGGAAGGGTAAGTAGTTTTCGTTGGCATGTCGCGGATCTCGGATAGCCGCCGCCGCTCGCCGCTCGCCGCTAGTCGACGGCGAACTGTTTCAGTTTCTGTTGTGCTTTTTTTGTGATCACAACGGTTACTATGAGAGTTGCGAGCAGACCGAGGCCGAGCACCACATAGCGGGCCATGCTGGTATCCATTCCGCCTTCAGCTGCAGCCTCGCCACCCAGACTTGCGATCCAGATATACAGCAACGTACCGGGCATGATGCCAAATAGTGTGGCGATCTGGGCCGGCCAGAAGCCCACCGGCATTACGCCAAGAAACCAGTTTTGCAGGGAAAACGGCAGGGCAGGCGACAGGCGCAACAGCAGGACAACTCTCCAGCCTTCATCGCGAATGGCTTCGTTGACGGCCTTGAAACGAGGGTAGGAGTTGATCTTTTCCTGAACCCGGTCGTGAAAGACATAACGCGCGGCAAGGAATGAAATTGCCGAGCCGAGGACCGCACCAATAATCACCAGTGGAAATGCCCATAATCCATAAGCCACGCCGGCACCGATGCTGAGGATCGACCCGGGGATCAGAACAAACGACGTCAGCGCATAAACGACGATGAATATCAGCCAGCCCAGCGGACCAAACCCCTGGACCCAATCTTGAAAGGCGGTCAACCATTCACTGACAGGAAGATAGACATATGCCACCGCAAACAGAGCGACCAAGGCAGCGGCTATGATCCATTTCATATGTCCGTTGGCCTTGGTCCCGGCGGTTTCAGTCATGGTTGCATTGCTCATATGTGATTCCATTGATTCAGCTTAAGCCGATCGGCTTTAACTTGGCTTAACGCACATAGGAGGTTTTGGTGTGCCGCTTCCAGCCCCCCTAACGTGACTGTGAAGAATTGTCAGCGCAGGAGGAGAATCGGCCTCAGGTAATGGTTGCACCACCGTCGATGACAATCTGCTGGCCATTGACGTAAGAGCCGGCGGCGGAGGCAAGAAAGACTGCTGCACCGGCGATTTCGTCCGGTTCGCCTATGCGCCGCATCGGGGTGCGTGACAGGGCAGCTTTCAGATTGTCAGGATTTTCCCACAAGGCACGGGCGAAATCGGTTTTGATCAGCCCTGGTGCAATGCAGTTGATGCGCACATTGTGGCGGCCATATTCAACACACAGATTGCGGGCCAACTGAAAATCAGCCGCTTTGGAAATGCCATAGGCACCCAGAACGGCGGAGCCTTTTAGGCCTCCAATTGACGAGACAATAATCACCGCACCGTCCTTGCGCTCGATCATCTGTGGCGAAACCATGCCGATCAGCCAATTGTTGGCCACCACGTTGTTGGTCAGGATTTTGTTGAACTGATCATCGTCAATTTCGGCCATCGGCCCGTAATAGGGATTGGAAGAGGCATTGCAGACGAGGATGTGAATGTCGCCAAATGTTTTGGTGGTCTGATCAACCAGGTTTTGCAGATCGTGCTTGCTCGATATGTTGGCGGCGATGGCCATAGCAGTGCCATTGCCGTGTTTTTGATTGATCGTGCCGGCAACCTGATCGCAGGCCTGCTGCTTGCGGGATGAAATCACCACCCGTGCCCCATGGGCTGCCATCTGCTCGGCAATCGCCTTGCCGATGCCGCGCGACGAGCCGGTGATAATCGCGGTTTTGCCGTCCAGATCAAACAGCTTGGTCACGCATTTTCCTTGTCATAATCGCCAAAATCCTTGCCTTCTTCAGCCAGTGACATCAGAAGGTCGGAAGGGTTCCAATGCTGGCCGGAACTGCCCTCGCTCCATTCTGCAAGTCTTTCGGCCAGTTTCGGCAAACCAATTGTGCTGGCGTAGAACATCGGCCCGCCGCGCCAGCGGGGATAGCCGTAGCCGTGATTGTACACGACATCGATATCGCTGGCGCGCTGGGCAATGCCTTCGCCGAGGACGTGAGCGCCTTCATTGGCCAGGGCAAACATGGTGCGTTCGACAATTTCTTCATCGCTGATAGAGCGGATGTTAACGCCGAGTTCGGCACGAACTTCATCAATGATTTTTGTCGCAGCCGGGTTCTCGGAGCGGGCGCGGGTTTTGGGATCATAGGTGTAAAATCCCGACCCGGATTTCTGTCCCAGATGACCAGCCTCAACCAGACGGTCAGCGGCGCGATAGACCAGTTTTTCGTGCTCGTCGAGATCCTGATCCTTGCGGGATTTATAGCCGATATCGAGACCAGCAAGATCGCTGACCGAAATCGGTCCCATGGCCCAGCCAAAATCTTTCAGTGCTTTGTCGACCTGTTCTGGCGACGCGCCTTCAAGGATCAAAAGATTGGCCTGACGCAGATAAGGGGTCAGCATGCGATTGCCGATAAAGCCGTGCCCAACACGGGCGATGGCCGGGGTTTTGCGGGTCTTTTTTGCCATGTCGAGCGCCGTCAGCAGAGCGTCGTCGGCGGTCTTGTCCGCCCGGACAATCTCCAGCAGCGGCATGATATTGGCGGGTGAGAAATAATGCATCCCAAGCACGTCTTCAGGTCGTGAGGTCTGGGCGGCAATCTCATTGATGTCGAGATAGGAGGTGTTGGTGGCCAGCACGGCGCCTTTTTTGGCAACCTTGTCGAGTTTACCAAATACCTCGCGTTTAACGTCCATTGTTTCAAACACCGCTTCGATGATCAGATCGCAGTCGGCAAGATCGGCAAAATCGGTTGTGCGGGTCAGCCGCGCCATGCGTTCTGCAACACCATCGGCAGTGATCCGCCCCGAGCGAATGCCACGGGACCAGTTGGCTTCCATCGTCGCAAAACCCCGGTCGAGGGCTTCGTCACTCATTTCCAGCATGGTGACCGGATAGCCCGCTTCCGCGTAGGTCATGGCAATGCCGCCACCCATCGTGCCGGCACCCAGAATACCGACTTTATTGACCTTTCGAGGCGCACCGCTGACATCGCTTGATGGTTTGGCGGACTGGCGCTCGGCAAAAAAGATGTGTCGCAGGGCCTTTGACTGGTCTGTGATCACCAGATCGAAAAATCCCTGGCGCTCCTGCTTCATCCCGTCGGCGAAGGGCAATTCGAACGCGGTGCGAATAGATTGCAGGGCACGTTCCGGTGCAATTGCACCTCGGGCACGCTTTTTGACTTCGGGAATTGCAGCTTCAAAAGCCGCCTCGACGTCGGCGCTCATTGCAAGGTTGATTTTAGACAGGCGTCGGTCGTCAAAATCCTGATCAGCAAGGCCGGCGGCCAGTTCAATGGCGGCTTCAACGGTGTTTTCTGAAACCTGATCGACCAGGCCAAGTTGCCCGGCTTTGGTGCCGTTGATCGGATTGCCTGATGTGACAATCGTGATCGTGTCGTTGAGATCGGGGAGCAGGCGGGGCAGGCGTTGTGTGCCGCCGGCACCGGGCAACAGGCCCAGTTTAACCTCGGGCAGGCCCAACCGGGCATTTGGACTGGCGACGCGGTAATGACAGGCGAGCGCGGTTTCCAACCCACCGCCCAGGGTGTTGCCTTCGACGGCTGCGACAATGGGAATGCCGCTGGATTCGACCTGTTCCAGAGCGGCGGGCAGGCTTGGTTCGATGACGGGTTTGCCAAACTCACGAATATCGGCGCCGGCGATGAATGTTCCGCCGCGACCTGCCAGAACCGCCGCCTTGGCACTCTCCTGTGCGGCAGCCAGTTCTTCAACAATGCCCTGACGGACGTGAAATGACAGGGCATTCACAGGCGGATTGTCGATCCAAATAACAGCGACGTCGCCGCGCATTTCGGTTGTGACGGACTTGGTCATTTTATTTCCCTTTAAACTCTGGGCGACGCTTTTCAACGAAGGCGTTGGCGGCTTCTTTGTGGTCTTCGGTGCGGAAGGCCCGCACCATATTGGCAGCTTCCTGATCGAGTGTGTCGGACAGTGACCCCAGTTCAGCCAGGTTCATGTTTTCTTTCATATAGGCCAGCGCGACAGATGGACCATTCGCCAGTCGGTGCGCCCAGTCGGTGACGTTGTTGGCAAAATCTTGATCGTCGACAGCCCGGTTGACCACACCCATTGCGGCGGCCTGATCTGCGGTAAAGGCGTCGGCAAGATAATACAGTTCGCGCGCCTTTGCCGTGCCGATCATTTTTGACAGGAAGTAGGAGCCGCCAAAATCGCCAGATCCGGCAACCCGGGCGAAAGCAGTGGTAAATTTGGCGGAGCGTTTGGCAATGCGCAGATCGCAGGAAAGAGCCAAGGCAAATCCAGCCCCTGCACAGGCGCCATTGATTGCCGCCAAGGTCGGCTTCGGCATTTCATGCAACAGACGGGCGCATTCCATGTAACCGCGCAATAATTTGGTTTCTTCTTCGACCGACTTTTGATTGCCACCTTCGGCCCGCTCCACCATGGCCTTGACGTCGCCTCCGGCGCAGAAGGCTGGATCGGCCCCGGTCAGAACAACACATCCAACAGATTCGTCGTTTTGAAGTTGAGTAAGAATGTCCAGCAGCTTCGGCCACATGTCGCGGCTCATGGCATTGCGTGCTTCAGGACGGTTAATCCTGATGGTGGCAACTTTTCCTGCATTTTCAAGCTCGATCAAAGCCATGGGGCGCCGCTCAATAGACCTCAAACAGGCCAGCAGCCCCCATACCGCCGCCGACACACATGGTGCAGACAACATATTTGGCCCCACGGCGCTTGCCCTCAATCAATGCGTGGCCAACCATGCGGGCACCGCTCATGCCGTAGGGATGACCAATCGAGATGGCCCCGCCATTGACGTTCAGCAATTCGTCGGGAATTCCAAGCGTATCGCGACAATGCAGAACCTGTACCGCAAACGCTTCGTTGAGTTCCCAAAGATCGATGTCATCGACCGTCAGATTGTTGCGTTGCAAGAGTTTCGGCACCGCATGGATCGGTCCGATGCCCATTTCATCGGGCTCAAGTCCGGCGACCGCCATGCCGCGATAGGCGCCGAGCGGATTGATGCCACGCTTTTCTGCATCTTTGGCTTCCATCACCACGGCAGCAGATGCCCCGTCTGAAAGCTGCGAAGCGTTGCCGGCGGTGATGGTCTTGTCGTCTCCCAGAACCGGTTTCAAGCCGTTCAGGCCGTCCAGAGTCGTTGACGGGCGATTTCCCTCATCCTTGTCGAGGCTCACATCGTGTTCAGACGTTTCCTTGGTTTCCTTATTGACCATCACCATGGTGGAGGGCAGGGCAACGATCTCATCATCGAATTTCCCGGCTTCCTGGGCTGCTGCAGTGCGCATTTGTGACTGCAGGCCGTATTCGTCCATCGCCTCGCGGGAAATTCCGTAACGGTCAGCCACCACTTCGGCGGTTTCCAACATCGACATGTAAATGTGAGGGTGCATGGCCACCAGCGACTTGTCGGCACCGACACGCAGCTCCGGCGTCTGCACCATGGAGATGCTTTCCACACCACCACCGACACAGACCGGCATGTTGTCGTGCACCACCTGTTTGGCGGCCGTCGCAATGGCCATCATGCCGGAGGCGCATTGGCGGTCCAGTGACATGCCGGAAACCGTCACCGGCAATCCGGCTTTCAGCGCGGCCTGCCGCCCGATGTTTGATCCCTGCACTCCCTGTTGAAGAGCTGCGCCCATGATCACGTCATCCACCTCAGCCGGATCGATGCCCGCGCGGGCGACAGCATGTTGGATGGCATGACCTCCCAGGGATTGCGATGGCGTGTTATTGAAGGCGCCGCGATAGGCCTTGCCAATTGGAGTTCGGGCTGTGGAGACGATGACCGCTTCACGCATAACTTGATCCTCTGGTTGAAATGGGCATCAAACATACCCATGAGTATGTTGACTATGACGCTTGTTCTATGACAGGGCAAGGTAATCAGATTTCCGATCCACACAAGCATCGGGCAAATGCGAGGAATTGACATGACATTGGAAGAAATCACCGCCGAAATGACAAAACGGGTTGCTGAAAAGGGTGCCATCGACGGCAAGACCGTCAAGTTCGATTTTGGAGACGACGGCCAGCTGGCCATCGACGGTGTCGCAGACCCAGCGGTTGTCAGCAATGACGACGGCGAAGCGGACTGCACCGTGATTGTCGATATGGATGTGTTCGAAGCCATCGCAGCAGGTGAAGAAAATGCTCAGATGGCCTTCATGTCGGGTAAATTGAAAGTTGAAGGCGATATGGGCATCGCCATGCAACTGGGTTCGATTCTCGGCTGACTATTCCTTAAAAATTGATTCAACGAATGTTTCTATATGACCGTAACTAAACAACAAATTATGGATACCCTTGCCAGCGTGATGATGCCGTCATCGGCCAATGGCAAGAGCCAGGATATCGTCTCACTGGGCATGGTGTCCGATCCCTTCCTGACCGCAGGCGATGCTGGTGCCAAGGTGATGTTCTCCCTTACTGTGCCTGCTGATCAGGCGCAGGCACTTGAACCGTTGCGCGGGCAAGCTCAGGCGGCGGTTGAAGCAATCGACGGAGTGGCTTCGGCGATGGTTGCGCTGACCGCAGAACGCAAGATGGGCGCGGGACAGCCAAGTGCTCCTCCAGGCCGTCCAGCTGCGGCGACTGCGGCGACTGCGGCGACCGCGCCGCCGCCATCGCCGCCGGCGGCGGCCGCAGCGGGAGGTGAAAAGCCTGGTGTTGAAGGGGTAAAACACATCATCGCAGTGGCTTCCGGCAAGGGCGGTGTTGGCAAATCAACCACCGCGATCAATCTGGCGCTCGGCCTCTTGAACCAGGGACTGAAGGTCGGCGTGATGGATGCCGATATTTACGGTCCTTCGTTGCCACGTCTGGTCGGCATTAACGGCAAGCCCGAGGCGGAAGGTCGGACCCTGAAACCGATTGAAGTGTTTGGATTGAAAGTCATGTCAATTGGCTTTCTCGTGGCTGAAGACACGCCCATGATCTGGCGTGGGCCAATGGTGATATCGGCATTGACGCAATTGCTGCGGGAGGTCGATTGGGCACCCCTGGATGTGCTGGTAGTCGATATGCCACCGGGCACCGGTGACGCACAGCTGACCATGGCGCAACAGGTACCTCTGGCCGGAGCTGTGATCGTTTCCACGCCGCAGGACCTGTCATTGATCGATGCTCGCAAGGGTCTCAACATGTTTAAGAAGGTCAATGTTCCGATCCTTGGAATTGTCGAAAACATGAGCACTTTTGTATGCCCAAAATGCGGTGAACGGTCAGATATTTTTGGTCATGGTGGTGCGCAGGAAGAGGCGACCCGTCTGGGCGTTCAGTTTCTGGGCGGAGTTCCGCTGCATATGGATATCAGAGCAAAATCTGATGCGGGAACTCCGGTTGTTGCTGATAGTCCCGATGGTCCGCACGCCGAAATCTACAACCAGATTGCGATCAAGATTGCCGAGACGCTGTCAGTTGACCAGCCTGCTGCACCGGCTATCGTATTTGAATGAGCCAGATAACCAATCTGACCGCGGAAGATATTCGCGCCGTCGCCAGTTGGCCGCTGGTGATTGAGGCCATTCGTGCCGGACATCAGCTGCCAACCGCCGATATTGGCGATACATTTGTTCACGCGGGGAACAAGACCATGTTGGTGCGCAGCGCATTTGTGGACGGTCTGGCCGCCGGTGTGAAGGCGGCAACCGTAGTGCCGGACAATCCCAACCGCACACCACCTTTGCCCAGTATTCACGCCCAGATCATATTGTTTGATGCCCATAGCGGTGAATTGTCGGCGCTGGTTGATGGGACAGAGGTCACGGCTTGGAAAACTGCAGGAGACAGCGCGTTAGGCAGCACACTTTTGTCGCGCAAAGATAGCAAAACCCTGCTGATGGTTGGGGCCGGGACGATGGCGGAACCGCTGATCCGGGCTCATCTGGTCGCCCGCCCGTCGCTTGAGACGGTGTTGATCTGGAACCGGACCGCATCGCGGGCACAGGCAGTGGCCGACGCGCTTGATGATCTGCCACAATCAGTAACGGTGGTAGCCGATCTGGATGACAGCGTGGCAAAGGCCGACATTATCTGTTGTGCCACGATGACCAATGATCCTGTTCTGAAAGGGGCGTTGGTAGCACCGGGAACCCATGTTGATCTGGTTGGCGCCTATAAAGCCGACATGCGCGAAGTCGATGACGATCTGCATCACAGAGCCAGCTGGTTTGTCGACAGCTTCGACACCACATTGGACCATATTGGCGAATTTACCATTCCAATGGCTGCGGGCATTATTAATCGCGATGCGGCGAAGGGTGACCTGCATCGGCTCGTGGCGGGAACAGTTGGTCGCAATTCGGGCGAAGAGATCACGGTTTTTAAGAATGGCGGCGGGGCGCATCTCGATATTATGGTCAGCGCCGCCCTGGTGGAAGCCCACAAGGCGCGCCTCTAACCGTTTCCAAATGCTTTTTTGCGCAATTCGCCGACGGCATTGGCGTGGGCATCGAACCCTTCATAATTGGCAAAGATTTCGGTTCGGGGGGCCATATCCTGATATCCGCTGCGCGACAATTCACCAATCGAGCAGGATTTCATGAAGTTCATGACGCCAAGTGGCGAACGGGTTTTGGCGGCACCGGAGGTTGGAAGGACGCAATTTGGTCCCATCATGTAATTGGCAATCGAGCCCGGCGTATCTTCTCCAAGCAGAATTTCCGCCGCGTTGCGGATGTGATCCACGTGACCGTGCGGTGACTTGGACAATATTTGCAGATGTTCCGGTGCATAGTCATTGATGAAGTCGTAGGCCTGTTGATTGGTCTTGCACAAAACAATTCCTCCGCTGGTGCTGTTCAAGACCGCAGATGAATAGTCGATGCGTTCCTGGCTCATTTTCTGCCAGTATTCGGGAATTTTCCTGGCTGCCTGATTGGCTAATTGCCGCGAAGTGGTGACCAGAAATACGGACGAATCGTCACCATGTTCGGATTCGATGATCGTATCCAGCGCAGCGATGTCCAGATTGGCTGTATCGTCGGCAAATACGATGGATTCTGATGGTCCTGCAGGCATGCCCGGATCAATGCGGTTGGCCAGTAACACCTTTGCGGCGGCGAGCCAGGGGCTGCCGGGGCCTTCAATCTTGACGCATTTGGGAATGGTCTGGGTGCCAAAGGCGGCCGCGGCTACGGCCTGTGCACCGCCTGCCTTGAAAACCCTGCGGGTGCCGGAAATGTCGGCTGCAACCAGGGTGGCCGGGTCAATTTCACCATCCGGCCCGGCTGGTGTCAGCACGATGACATCACGGACGCCCGCAACGACAGCCGGTATGATGCTCATCAGTGTTACAGAAGGAAATGAGCCTTTGCCGCGCGGCGAATAGCAGGCGACGGAATCAATGGGAGTAAACCGTTCGCCAACCTGCGCACCTTCGTGGATTTCCATCATCCACTGTTTTTCAGGCACCTGGCGTTCGTGAAAACGTCGGATATTGTCAGCTGAATAGCGCAGAACATCGACAAATTGCGAGTCCAATGAGGCATATGCACGTTCGAAATCAGCGTCGCTGGCGGCGAGAGTTGAGGCGTCAAATTCCGCCCCATCGAACTGCTTTGCAAATCTGACCAGAGCTGCGTCACCTTCTTCTTTCACGGCGGCAACAATAGGGGCAATTTTTTCGAGAAAGGGCGCAAGATCATCTTCTGCCCGTTGCATCAAAACGTTCCGCTCGTCATCAGACATTTGCGAAAGATCGTGAATGGCAACTTGGGACATTTTCAGGAAACCTGCAGGTCGAATTATGAATTTGTATTTTCTGCCTTGGCTATCGCACCGAATGAGGTGGAAATCCAGTTCTGAAGGGTATTCCAACTAAAGTCACCGATCTGAATCTCGCTAGGGAATGGATTTTGGTCAAGCTTTTGTGCATAACGCCGCCATGCCGCAATTTTGCGGGCGAATTGATAAAATTTCAGGAAATCTAAATGCGTGATCTCGAACTTCCCGGTCGCTCTCCGGTCATGGCAACCAATGGCATGGCTGCAACGTCTCATCCCCTGTCAACGCAGGTGGCGATTGATGTGATCAAGGCGGGCGGCAACGCCATGGATGGCGCAATTGCAGCCTGTGCGGTGCAATGCGTCGTGGAACCGGGATCAACCGGCATTGGTGGTGATTGTTTTGCGCTTTATGCGCCAGAAGGTAAAAACAAGGTCATTGCCTTTAATGGCTCCGGTCGGGCTCCTGCTGCTGCCTCTTATGAAAAGCTGAGGGAGCTGGGGGTCAGCGAAATCGAACGCAAGACCGCACATTCAGTGATTGTACCCGGCGCGATTGATGCCTGGGCACAGCTTAATGCCGACCATGGAAGAATGCCGTTGGGTGAATTGTTGCAGCCGGCAATTGACTATGCGCGCAACGGTTATCCAATTTCCCAGAGGGTCCACTTTGATTTTGTCAAAGCGCGCGAGATGGTGGCGTCGGATGAAAACCTCGCGGCGATATTTCTCAAGGATGGTGAAGTGCCTGCAATGGGAAGCCTGCATCGCAATCCCGGATTGGCCAAGGCGCTGGAAGTGATTGCCAAAGAAGGTCGGGAAGGATTTTACGAAGGCGTGTTGGCGCAGGAAATGGTTGACCGGTTGCAGGAAAAAGGCGGTCTGCACACCATGCGGATGGTGTGGATGGCTCCTGCACCATCGGCGTCGTAATGCGCCATATT
>JAALLE010000059.1 GCA_011087605.1 Hyphomicrobiales bacterium
AAATTGTCGCACCTAATGGCAGCAGAAATAGGGTAGCTGAGTAGTTACGAAAATTGTTTGAATTGTCTTACTCGAAATTGCTGGGATTCCGATGACCCTGTCACTGTTTGAAATTGCCGCTCTTCTGTTGGCCCTGTCGGGTTTTTTCGGGTGGTTCAACCACACGGTGCTGAAATTGCCCCATACAATCGGCCTGCTGGTCATGGCGCTTGTTGCATCGGTGGCGTTGTTGGCGCTTGAATATGCGTTCCCGGCACTCGGCATCACCGACACGCTACAGGCGGCGATTGGGCAAATCGATTTCTATTCCACCGTGATGGAAGGCATGTTGGCATTCCTGTTGTTTGCCGGCGCTTTGCATGTGGATT
Source organism: Hyphomicrobiales bacterium (assembly GCA_011087605.1). Taxonomy (GTDB): domain Bacteria; phylum Pseudomonadota; class Alphaproteobacteria; order Rhizobiales; family Rhizobiaceae; genus Pseudahrensia. The sequence continues at coordinate 369 of JAALLE010000059.1, forward strand.
TTTCCTTTCTGCGAAGTCAGGCATGGGCGATCGGCCTGATGGCCTCGCTTGGGGTGATGATGTCGACCTTCATCGTCGGCACCGGGCTGTATTTTCTGTCCGGGATATTTGGCATGCAGGTGCCTTTTATCTAGGCCCTGGTCTTCGGATCGCTCATCTCGCCAACCGATCCTGTGGCGGTGCTCAGCCTGTTGAAGTCGATCAACGTACCGGCTGCACTGGAAGCAAAGATTGCCGGAGAATCCCTGTTTAATGACGGGGTAGGGGTGGTTGTTTTCGTAATTCTGTTGTCGATTGCAACGGCGACAGGAGACGCCAACGTCACCGTTTTGGAAATCGGTAAACTGTTTGTCGTGGAAGCCATCGGCGGTGCGGTTCTGGGGGCAATTACGGGATGGATTGCCTACCGGGCCATGTCGACCATGGATGAACACATGATCGAAATTCTACTCTCACTTGGCATTGTCGCTGCGACCTATGCCCTTGCCTTGCGGTTTCATCTGTCGGGGCCCATCGCGGTGGTGGTTACCGGATTGCTGATTGGTAATCGTGGCGCTTCTCTTGCAATGAGCGAACATACTCAAAAAAGCATGTTCAGTTTTTGGGAATTGATTGACGAAATTCTCAATTCCGTGCTGTTCCTGCTGATCGGCCTGGAAGTGCTGGTGATCTCTCTGGATCCGTCGTTTACCTGGTTGGCAATTGCGACCATCCCGCTGGTGTTGTTCTCGCGCTTCATCTCGGTTTCAACACCAATATTATTATTGTCGGTGCGTCAGACCTTTACGACTGGCGCAATCCCGGTTCTGACCTGGGGCGGTTTGCGCGGAGGCATATCCGTGGCGCTGGCACTCTCGCTGCCGGCCATCGAGCACAAGCCCTTGTTACTGACCTGCACCTATGCGGTGGCCTTGTTTTCCATCATCATACAGGGGCTTACGGTTAAGGCCGTGGTCAATCGAACAGTCGATCCAACATTGGTCTAGGAGCCGGACATGCAACGCCGTTTTGCGATTTATGATGTGTTTTCTGACAAGACTCTGGCGGACAATCAATTGGGCGTTGTGCTCGATTGTGATGGGTTGGAAACGGCTGATATGCAGGCAATTGCGCGCGAATTCAATTTTTCAGAAACGGTGTTTTTGATGCCGCCGGAAGACCCGAACCATTCAGCCAGAATGCGTATTTTCGTGCCTCAAAATGAACTGCCCTTCGCCGGACACCCGACGGTCGGGGGAGCTGTTGCGCTTGCGGTTGAAAAAGGTCTGGAAAGCGTCGGGCAGGGGATAATCGTATTGGAGGAGAATGTCGGGCCGGTGCGCTGTGCGGTTCGCTTCGGTGGCGAAGCTGCCTATGCCGAATTTGATTTGCCGGTGCTGTCAAAACAAATCCACGGGCCGGATAACAAGGAAGCCATCGCTGCGGCGTTGTCGATTGATTCCCAGGAGATCGGATTTGAAAATCACCTGATCTCGAATTTTGATGGGGGCTTGCCCTATACGCTGGTGCCGGTTCGCGATCTCGCAGCACTGGCGGAAGCCAAGCCCGTGCTGAATCTATGGAATCAAGGGTTTGGCCTGCATGATCACAATTCAGCCTTTGTTTACTGCCGCGAAACCGGCGGGCACAATAATCATTTTAGAGCGCGCATGTTTGCCCCGGATGCCGGAATTCCAGAAGATCCGGCCACCGGATCAGCAGTTTCTTCTTTGGCCGGAGCGTTGATCAAGTTTGACGACCTGCGCGATGGGCTTCACATTTGCCAGATCGAGCAGGGGGTTGAAATGGGTCGCCCGTCGCTGATTACTCTGGAAATGGAAATCCGTGAAGGTGTCTTTGTCAGCGGGCGCATTGGCGGCTATGCGGCCGAATTTGCAAGAGGCACGATCGAAGTTTGAAACCTCTTGCGACCTTGTTACTGAGCCTGACCACGCTGATTGGCGGTCACGCTGGAAGTGGTCATGCTGACGCCTTGAAATTTCCAAAGCCTGTGCAGGAACAAGACTATCGGACCTATTCACCGCAAATGGTGAAACTGGGACAATTGTTGTTCTACGACCGGGTTCTGTCGGGAACTTACAGGGTTTCCTGCGCAACCTGTCATAATCCTGACCGAGCATCGTCCAATGGGTTTCGCACCGATCAGGTGCCTGATGATAAGGGTGATAATGAGGGTGATGATCTGGCGATCAACGGATTGCCGCTCTATGAGGCGTTGAAGCCATCGGCAAAACATGCGCCGGCCCTTTTTAATCTCGGTGCCCGGGAATTCACCATTATGTTTGGCGATGGCCGAGTTGCGGAACGCAGCGATGGCAGTTTTTTGTCTCCAGCCGGGGACCAATTGCCCGATGGGTTGCAGGATGTGCTGGCCGTACAGGCATTATTTCCAGCTGTTACAGGGGACGAACTGGTCGGCACCGTCGACAATGATGTGAAGGCCGTTGCACATTTGGGCAACAGAGCCATCTGGCAGGCGTTAACCGAGCGCGTGCAATATCTGGAAGAATACTGGCAGCCATTCAAGGCCGCTTATCCAAAACTGAATTCTCGGGAGCAGATCAACATCACCCATATTGCCAATGCGATCTCGGCATTTGTCGGGACGGAATGGCGAAGTGACAGTACCCCGTTTGATGCGTGGCTTAGGGGCGAAAAAGCAGCACTTTCGCCGTCGCAGACCCGTGGCATGGACACGTTTTACGGCAAGGCGGGTTGCAGTTCATGTCATAGTGGGCCGTTTCAGACCGATCACGGATTTCACCCGGTCGCCATGCCATTATGGCGGTTTGACGTTGACCTGTTCGCCACCGGCGACACGGTTGATTTGCATCAGGACCGTTCAAAACTGACTGGCAATGATTCAGATAAATACCATCGCCGCACACCTTCATTGCGCAATGTCGAATGGACCGCACCCTATGGTCATGCGGGGAGCTATGAAACATTGGCAGGATTTATGAACGCGCATCTTGATCCGGTGGCAGGTTTGCAGGCGTTCGTTGCAAAACGCAGCGCAGGCAAATCGCTGCCAAACGCGGTGCAGACCAGTGTTGATGAGTTGAAGGCAAGCAACAAATTGCCGGCGGTAAAGCTGTCGGATCAGGAATTTGCCGATCTGTTGGCGTTTCTGAAATCCTTGTCGCAAGCTGATAGCCTGACAGGCAATTTGGGTCGGCCGGAAATCGTACCAAGTTCATTGGCTCTTGACTGAGTGAGCCCCATCATGCACCGGAGACTGGTTCTTCAAATTTCTGGCTGATCTGTCGGCCGGTCAACTACAGAAAGCCTGTCCATGTATGCCTCCATGCCCAAGGTCACAACCAGCAATCGCCTGATAGACCTGCGCAGCGATACTGTAACCCGCCCAACCGCCGGAATGCGCGAAGCCATGGCCAATGCCGAAGTTGGCGACGATGTTTTTGGCGATGATCCAACCGTCAGTGCACTTGAAGAAAGCGTTGCCGATTTGCTCGGCAAAGAGGCGGGTATTTTTGTCTCTTCGGGCACGCAGAGCAACCTGACCGCTTTGCTCTGTCATTGCGGGCGCGGTGATGAATATATCGGCGGAGTGAATTACCACATATCGAGTCTTGAAGCCGGGGGTGCTGCCGTGCTGGGTGGGATTTCTCCACGGCATTTGCAGCTCAATGAGAAGGGTGGGTTGAACGCAGCCGATGTGGAAGGCGCAATCCAGGCCGACGATCCTCACTATGCGGTGTCGAAGTTGGTCTGCGTGGAGAACACTTATAGTGGCATGGTGATGGATCAGGATGAAATTCAGCGCACTGCAACAGTCGCCCATGCCAACAATATGAAACTGCATATCGACGGAGCCCGCCTGATGAACGCGGTGGTAAAGTCCGGGACACCAGCCGCCGATCTGGTTGAGTGTGCCGACAGCGTTTCATTATGCCTGTCGAAAGGATTGGGGGCGCCGATCGGGTCGGTCTTGTGCGGTCCGAAAGATTTAATCCGTCAGGCCCATCGGGTGCGCAAACTGCTGGGTGGTGGCATGCGCCAGGTGGGTGTCCTCGCCGCATGTGGTCTTTATGCCTTGCAGCACAATATCGACCGGCTGGCCGAAGATCATGCCAACGCCTGGACCATGGCACAGCGTCTGGCAGAAATTCCCGGGTTGGAAATCGAGCTCGACAAGGTTCAAACCAACATGGTGTGGATTGATATTGCCGGTGAAGGGAAGGGTTCACTGTCTGAGCATATGTTGGCACGGGGGATGATCACGACTGAACCGTTTGGGGCCAAAAGGACAACACGACTGGTTGCGCATCTCGATTTTGAAACCGCCGATATCGACCAGGTTGTTGATGGTTTTGCCAGTTGGCTGGGAGCTTCAAAATGACCGGTGTGGCGGTTGTTACCGGCGCAGCGCGCGGGATCGGACTAGCGACAACCCGGCGGTTTGTCGATCAGGGCATGAAGGTTGCCATGGTTGATCGCGATGGAGAGGTCTTGGTTGAAGCAGCGCAGGAATTTGGCGATGCCGTCAAAGCATTGATTTATGACGTGTCGATTCCCGAGCAAGTGGATGCGATGGCCAAACTCATCGAACAGGAATTTGGCAGTTGTAACGCGTTGATCAACAATGCTGGTGTTGCTGATTTCGGCCCTCTTGCACAGACCAGTTTTGAGCGCTGGCGCCGGGTCATGGAAACCAATCTCGACGGGGTGTTTCTGGTCAGTCAGGCGCTGTTACCGCTGCTCGCAGAAACCGCCAAGACAAGCCATGCGTCGATCGTCAATATCGCTTCGATTTCCGGCTTGCGGGCCAGTACGCTGCGGGTTGCTTATGGCACATCCAAGGCGGCGGTCATTCAACTGACCCTGCAACAGGCCGCCGAGCTTGGCGAATTGGGCATTCGGGCCAATTGTGTTGCGCCGGGTCCCGTCAATACGAAACTGGCGCTTGCCGTTCACACGCCGGAAATTCGCGCCGCCTATCACGATGCCTTGCCGCTCAACCGCTATGGCAGCGAAGATGAGGTCGCCAGTGCCATCTGTTATCTGGCGTCATCCGATGCCAGTTTCATTACTGGTCAATTGCTGGCTGCAGACGGCGGATTTGAGGCGGTCGGCATTGGCCTGCCTGCCTTACGTACCTGATGGGCAACAAGGTTTTAGTGGCCTCCGCCCAATCTGCCGGTGCGCACATCATAATCCACCGGCAGGCCGTAATCCGGATCATCATCTGAATCGACAATCAACTGACCGGCACGATTGAGCAGTTTGTGGCAGTCGCGCGACAGATGCCGCAATTGCAATTGCTTGCCGCGTTTTTCATAGCGCGTTGCCATCGCTTCAATGGCCTGCAGGGCGGACTGATCGACCACCCGGCTGTTCATGAAGTCGACAATAACAAGATCAGGGTCATCATCAGGCGTGAAGATTTCAGCGAAACCATCGGCGGAACCAAAGAACAATGGACCTTCAATGCCGTAAACCTTGGTTCCTTCCAGCGACTTGTCGATTCTCACATGAATGCGCGTGGCATTCTGCCAGGCATAGGCCAATGCAGAAACAATGACGCCAACAATGACAGCCACGGCAAGGTCGGTGGCCACGGTGACGGCGGTAACCAGCACGATGACCACGGCGTCGGTGAACGGAATTTTGCCGAATATGCGCAGGCTGTGCCAGGCAAATGTGCCGATCACCACCATGAACATCACACCGACAAGCGCGGCGAGGGGGATCTGCTCAATCAACTGTGAGGCGACAAGAATGAAGGCCAACAGAAACAGTGCCGCAGCGATGCCGGACAGCCGGGTGCGGCCGCCGGATTTGACGTTGATCATTGACTGACCAATCATCGCGCAACCGCCCATGCCGCCAAACAGGCCAGTGACGGTATTTGCCGCACCCTGGGCCAGACATTCTTGAGAAGCACCGCCCGACTTGCCAGTGATTTCGCCGACAAGGTTGAGGGTCAACAGGCTTTCGATCAGGCCAATTGCCGCGAGGATCAATGCATAGGGCAAAATGATCTGAAATGTTTCGAGGGTCAGCGGGACCTGCGGAATGTGGAAGGGCGGCAGACCGCCCTGGATGGAGGCAAGGTCACCGACGCGCGGAACATCAAGCCCGAACGCGATAACAAGTGCGGCCACGATGCCAATGCCGGCCAGTGGGGCAGGGATGGCTTTGGTGAATTTTGGAAACAGGTAGATGATCGCCATGGTCAGGCAGACCAGACCGATCATCATGGCCAGTGGCGTACCGCTCATCCAGACTTTGCTTCCATCGCTACCCGGTATTTTGAACTGGGTCATCTGAGCCAGAAAAATTACGATGGCCAGACCGTTGACGAAACCCAGCATGACCGGATGGGGGACCAGTCGAATGAATTTACCCAGTCGGAAGATGCCGGCAAGGATCTGCAGAATTCCCATCAACACGACGGTTGCGAAAAGATATTCCACGCCGTGCTGGGCAACCAGAGCAACCATGACAACCGCCAGGGCACCCGTGGCACCTGAAATCATCCCCGGCCGACCGCCGAACAGGGCGGTAATCAGGCCAACGATAAAGGCGGCATAAAGTCCAACAAGCGGATGCACACCGGCGACAAATGCGAAAGCAACAGCTTCCGGTACCAGGGCAAGGGCAACCGTCAGACCAGATAGAATCTCTGTCTTGATGCGGGCTGGCGTAAATTCAGTTAAATCCCGCGGTTTGCGATCACCCAGTGACAGGCGGTCAGCAAACGCAGAAAGCGTGGGCCGTATCATGCAATTTCCAAAAAGTGGCAAGATTTGCCGTTCTCATAAAGCAATCCTGCGGGCAATGATACCGCCATCACCCGGCTTTTATGGGGAGATAGGCAAGTTTTTGGTGTGCGGAATTCTCAGATCACCCGAACCCGGGTTCCGACTGGTACGCGGTTGAACAGATCAATCACATCCTGGTTCAGGAAGCGAATGCACCCCGATGACATGGATTTGCCAATCGACTTCCATTCTGGCGTGCCGTGCAGGCGATAGAGCGTATCGCGGCCACCGGCAAACAGATAAAGGGCGCGCGCGCCGAGCGGATTTTCAAGTCCGCCATCCATGCCATTGCGGTATTTTTCAAGCTCCGGTGCCCGGTCGATCATTTCTGATGGAGGTGTCCAGCGAGGCCATTTGGCTTTGCGGCCAATCACCGCGTCGCCGGTCCATTCGAACCCAGCCTTGCCGACCCCGATTCCATAGCGCACGGCTTCATCGTTGCTGAGTACATAATAGGCGTGGTGATTGTGGGGATCGACCAGAATCGTGCCTGGTTCCATGCCGGTACGATTGACCACACGCTGGCGGCGAAACCGGCCCTCCATCTCTTCATAAGGGACCGCAGCCAGCGTGTAGTCAGCGTCAACTTGTTCAGCATACATGCGCGCTGACGATCTCAGGTTGGCATCAACACCGATGGCCGGACGGCGCGACCTGCTGCTGACCGAACCAGTTGTAGTTGTGTCGATCATGCGGCTGGAATTGCAGCCGACGAGAAACGACCCGGCGGCACTAAGGCCGGAGATTATCGCCATGCGTCGCGAGAGTTGATTTTTCATGCCCAGAGTTTCCGTCCCGTTTTATCGGCCTGTTGAAATGACCAAAGCCAGATTGATGGTAAACAAATCCTACACCAGGGCCGTAAATGGACGGTTACCGGCCCTTTGGGGCGCCAATATGTTGGCGGCTCATATGGGCGGTGAGCCGTAAGCCGATGATGGCGATTAACATACAGAACCACACCGGATCGGCGCGTCGGAAGAAAAAGCTTTCCAAACAAGCGCCAAAGGCGGTGAAAATCCAGATCGTAATGAAGAGGTGACCCAATTTGCCCGCATTGCCGCTGTCGGGAATGCGGCAATAATCCACCAGCGGTAAAATAATCAAAATCACCACCAACAGCATGGCGCCGGGAATGCCAAATGCTAAAGCCGCGTCGAGCCAGGAATTGTGGCCGTGCACAATACCGCGAACATCCCAATTTAAATCAATGGGTTGAACCATATTGACGACGCGAGGCGTGTTCCAGAAACTCTCAAATCCGTAGCCCAGCCAAGGTGACTTGATCAGACTGTCCAGGCCAAAAGTCCAGATATCGGTTCGTCCGGTATATGTCAGGCCGGGAAGGTGCACGTGCACTTGATCAAGAATTGGCGGGAAGATCACCGCGCCCAGCGTTATCGTCGCCAATACGGCAACTGGCATGATCAGGATCAACGCTTTTAATGGTCGCCAGGTGACCCAATGGGCAAGGGAGACAACAATTATGCTGGCCGGGAGAATGATGAGTACGGTTTTTGACCCTGCCTGGAAAACGAAAGCCATTGCCGCCACCGATATCAATACGCCCATCAGTGGCCTGCCGTTTCGCGCTGCAAACCAGCCAAACAGGGCAAGACTTCCCAGCACATAGGCGGCGACGTTTTTGTGATCATAGACGCCGCGCCAAAGCCCGCCATGGAAGGCTTCCATACCGGATCCTTCATGAATTCCGTGGGCGGGAACGGCGAAGACGGCGAAATAACACAGGCCAATGGTCACGGCACTTGCCATGGTCAACGCCGAGACAAGTTCTGACAGATTGCGCGGCTGGCTCAGGGCTGTCGCTGCGGCCAGTACCACGATGATTGAAAACACCATAGCGCGGGCTGCACCCATCGGATTATCGGCATTGAAAACCGAAATCACCAGGACAGGCAGCATCACAATCCAAAGCGGATGGAGCAGGGCGTTGATCGAATTGCTGCAGGTTTTTTTGGCAAGAAAATAGAGGCAGATCAGGCCAAGCAAGCCAAATCCCATCTGATTGACTATATCTCCACTCGCAGGTTGTTGACCTGGCAAATTGATGTCGGCGCTGGTGAACGGGCGAAACGAAATCAGGACAATTGTCAAAATTAACGCCGATGGCCACCAGCTGGCGCGCGGCGCTGGGATCGGGCGATACCAGATCTGGCTGTGATCGTGGGCGAGCGTCATTGCGCCCGCCAATTTGATATTGCGGGGTCAGTTCTTGTCGGCGGCTCTGTATTGCTCGTTGGCAAAACCGAATTCCATCAGCAAGCGCCCGAGGGCGACATTCATCGGATTGAGCGCCATGATAAGCGAGCCTTTGTTAACAAACAGTATTAACGAACGGTAAGGAGACGCAGCCAGCAACAGGCAAGACTTAACAATCCGCTTCATGTGATCGAGCGCGGAGACGTCACCCCGCTTTTGTATCAATGCTGAAATCGAGCCATTTCGAAGGCTGCGCGAATTGAGCCAGGATAATTCGGTTCGTCGCAAAGGTGTGGTTTCATCAACACCGGCTTCTGCACACCATGCAAATGTTGCTCCCTGCGCCTTGGCGCGGCTGAAAAAGTCACTGTCTCCACCACCGAGAAAATTGAATATTTCGTCCAGCCAGGGATGTTGATGCTGCCTGAGACGCTGGGTAGAAATCAGCACATTGCCGGAGGAATAGAGGATTGGCACAGGTCCCGTATGACTAAATGGCGGCTGGAAGACGGGATGTTTTTGCCAGACCTGATGTTCGCCGCCGTCAAATATCGGATGTTGGGGTGCGCCGCAAAAATCAGCATTTGTTGATTCTGCCACTTCAACCTGCTTTTCCAACCAGTCAGGATGAGCAATCTCATCATCGTCGATGATCTGAATCCAGCGGGCATCGGGATAGGCCGTCAGGGCCGTGTGAAAGCCGGCATTGTAGGCAGCACAATTGCCGCGGCGATGGGCCAGGATAACGGTCGCTGAAATGTTGTTTTCAGCGAGCAGTTGTTGTGCCGCCGCAGCGCCTTGTGAACCTTCCGGGTGGTTGTCCATAACGACGATTGCATAGGGTTTTGCAAGTGTCTGATTGATTGCGGAACTGAGGGTAATGCGCAGGTGATCAGGCCGTTTGAATGTTGGAATTGTCACCACGATCTGGACATCCTGCGGTGGGCAGGCGTGGTGTTGCCAAACAATCTCAATGTCGTTTTCGCCCGGAGGCTGTGCGGCCATCATTGTCATAGGTCCATCAATTGATTTGCGGATATTAGACCGGGCAGATTAACGAAATACTCGTTTGCCTGTGTGACGATGGTTCAAACTTTGCAGGCACAACCGGCACACCTAATGAGACTGGCGTTTTTCACATCGATTGTTCCCGACGGCGTTCCAACAACCGGGTTCGAAATTGCCAATGATGCGATTCTATCGGGATTGCGGGGCATGGGACATGAGGTGGTGGTGATTGGTTTTAATCTGCCACGCCAGAAGGCAAGCAACCAGGATGACGTAATTGTACTGGGTAGGCGCGAACTGGAAAATTCAACTGCAGGTGCCAAGGATAAACTGATCTGGTTGGCACAGGCGATACGGCACGGGCTGCCTTATGCTGCTGCCAAACTGGCTGATTTCTCCGGCTCTGCGCTTGATGACGTGATCGCACTGGCTGGCCCGTTTGATGGTTATATTCTGAATTCCTATCAGATGGCTGCCGTGTTTCCTCAATTGCAAACCGTTCCCCATATCTATGTCGCTCATAATGTTGAGCACCAGTCGGCCAGTCAGAATGCGCAAGCGGTTGGATCATCGTTGCAGCGGTGGCTGTATCAGCGGGATGCTCGGTTGTTGAAGCCTTTGGAGGAGAAGCTTTGCGCGGACGCGAATTTCGTCTGGACCTTCAGCGACGCCGATGTGGTTGGACACAGTCTGAAGCCAGAGCAGGGAAGTTCGCTGCCGCTCATTGTGCCGCAGGTCGGTGAAGCGCGCGCAACGGCAGACAAGAAATATGATGCCGGTCTGATTGGCACTTGGTCCTGGCAACCCAATTTTTCTGGTCTGAAATGGTTCATTGAGGAAGTTGGACCTCTGCTGCCCGCTTCGATGAAAATCGCAATCGCGGGAAGCATGCCGGAGGCTGAATTGGATTTAGGCCCTCAATTCACCTTTTTGGGCCGTGTTGACAGTGCAGAGGCGTTTTTAAACTCAGCCCATATTGTGCCGCTTGTCAGTCGTGGCGGTACCGGGGTTCAGTTGAAAACGATTGAGGCTTTTCAGGCCGGACATCCTTGTGTTGTAACGGCTTCGTCGTTGCGCGGAATTGATGAAATTCCATCTAACTGCCGGGCCGCTGACGATGCGGCAGAATTTGCAAGGGCTCTTGTGCAACTGGTTGAGCTGTCAAAATCCGGACAGTTGCCACGGATCGACGGATCAGAATTCTTTGCCAAACAAAAATCTTCAATGGATGAGGGATTGAAACGCGGAATTGACAGCCTGCAATTTTGAAAGTGACGAGCGGCGAAAAACACTTAACCGGATGGCGTTTTTCTTAACCAAACCTTGCTGTTTTTCACTAATTTGCAGGGTTTTACGACTAAAATAGCGATGTTCAGGTCGTAATGATGCGCATTGTACAAGGATTGTAAGCGAACCGATGAGTGATGCAGCCGAAACATTTTTGGGGTTAGCACCGATATCGGATCGCCATGCGGACGAGGATCATCGCACTCATGACATATTGGGAGTGAACGTCTGGGCAGCAACCTGCACCGCAGCAGTCGCGGAGATCCAACGGGACATTGATGATGGTGGTCATCGCAAATTGTCGTTCCTTAACGCCCATGGTGCCAACATCGCCTACAGCGACCAGAACTATTGCAATACGTTGCAGCAATTCACCGTGTTGTCGGACGGAGTTGGTCTCGATCTGGGAGCCCGAATACTTTACGGGTCGGCCTTTCCTGAAAACTTGAATGGAACGGACTTCATACCCGCATTGTTGTCCCGTTTAACCGCGGGTCGAAAAATTGCCCTTCTGGGTGCACGCCCCGGCATTGCAGACCTGGCGGCTCAGCGATTTTCCCAACAATATTCTCAACACGAGTTCAACGTTATCAGCGATGGATATTTTGATAATGCCGGCGAGGAAGCCATTCTGGCCCAGTTGAAACAGCAACGCCCAGACATCTTGTTGGTTGCGTTTGGAAACCCCAAACAGGAAAATTGGATCGCAGAAAATTGCACCAGCGACCACGCGGCTGTGTGCATCGGTGTTGGAGCCTTGTTGGATTTCACTTCAGGCACGATCACCAGAGCACCACAATGGTTGATCAAGTCGCGAGGGGAGTGGTTGTATCGCCTGTGGCTGGAACCGAAGCGTATGTGGCGGCGCTATATGATTGGCAATCCGTTGTTTTTGTCGCGGATGCTGATGCAGAAGATTTTTGGTCCCAAAAACGGGCCAAAAAACGGGGCAGGGACGTGAAATCTGTTGCCAGTACAGCCTTGGTAACGCCCAGTTATTCCGGTGACTTTGAGCATTGCCGGCTGCTTTGTGACAGTGTTGACCAATTCGTTGCTGGTCGGCCGGACCATTATATCCTTGTCGACAATGGTGATTATGCGCAGTTTTTGTCTCTGGCTGCACCCAACCGTCACATCGTCAACGAGCTTGATATATTGCCCGGCTGGTTGAAAAACGTGCGGCAGGGTTTTTCGGCGTCCTCTCGCAAGATCTGGTATTCCAACCGCACATGGCCAATGCGCGGTTGGCATGTGCAACAACTCAGGCGCATTGCAATAGCTTCGCATCTGTCGCAGGACGGCATTTTGTATTGCGATTCTGACATGTTGTTTGTCAAACCGTTCGACGCGGCATCGCTGTGGCAGGGAAATCAATTGCGGCTGTATCGCAATGACAAGGGCATTGGTGATCAATTGCCTGGAGGTTGGGCGCTGCACCGGGCATGGACGCAGCATGCTGCCAATCTCAACGGGCTCCAAAAGGTACAGTTTCCAGCTCATGATTATATCAACAATATGGTCAGCTGGCGGCGTGACCTGGTGATTGAAATGTGTGCCCATATTGAAAATGTGACGGCAAAGCACTGGCTTGCTGCAATCGGCTCAAAACGCTCGTTCTCGGAGTGTCAAATTTACGGAGCCTTCGCCGACGGTATCAAAGATGGCGTCGGTCATTATTTGGGAAAAGGCGGGCTGTGTCAGACCTATTGGTCTGGTGAAGCACTGACGCGCCGGTCGCTGGATCAGTTTCTGGAGACGATGGAACCTGATCAGGTTGCCATTGGAATTCAGTCGTTTACCGGAACCAGCCCGGATTTGTTGCGCGATCTGATCGCAGCATAGGGTTCTCACCATTCGATCGGACAAGGCCTATTGGACTGTCGATCTTCGGTTCAATCTTGAGTAAGTCACCAGCGCCGAAGCAATGTATAAAAGGCCGAACATGACGTTGAGCAGCAAGGCCACTTCGGTGAAATCCTTGGTGTATCCCAGGACCAGCGCAATCAAAAATGCTTTCAACGTTCCCAGATACGCCAGCAACACAACACGGGAAGCCATGAACTGATGCCCGTACAGCAGTTCCGTATGCAGTTCGATGGAATTGCGGAAGGCCGGCACCAGAATGACCATCCAGAGGAATGAAGCCCCCAATGCGATGTTTTCACCCAGCAGATTGGGGGCAAATGACAAAAGAATTGCGATCGCGATAATGGCGGCGCTTGATGACAGCCCAATCAGGAAATCCAGCTTCAGACCGGTTTTGGCGGCAGCGCCATTCTTGCGACTGCGCATGATCCATTGGGTGAGCATCGTGCTGAAGGCTCTGAGGGGAACCGCTGTCAGATCCACCAAACGCATGACAATCGCATAAAGTCCTGACAAGATCTCGCCGCCAAGGGCCAGCACCAATACCTTGTCCATTTCGGCTTGCAGGTAAAACAGGGTTTCAGCCGCCGATACCCCCAGGGCATCGGACGCCCGGCCTATCCAGGCTCTTGGCTTCCACTTCAAGCGTTGTTTTGGATAGATGAAAATGACGCCAATCAGCATGATCAAAAACAAGCTGACAAAATATATCGGTGCCCAGGCGATGATCGTGTGTTCGCCATGAAGAAACAGGCCGATCGCAGCGATGGATTTTATGGCGACGCCCGAAATGCCCAGCAAGGCGCCGGTGGAGTAGCGGTTCTGACCGTTGCAAACGATGATGGTTACTTCAATTCCCCGCCAACAAATGACTTCAGCCAAAATGATCAAGAGGAATGTCTGAACCGGTATCAACGAAACATACAGAGCCGAATAAATCAGACCGGCGACGGCGAGGATTAGCGGCAGCGACAAGATACTGGCGATCAGAAATCCGCCGGTATAGGCACCAATCAAACTCGGCTTGGTTGTTGCCACCCTGAACAGGGGTGAAATAAAACCAAACCCGACCAGTCGCGACAGAACAATGCCGATCGCCGAACAGGAGGCGAAAATTCCGAATTCCCCAAGCGACAGGGTGCGCGCCAGAATGACGAAATACACCATCGAAAAGATCAGCCGGCCGATCTGACCACTCAACAGGGCAGAATAGTCTACGATCTGCGCCCGGCTGATGCCAAGGCGATTGAGATTGATGTCAACGATATTTGCCAGCGACTGGGAATATGACTGCACGGACATCAGAATTGCTTCATCAATTTGCTTTATAAGCACAGGCGAACGGTGAATCGGCGAAACACCGAAACGGCGAAACGCCGACAGGCTTAATTACGGATCCAAAAACTGTGGGCAATCATAGTCACAATCTATTAACGCGTCGTTGTGTTATGCAGCTTTCCGGTGCGGTGGTCGGCAACGCCCTGCTAAACCCGGCAAGTTCTGTGGCCGGAACAAAAATTCCCTACGGGGTAGCGGTTCATTTAGAACCGTTTCGCAACGATCCTATGCTCAAAAAAATGTTGGTCGAACATGCCGACGTGATCGTTCCCATGAATGCGTTGAAATGGGCCAGTCTGCGCTATGATCCTGCTCGTTTCGATTTCACCGGTGCGGATGAACTGATTGATTTTGCAGAGCAAAACGGGAAAAAAATTCACGGCCACGGGCCACTTTGGTATCATGCCAACCCTGCGTGGCTCGATGCCACCCAGTCTCCGGCCAAACTGGAAAAACTGTTGGTCGAACATATAAGCGTGGTGGTCGGTCGCTACGCCGGACGGATCGGATCGTGGGACGTGGTCAACGAGGCTATATCCCATGACCCTTCCAGCGAGGGAACGTGGCGAAGCGGCGTTTGGTACAACGCGCTGGGACCAAAATATGTGGACTTGGCCTTCAAAGCCGCGGCTGCTGCAGATCCGGCCGCAAAATTATATATCAACGATTATGATTTAC
This sequence comes from Hyphomicrobiales bacterium, assembly GCA_011087605.1. Taxonomy (GTDB): domain Bacteria; phylum Pseudomonadota; class Alphaproteobacteria; order Rhizobiales; family Rhizobiaceae; genus Pseudahrensia. Next base: position 15,554 of record JAALLE010000059.1, read on the forward strand.
AGGATGCAGGCCACCGAACGGTGTCACGCCAACGGGCCATCTTGGGTATCGTGCGGCGTTTGCAGGACAACAACATCCCCGTCCATGGGGTTGGTTTGCAGTCGCATCTTTACGCTGAGCGCGAAGTCGGACAGCGCGACCTGGCTCTATTTATTGAGCAATTGCAGCAAATGGGACTTGGTGTGTCAGTCACCGAGCTTGACGTGATTGACTGGAAGTTGACGGCCGACCCGAAGCTTAGAGACCGCGCCGTGGGTGCAACCGCTCAGCAGTACCTTGCGGCGCTGACCGAATTGGTTACACCGCAATTCATAACCAGCTGGGGTCTTTGCGATCGTTACAGCTGGATTAACGAGGCCTTTCCCAGAACCGACGCGGCGCGCGCCCGGCCGTTACCGTTTGATCGCGATTGGAAGGCCAAACCTCTGTTTGACGTGATCAAATCATTTACCGGTTAGATCATCGGATTTTCAACTCTTTCGGATGTTGAAATCTGGCTGCGCTGAGTCCGAAATTAATCCTTTGTTATCCATCCTGATTAATACTCAGGTAAGGAGCCGGGTTCCGCCCGATTCCCAAATATCTTCCCCATATCGGAGCCTGTAGTTAAGCAATGTTGTCCCGATTTCTTGACCAGAAAAAACCCGACAAGGGTGGGAATACGACTGCAGCACCCACGCAACATTCAACAGCAACTCAAGGTTCATTGCTGGACCTGATGGGACCGGCGGACAATGGTCATCATCACCCGACTGCCCAATCTGGTGGGGTGCAGCCAAATGTTCCCACAGGTTCAGGTTCTCTTCTGACAGATTTTGGGAATGTGGAAGCCCGGCACAGACATCATTTGCAACAGCAGCGTGCAGCATTGCTTGCTGAGCAGTCTGCGCTTGAAGATCAGCAATTATCTTTGAACTGTGCGGCTGCCGAACCGCCCAGAAATCGGTCCAGGTCAAATTCCGCAGATTTGGGCAAGGCCAAGCAACTGGATTTGCTGGCCGCGGAAATCGATCAGCTGCAGTCGACGCTGAGAGGTGAGGGGGCGTCGGTTCAATCTCAAATCACAGTCGAGCGCGAGCGACCGCAGAACCCTCCAGGCAGAGCCATAAACAACACATTCGGCTTCGACAGTTTTGTCGGGGCACTTGCCAGTTCCTGGAAACTTATTCTGCTTTGCGCAGCCATTGGGGCAATCATCAGCGCGATCTTCTCGCTCTCCCTGCCAAACAAGTATCAATCAATTGCCGAGGTTTTGATCGAACCGCGTGGGCTGAAAGTTCTCAACAATAGTGTTGCGCCCAATGGTTTGAACAGCGAAGCAACTGTCGCCTATGCAGAAAGCCAGGTTCGGATAATTACATCGTCCAGTGTGATCGATCCGGTCATCGACGATCTGGAACTCTATGAAGATCCGGAATTTAATGGGTCGTCCGGCACTGATACGCTGACCGGATTGGTCGACATGATTATGAGTGGTGGGGCTCGAAATTCCAATAAACGTGCCAATGCAAAAAACTATCTATACGATAATTTGTTTGTTCATCGGGTCAGCCAGACATTCACAATCGAAATTGCCGTCTCGACGACCGACCCGGAAAAATCGGCGCGCATCGCCAACGCTCTGGCAGGTTCCTATCTGGCGGATGATTCAGGGGCCCGGTCGACGGTCGCGCGTACCGCAAGCGAAGACCTGACGGCGCGACTTGATGAACTGCGCCAACAGGTGCGCATCAACGAGGAAAAAGTTGAAAAATACAAGGCGGAGAATGGATTGGTCGATGCCAATGGCCAGCTCGTCAGTGATGTTCAGCTGGCGCGTCTCAACGAGCAACTGGTTATCGCCAAAGTGCAGGCCGGTGATGCCAGAACCCGTGCGAATATGGCTGCCGAATCCGATCTTGGCGACATCATATCCGGTTCCCTGCCTTCGACTCTGACCAATGCGACACTCAGCCAGTTGCGTCTGGATTATTCGCGGGCAAATGCCCGGCTGGAGAAACTGTCGGCAAAACTCGGGCAGCGTCATCCTGAAAGGATTGCTGCGGCATCGGAACGGCGAAGTGTTCTCGACGGAATATCCCAGGAGATGAAACGCATCGTCAACACGGCTCAGGAAAACTATAAGCGGGCAAAGGCGCGGCAGGATGATCTGACCGCACAGGTTACGCAGCTGAAGGCGGGGGCGGTCCATGATTCTGCAGCAAAGGTAAAATTGCGTGAGCTGAACAGGCAGGTTCAGGCCGGGCGGCAGATTTATGAATCGTTTTTGTTGCGGTCACGTGAAACCGGCGCCCAGGAAAACATCCGCTCGACCAGCGCAAGGGTGATTTCCCAAGCCATCCCGGTAAATGAGAAATCCGGCCCTCAACGCAAAATTCAAGTTTTTCTGGGGATCATGATAGGTGCGGCTCTCGGTATGGCCCTGGCGCTCATTCCATGGCTGATGGTTGGTTTCAAGTTTCTGATTGAGGGCGGTGCCAATGCCTATGTTGCACCGTCTGCTAACTCTGCTCAAATGTCCGGTGATCTGTATTCTTCGGAACCGTCGCCAATTGGTAATGGCTGGGGGCAACTGCCTTTACCAGGACTGGGTCGAAAATCAGCGCCACAGATGCCAACATCTCAGGAAATGGTGCCATCGGCAGACGGGTCGGCTCAGCTTCATGCGCCGCATGGGCAATCCGCGCCACCCATGTATTACGAAAACTGGCGTAGCTGATCCAATCCGATGCTTTATCGCCATGCAAGGCGTGGTTGCACCACCTGCAAAACCAGCAAAGTCATCGCCACGACAAACACCATATAAAGCCTGTCATCGGGCAGGGGGAAAACGACAAACTTGCCGGCGATTGTCAAAAGACAAGCCAGCAACATGGCTGATTGTCTGCGACTGAAACGCTTTGTTGTAGCCGTTGCTGCGATGGTTGCCAGAATAAAGACCAACAGGATCGGCCAGTTGAACTGGGTCAGGGCACTTATCACGCCGCGCGCCTGGCCCTTTGCCCAGGCAATCAGTGAAAAGTCTGGCTGGAATCCCACCAGAGTGTTTTGAATTTGCACATTGGAAAAATAATAGTGAACCCACCAGCCCGGGTGATCCGTTGCCGTTCTGATCAGATAGGAACAAATCAAAAGCGCCACAAACAGCACCACAGCACGCCATTTTGGCAAGTGAAATGCCCAGCTGGATAATATCAACGCAAAAGCAAACAGCAGCGTGTCGGGTCGAAACAGGAAGGCGATCAGCAGCAAACCTGAAGCACTGAACTCGCGGGATCTGGTCCACAGATAGATCGCTGCCAATGTGGCCGCCGCTGCGATGATGTCCGGCGAGGCATAGCGTAAAGCGTCAAAGTAATTTGTTGCCAACAAGACCGCCGCAACAATCGCCGCACCCTGAAGGCAATTTTCACGGATCATCCAGACAAGCGCAATCAGCCCGAATAGCAGGCCAAAAAACAGGCTGGACCATTGAGCGGCCTTGATCCAGCCGAGAGCCGGAGCGAGGCCGTTGAGCCAGTAAATGTAGCCAATTTTTGCTGAATACAGCGGCAAAGTGGAGATGAATGCCGATTGATCTGTTGACTGGGTCACTCGATAGTCATTGGCAGTCGACAGATCTCGATAGACGTCTTCAGATGCGACCTGTTTGACAATTTCCCATGCCTGCATCGGGTCGGTCCCGACATCATGATGATGCAGCGTCGCGCCAAGATAGGCTACCAGATCGAAACTGTAGCCGGGCTGCACGATGGCGAGACCAGCAAGAAAAACCAGCAACACTAAAAAGATTGTGCCCATAAGCCAGTTCAGAGCGGCATTTGTTCCCACAGGCGCAAACACATGCTGCGCCAGTTGAACCAGCCGATCAAACGGTGTTGCCCGGTGATTAGTCAATGGACTATCCGCGTTGCGATTTCACAAAATCGGTTACGATCTTGACCACTCCGCCAGACAGCACTTTGTCGAGAGCGGCAATGAACTGATCGACATTTTCACGCGTCGTAATCAGCGGTGGCTGCAGGCGCACAACATTTCGGTTGTATTCGGTAAAGGCGACCAGAACGTCGTGGTCACGCAGCAGAGCCGATCCGATGAAGCCCGACAGTGAGCCCTTCAGTTTCTCGTCGAGCATTGCCAGAGCAGGGCGTACAACCGTCGGCATGGTTTTGGAAAAATCCTGAAACTCCAGACCAAGCATGAATCCGCGACCGCGCACGTCCTTGATGAGTTTTGGGTATCTTGACTGCAGGTCCTGCAATTGTGCCTTCAAATAAGCGCCGACGCTCTCGGCATTTTCCATCAGATCATCGTCATACATGACGTTGAGGGCTTCGATGGAGGTGATGCAGGCTTCGCCAATGCCGCCAAAAGTCGCGGGTCCGTGGATCAATGCCGTTGCGGGTTTGCCATAGGCTTTCATGTAGATCGGTTTGCGGGCGATCATCGCGGCCATCGCAGTCTTGCCGCCGCCGAGTGACTTTGCCAGCGCGGTGACGTCCGGTACGACGCCATAATGCTCAAACGCGAAAAACTTGCCGGAGCGACCGGTGCCGGACTGAACTTCATCAGCAACCCAGAGCACGCCTTTCTCGTCGCACAATTTGCGCAGGCCCTGCCAGAATTCGGCAGGTGCCTCTATGATGCCGGCTCCGCCCTGAATGGTTTCCAGACAGACGATGCCGATTTCCGGATCACTTTCCAGCGCCGTGCGAATGGCTTCAAGATCGCCAAACGGAACCTTGACCACATCATCCACCAGATTGAACTGTGACTGATAGAGCGCTGAATCGGTAATCGACAAAACGCCTTTTGTCTTGCCGTGGAAGGCGTTTTCCGCGAACAGGATTTTTGATTTTTTCGGTCCCTGATAGCGTTCAGCCACCTTCAACGCGGCTTCCATTGCCTCTGATCCCGAAGACCCGAGGAACACCATGTCCAGATCTTGCGGCGCTATGGCAGCAAGGTTATGCGCCAGTGCAGCGGCGTATTGAGACAGAAACGCCATGGCAATTTCGTGGCGTTTCTGATCCTGAAACTTTTTGCGCGCCGCGAGAATGCGCGGGTGGTTGTGGCCGAATGACAGCGAGCCGAAACCACCGAAGAAATCAAGAATTTTTCGACCATTTTGATCGGTGTAGAAAACACCCTCAGCGCTTTCAATCTTGACCTTGTGAAAGCCGAGTAATTTCATGAAATGCAACTGGCCGGGATTGAGATGGTCGACAAACAGTTGGTTCATTTGTTCAAGCGGCATATCCACCGCCTGATCAACGCTCAACAGGTTGGGTTTGCCAGCCGATGCTGAAACTTCAGGAGCGATGGCCGGAGCCTCAACCAGTTTGCGGTCCATCTCTTGCGTCGGTTTGGTTCTTTTTCTCATTAAAATCATTGTCTTACCCTTGTCCCAAATTTGTCCCAACGGCCGTCGCCGCAGTTGTCGCCGCGGTTGTCGCCGCTAGGCGGCCTGTTTCTGGTTTTCTTTTTCAATTTCTTTTCGGTCGGCTGTATATTCGCGGTAGGCCGCGATCAGCATGTCGTCGTCATTATATTGAGCGCTCCAACCGATCAGTTCTTGCGCCTTGCTGCAGTCGAGCAGGCATTCTTCATCAGCAATTAGATATTGCTCAGGATCCATGATTGGTTTGTCGATCAGGTCGAGCAAATCGAGCGTGCGCTTAACCGCCCAACCCGGTGTCGGCAGCAGGATCGATTTGCTGTTGGCCTCTTTGACCAGGCGTGTCAGCAGCGACCTGACAGAAGGTGGATTGGATGACCCAAGATTGAAGGCTTCGTTTGGAAATCCGGCTTTCCACGCCAGATAGGCGGCTTCAGCACAATCAAACACCGATACAAACTGATATGGATTCTTGCCGGATCCGATCATCGGAACGGGCAGGTTCATATCCACCAGCGTGAACAGCTTTTTCAAAATTCCAAGGCGCCCGGGTCCGATAATCAGGCGCGGGCGGAAGATCGAGATATTGAAACCATGTTCGCGGCGCCACAGGTCGGCCAGTTCTTCGGTCGCCAGTTTGCTTTCACCATATTCGCCCAAAGGCTGAACCGGATGGTCTTCGGTCATCGGAACGGTATGGGTGTGGCCGTAGATCATGTCCGTTGTGAAATGCACCAGATTCTTCGCACCGGCTTTTTTCATCGCCTCCATGATGAGCAACGTGCCGGTATAATTTACCGGCCAGAAGAACTCATGGCGTTCAGCCCGGGTTACGATCGGCGACAGCATTTTTGCAGAAAGATTATAAACTGCATCATCTGGCGCGATGTCGACCTTGTCGAAACTTTCGCGTTTCGTGACATCCACATGCAGCCACTGACATCCATCATAGTGAGGGCAGTCGCCCTTGTTGATATCTGCAACGACAACTTCAGCGCCTTCTGCCACCAGTTTTGCAGCCAGCACGCGCCCGACGAATCCATCACCCCCAAAAATTATGTGCTTCATGACGTGGTTCCTTCATAGTGTGGAGATGCGGCGGTTGGAGCCGAAGAATTTTCTGCATGGGATTGTCGAGCCGTTGATTGAGTACCGCTCTGGGCGATCAAAACCGTGCCGAGGCAAATAAAGCCGATGCCGAAAATGCGCCATGCGTTGATATCTTCGGCAAAAAACATCCAGGACCCGACGGCGACGGCCACGAAAGCCAGACTGAGGAATGGATAGACAAAAGACAGTTCAACCTTCGACAGCACATATAGATGGGTCATCATCGAGATGACGAACGTGCAAAGGCCGAAAAATACCCGCGGGTGGAACGCCACTTTGAACATGATGGTGATGATCGACATCACGGTGAGCGGTCCGTCGCCCGCGATCGGGCCGAGGGTCAACATGCCTTGTTTCAGCATCAGCTGGGCGGCGGCGTTGGTCAGCACCGTAAACAATATAAGCGGCAGATAAATCATTTTGGTCCCATTGCGGCTGGATGAGCAGCACCATTGTCCTGCTTTGGTTGTAAATGCGGTGTGTGAACTTCGCCTTTAGCGGCTTGGTTAACAGGTGTTGCAAGCGGTGGTGGCGCAATCCTGCTGCGGACCGCTGCGATGGTGGCTGCAGCGATGGCGGCTGCGTCTGTTTCAGTTGGTGCAGAAGCCCGGCGCCAGAAATCCGATTGAATTGCCGGATCTCTGAAGCCTTCGAGCTTTCGCCACTGGTCGAAGCCGCTTTGAAATGTATCGGTACTCATGCGCGCGTCTTTATAGGGATTGGTTCTTCCCCCGGCATCCAGGGTAATTGCATCGAGGCGGTGCAGCAGTTGGCGCGTGGTTCGGCCTTGATTGGCAAAGTCCAATGTGAGCGTGTATCCGGGCCGCGGAAACGACATAAAGCCGGGCGAAGCAATCGATCCGAACCGCTTGAGCACAGTAAGGAACGAGCCTTGGCCGGCGTGATGGGTCGCCGCCAACAATTGTGGAATAACCTCTTTTGCGGCCTCCAATGGCACAACGCATTGATGTTGAAACAATCCCTTCGGCCCATACAGCCGGTTCCAGCCCGCAATCGCATCGAGCGGAAAGAAGAAACTGTCTGGATGAGTTGGGTGGTTGGTGTTTTGGCGTTTGTTGTGGTGAAAATATGCCGTATTGAACAATCGCAGTGGCAGGCCGGAAACCAGCGAAATTGGTGGTGTCAAAGGCACCTTTAGGCGCGGTTTGCCGTAATCGGGTTGAACTTCGTGCGCCGTGTGGTCGCCGCGCATCAAAATTCCGCGTCCAAGCGATTTCCCGCGGGCCAGTGAATCGACCCAGGCAACGCTATATTCGCTGGCGGAGGAAAACTCCATTTCCATGTCGAAATAGCCGCTTAGAGAGGCGAATGGCTTTTTTACCTCCTCAACAAAATGCGACGCGACCTTCATCAACTGGATCTGGGCCTGCGTGACGATACCGGTTAGCCCCATGCCGCCAATAGTTGCGGCGAAAAGTTTAGCTTCTTCCTGTCGGCTGCATTGCACATGTGATCCGTTCGAGCGCCACAAGTTGAACGATGTGACATGGCAACCAAAGGTGCCGCGCTTCTCATGGTTCTTGCCGTGGATGTCGTTGGCAATGGCACCGCCCAGGGTGACGAATTTGGTGCCAGGAACGACCGGCAGAAACCAGCCGCTGCCCTGCAGGTACTGGAGAATATCTCCCAGCAAAATTCCACTTTCAGCAGTCAGCAACCCGGATTCTCGATCAAAGCTGATGATCGCGCTATTATGTCGGGTGCTCAGCAAAGTTCCCTGATCATTGTGACAGGTGTCACCATATGAACGTCCGTTGCCATAGGCGAGATAGAACTGTTTGTCAGCAACCGCGTTTGATGGATTGAAGGATGCGATGGCGCGGTGTTTTTTGTCCAACCGGCCCCAAGAAGGTGCGTTGCTCATAGCCCCACCCATGGAGGTATGAACTGGGAGCCGAGCATCACCAGCGCACCGGCAAATATCATAATCTGACTGCGCCAGTCGGTCATCAAGAATACGACCGGGTCGTCGTTCATTTCATCTCGGCGGGCCAATACCCAGATCCGCATCAACAGATACAAGACCAAAGGGCAGACCAACCAGATCAATTGCGGATTGGCGAAATTCTGCGAGATCAGCGGTGAATCGATGAACAGGGCGAGCACAACAACCGAAGCGAAGCCGGATGTCATTCCGGCCTGACCCAGTGTTTCAAGATCAACAGGCTGATAACCGCGTCCCGAACCGGCGCGACCCGTGCTGGTTAACTGGCCGGAGATTTCAACAAAACGTTTAACCAGTGCCAGGCTCAGGAAGAAAAATACGCAAAATGCCAGAAGCCAGGTGGATACCATGCCGCCAATGGCAGCCGAACCCGCCATCACCCGGATGGTGAAAAGCCCCGCCAAGGTCAGCACGTCGATCAGCAAAAGCCGTTTCAGGAAGAATGAGTAAAGCGATGTGATCAGGAAATACAGCACCAGGATACCGGTAAAGGCCAGTGGCAGGCTGGTTGCCATAAACAGCGATGATGTAAACAGGCAGATTGCAGCAAAAACCGCGTCTGACACCGATAATTTACCTGCAGCAATTGGGCGGTGTTGCTTGGTCTTGTGTTTACGGTCGACTTCGATGTCGATCAGATCATTGATCAGATAGACCCCGGACGCACAAAAACTGAAGGCGAAAAATGCAACTGCAAGCTGGATGGCCGTAAGGGTACCAAAAGTACTGAAATCGAGAATTGCAGGGACAAACAGCAAGGTGTTTTTCAACCATTGATGAACCCGGATGGCCTTCATCCAAATGCGCAGCCGTGATTTGCCTGGTTGTTCCAACAGCCTGTCGGCGTGAGAATGTTTTGAATAGCGTATCGCGTCGCTTTCCTCGCCCACCACAATGGCGCGGTTGGCCTTGTCCCAGACCTTGAAATCGGCGCGGCTGTTGCCGGCATAATCAAATCCGCCGGGTCCGAAACGGGCAACCAACCGGTCAGCCTTCGCAGAACTTGATAAATTGACGGTATCGTTGGTGGCTTCGACCGAATGAAAAATGTTGAGATGATCGGCGACCGCCTTGGCATAGCGGTGATGGGAGGCCGTTGCGAGTATCAGCTCGCGCCCCGCATCACGCTGATCTTTCAGCCAGTCTAAAAGTGTGTGATTGAAGGGGAGGGATTCAGCATTCGGCATCACCCGCTGGGCAATCTGTGCCTTCATATGGGCTTTGCCTTTGGCCAGCCATAGAGGCAACACGAATATATAGAGCAGGTTGATGCGCAGCAGCATGAATACCGCTTCATGCAGCATATCTGTCCGGATCAGAGTTCCATCCAGATCAACGCATAGCGGTTTTTCAAAAGCTTGAACTTCCATATCAACCTGATCAGCTGTGATACTCACAACAATGCCCACCCGTAGTTTCCCGTTGCCCTTAGTCTGGCGCAAAACAACTCAGGTTTTGTTGAAAGTGTTGTTCAAAATTTAGGCTTGATTTTTGTAACTACTCAGCTACCCTATTTCTGCTGCCATTAGGTGCGACAATTTG
>JAALLE010000167.1 GCA_011087605.1 Hyphomicrobiales bacterium
CCCTATAAAATGCCCGACTTTCCACACAGCCTCCGGACATTTTTCCATTTTTGATGTCGACCAATATTCAATGAGCGACACAACCGTCAGCAACGCAACGTGCCAGAAACGGACATCATGATATTCGGGTGCGCGGCGACCTCGGGCTATGCGGAGTCGATACATTAATGTCGCGTTTGAATGGCCAATACAGACTACACTCAGATGGCGTTTCCCAGCGGCCTCCACTCTACAGATATTGACCTTCAAATGGTGGAACTGGTTTTGTCTGGGGACTTGTTCACCTGGGCCGAAATTCAAAACAACATTGATCCCAAAGCCAGAACAACAGCGCTGCCGACGACGCTTAGCAGCAGGTAAACGATGCCATATCGATAGGCGAATTCATGCGACCGCAGCCCGAAAGCTTCACTGACAATCATCACAGGAATGCCAAATTGAGTGACAACCGAATTGAGCGCCCAGCCAACGATCATCGCCGCCAGGGCCGGTGCGGTGAAAACGTCAGCGGGGTTGGCGATGGAAGCGACCATCGCGTAGATCAGCAAAAAGCAAATTGACGGCTGTATTCCAAACATTCCGCCAACAACAAAGAAAACCAGGATCAGGGCGGGCGCGGCTGCGCCCGAAGCCACCAACAGATGCGTTGCGCTTTCACCATATTCAGAAGGCAGGAAACCTACGAGCGTCATGCCCAACAATATCGAACTACCAACCAATGTCGCTTCGTTTATAGAAACCGTATAACCGGCATAGATCAAATCCGGTCGCCGCAAGCGGAAAACAGGCCAAATCAATGAACTCAGAAAAATCGAAGCTAGGGCCGCCTGGCCCGGCTTCAAACCAAAGGCCGCAATGAGAAAAATTGTTCCGGCGACTGGCGCAAGTACAAGCAGCACAGCAACCAAAAGTTCTCGAATCGACACATTCTCCGACGAGGCAGACTTTTCGGAATGGTGTTCGGCTCCATTGTTGGTTGCCTTCGCCTGTATCGCTCCCGCTATCCAAACGACGATAGCGCAGGCAAACAGATAAGGGGTAAGCGGTGTCCATGACATTGATGGAAGCAGGCTGGATATCACCACAAAGGGTATCGCGATTGGTGATAAAATGGGGTTCAGTGCGAAGCCCGAAATCATGGCTCGCATAATCGCAAGTCTCTGGGACAGTGGTGCATTGATCTTTCTGGAAAAAATTCCGGCGACCAGCTGAAGTGAACCGTTCAGCAGCACCAAAGACAGCAGGGCAATGCCGATAGAAATCATTGTAAACCGGTGCCGCTGAGGGCTGTCGGCAAGTGATGTACCCAGTGCCTGTACAGTTGGTTCTCTTTGAGCTGCGGTGCGCAGGCTGCCACTGACCAGCAGGAATGCGAATATGAACGCTGCAGCCTTAAGGTCCACCATTGACCCGTCCAGCAAAAATACAAGCAACGTAACAGCGGCACCAGCGCAGGCAAATGACAGTGCCAGACGGTTGAGCTGGTCAAGGCTCAAGACCACCAATGCTGCAAATAATGTCAGTGCATAGGGTGATAATTCAATCGGTGTGAGGCTGGAAATCAACACCAGCACAACTCCGCAAAACGCCAGACCAAAGCGCAGGTTTTTCATCAAGAGTCAGATTGTGCCGGTGTCGCCAATTCCTGATTTTCGTTCATCGCCGCACGACGGTGCAGCATCAAGGAATAAGCGAGGAATGCAAGGCTCAAGACAATAAACGAAGCTGAAATCGGTCGGGTGAAGATTGAGATTGCAGTACCCTCAATTTCCACCAATCGACGAAAATTATCCTCGATAATTGGACCAAGCAACATGCCCAAAACGAAGGGCGCAAGTGGATACCGAAACCGTTCCAGCACATATCCCAGTGCTCCAAACGCAACCATAACGCCCACGTCAAACACGCGGTTATTGATCGAGAATACACCGGCGGAAGCGATGATCAGCAGGAAGGGAAGCATCATTCTTTTAGGAATTTCCGTCAGGCGAGCCAGATGTTTGGCCAGCAAAATCATAGCAACCATCATGGCAAACGCACCAAACAACACGGCAAAGTAGATCGCGAAAATGACCTCAGGCGATTGGGAGAATAGCAGAGGTCCGGGTTGCAACCCGTGGATCATCAGGCCACCGATTAATATTGCCGTGGGTGGGTCACCGGGGATTCCAAGTGTCAGCGCAATGATCAGGGCGCCACCAATAGTTGCGTTATTGGCCGTCTCTGCCGAGATGACGCCGTCTACGTTACCTTTCCCAAAACTCTCCGGCGTTTTTGAAGCATTTTTGCACTGGGCATAGGCAATCAGACCGGCAGGCGCGCCGCCGACAGCAGGCAGGATGCCGATGGCTGTGCCGATAAGGCCGGAGCGGACGTAATTAACTCCGTTTCTTCGAATATCTGCCAGTTTAGGCAGAACAGATCCCGTCAGTTTTTGTATCTTAACATCTTTGCGGTCGGGCTCGGAGGCTTCTTTGATCAGCTGCGAAATGGCGAACAGACCAATCAAAGTTGGAATAAGGCCAAAGCCCGCTGACATTTCAGGAATGTCAAAGGTGAAACGTTTAAGAGCGTCTACTTCTGACAGCCCGAATGTCGCGGTTAAAAGGCCAAGCATGCCGGTGACCAGGCCGCGCATCAGGGAGTTTCCCGAAACTGAAATGACCGCAACCAGCGCGAACAGGCAGACCGCAACATATTCGGGGTAAAAGAATCTTACTGCAAATTGCGCCAGTGACGGGGCAAAGGATATCAGGAAGATTGCGCTGATCACCGTGCCAACGAACGAAGCAACGACCGCGTTGCCAATGGCCTGACCGGCTTTGCCCTGTTGCGCCATTGGATAGCCATCCAAGGTCGTTGCAACCGACGCAGGCGTGCCGGGCATTCGGATCAAAATAGCTGTGAGGGCTCCGCCGGAAATGCCACCTACATAGACCACGACCAGCAAGGCCATCGCGGTAACCGGGTCCATCTGAAAAGTGAATGGAATAAGCAATACAACAGCCATCGTGGCGCTCAATCCAGGGATCACGCCAACGATGATTCCGATCAACACACCAACGACAATGAGGGCCAATGTTCCCGGGTTCAGAATAATCTGAAGTCCGGCCATAATTCCATCAACGTCAAGCATGTTCAGAAACCTCCGAACATTGGTAATTGCACCAACAAAGCATGTTTAAACAGCAAGTAGACGGCACCTGAAACCAAGATTCCATAAACGATGGAGATCGCGACTGTTCGTGCTGAATTGTCATTTGCCAACCAGAAATAACCAACCGCTCCGACGAAGCTGGACATGGCAAAAAAACCCCCTAACGGCAGGGCAATTACGTAGAATACCGCAGCCAAAAAAGCGTATGCGGCTTTGTTTGAAAACCTCTCAGGCTCCTCATCAGACACGCGGCCCCGGATTGTGAGATAAACAGCAACCAAAGCAATGCCGGCTAATACGACACGCGGCCAAAACGCCGTGTTCAGGGGAACATAAGGGCGTGTCTTAAAATTGAAAGTGTCAGCAAACAGGAAAGCCACCAGAACCAGAAGGGTCAGGCCAATCCACCGGTCATATGACTTTGTAAATGACATCATGTGAGCGTCACCCGATCTGTCTGAAACTCAAGTATTTTGTCCCAATCATATGTTACCCCGAGGCCGGGTCCATTGGGAGTAAAGACGCTACCTTGAGTATTGATGCCGTCATATCCGTCAGAGTATCCATCCAAATAAACCGGTGGGGCATGGATATTGGTTCTGTCTGGCAGAACCAATCCCAGCTCATAGAAATTTGAATTTCGCACCGCCGCCATGGCGATCCGGTGAGCCGGTCCGCTGCCATGAATCTCCACATCCATCCCGAATGCTTCTGCAAGATGGGCGATCTTCAGGCAACCGGTAATCCCACCATCCAGTTCCGGATCGGCACGGATGAAGTCGGTCGCGCCCGATGCTATCCAGTCAGCCTTGGCTTCCAGGCCACGCACGTGTTCACCGCAAAGTAAAGGTGTTGTCACCCGTTCTCTGAGGCGCTTGTGCGCCCAACTGGAGTTACCGGAGTCGCGAAACATGTCTTCCAGCCAGTAAAGTCCAGCTTCATCGGCCGCGCGGCCAACATACAGTGCGCTGCCGAATGTTGGCAGATCGCAACCGGGGTCGAGAAACAAATTGACAGCCTGCCGGTCTGGAATTGCCCGCGACACCGCCCTGATTGTTTGCGCATAGCCCTCAGCGCTATCTCCAGGCCAACCGCGAAATTTTATTCCGCGAAACCCTGCTTCAACGCAGGCCAGAGCAGCCTCAACCAGATGCTGTTCGGACGCCATATCACCCTCGCGATGACCGTGAATCAGGCTTGCATAGGCAGGCAATTCCGGGCGTGAGAGCCCAATCAGATCGGAGACTGATACGTCAAGCGACTTGCCCAGTAAGTCCTGTGTGGATGGCTCCCTTTTTGCAAGTCCTGTTTTGTGATTGAAGCAT
>JAALLE010000060.1 GCA_011087605.1 Hyphomicrobiales bacterium
GATGGGCCGTCTATAAAAGCATCAGGTTGGGGTAGCTGGGTAGTTACGTTGAATGTTTTGCTCACCGACAGGGCGTCGGTAGGTGACAGAGGATAGATTCCGTCCTATAAGCCGTCTGCTGAACGAACCATCGTCCAACCCAAAACCAAATTCTCAAATTATGGCCAGTCTTACTGAGACCCATGGGCATGACCATACGCCCGTTCCCATGACAAGCAGTCCTGTCACCAATCTGTCCGGATCCATATCGGTTCCGGGCGATAAATCAATTTCCCACCGTTCACTCCTGCTGGGCGCTGTGGCCGATGGCCAGACCCGGGTTACAGGCCTGCTGGAAGCAGACGATGTTATGGCGACCGCCGGTGCCATGCGTGCACTGGGTGCCAATGTTCGTAAAGACGGCGATACATGGCTGGTAAACGGCATGGGCAATGGCGCCCTGCTGGAACCGACCGAACCCTTGGATTTTGGCAATGCTGGAACCGGTTCACGTCTCGCCATGGGTTTGGTGGCCGGTTACGATTTTCCGGTTAGTTTTGTCGGCGATGCTTCCCTGTCGAGCCGCCCCATGGGCCGGGTGCTGAACCCGCTGCGTGAAACGGGCCTGCAGGTCGAGAGTGCGGAGGGAGACCGTCTGCCACTCACCGTGCACGGGTCACCCTTGCCGGTGCCGATCACCTATCGCGTGCCGGTTGCCTCTGCTCAGGTCAAATCAGCGGTTCTGTTGGCCGGGTTGAACATCGCCGGAACGACGACGGTAATCGAACCGGTTATGACCAGAGATCATACCGAGAAAATGCTGGCAGGATTTGGGGCAGAGATTGCCATCAGCCTTGATGGTGACGGTGCACGGCATATATCGGTCAAAGGGCAAACTGACCTGGTTGCGCAGGACATTGTTGTTCCCTGTGATCCATCCTCATCGAGCTTCCCAATCGTTGCCGGCTTGATTGTTCCTGGCTCCGATGTGACCGTTGAAAATGTCTTGTTGAACCCAACCCGAATCGGATTGTTCGACACGCTGATTGAAATGGGGGCTGATCTTACCATTTCCAATCGCCAGGTCTCTGGTGGAGAGGATATTGGAGATATCCGGGTGAAACACTCGGCACTGAAAGGCGTCACCGTTCCGGCAGACCGGGCCCCGTCGATGATTGACGAATATCCGGTTCTGTCAGTCGCGGCGGCTTTCGCTGAAGGTGAGACCGTGATGCTGGGTCTCGATGAATTGCGGGTCAAGGAGTGTGACCGCTTGGCGGCCACGGCCCGGGGTCTTGAGGCCAATGGTGTTGATTGCACCGAAGGGGAAGACACGTTGACCGTCCGGGGCGGTAGTGGCGTGGTCGCTGGTGGTGGTGCAGTTCAGACCTTGCTTGACCATCGTATTGCGATGAGTTTTTTGGTGATGGGCATGGCGTCGCAAAAACCGGTTTCTGTGGATGACACATTTATGATCAATACGTCGTTTCGTGAATTCGTGCCGCTGGTAAATTCACTGGGAGCTGATTTGTCTTGAGCCGGTTGAAAATCAAACGCCTGCCACATGGCGAAGGCCTGCCGCTGCCGGCATATGAGACGGCTGGTGCGGCTGGAATGGACCTCCAGGCCGCCGTGCCGGAAACTGAGCCGGTTGTACTTGCTCCACGGCAGCGAATGTTGATTCCCACTGGGCTGACGATTGAACTGCCACATCGACACGAAGGGCAGGTGCGGCCTCGATCAGGCCTTGCGATCAAACACGGTATCAGCCTTATCAATACACCGGGAACAATCGATGAAGATTATCGCGGTGAGGTAAAAGTGCCCTTGGTAAACCATGGTGAGCACGATTTTGAGATAACGCGTGGTATGCGTATCGCGCAGCTGGTGATTGCTCCTGTGGTTCAGGTTCTGGTCGAAGAAGTGGAAGAATTGTCTTCATCAGACCGAGGTAGTGGAGGATTTGGATCCACCGGGTCGTGACGTTTTGATTGGACGACTGGTGCCGCCATTTTCGCGACCTTTTAGGGTTTTGATTCATTCGCATATTTGGCTCCCCAATCGATTGCGGAATTCTGCTGCAAATGTTTGGTTATTGGCGGTTCAGCGCCTATATTGTGAGCTATTCGCTGCGCGATTCGTGCAGGTAGCATATTGTGCCCAGTGCGATACGATCGAGCAGGAAAATTAAATGAGTGACGAGCATTCCCCCGCCGAAGATGCAGATCAAAATGGCGAAGATTATGGCGCCGATTCCATCAAGGTACTGAAGGGCCTCGATGCCGTGCGTAAACGCCCTGGCATGTATATCGGTGATACCGATGATGGCTCTGGCCTGCATCATATGGTCTATGAGGTTGTCGATAACGGCATTGATGAAGTGCTCGCCGGACATGCAGACCGGGTAACGGTGACGATCAATCCTGAGGGATCGGTGACGGTTACGGATAACGGACGTGGCATTCCCGTCGACATGCATGCAGAAGAGAATATGTCGGCTGCTGAAGTTATTATGACTCAGCTTCATGCGGGCGGTAAATTTGATCAGAATTCCTACAAAGTGTCTGGGGGTCTGCATGGTGTGGGTGTTTCGGTTGTGAATGCACTGTCGGTTACGCTGGTGTTGAAAATCGCCCGCAACGGCAAGTGGCACGAAATTTCCTTTACCCACGGAGTATCTGACGGCCCGCTGGAAGTGACCGGTGATGCTGGAGATTATACCGGCACCGAAGTCACCTTCATGCCTTCGAGCGAAACTTTTTCAAATATCAAATTCGAATTTGACAGGCTGGAGCACCGGCTCCGCGAATTGGCATTTTTGAATTCCGGCACCCGTATCATATTAACTGACGCCCGCTCGGCCGAGCCGCGGACAACCGAGTTGTATTACGAAGGCGGATTGATGGAGTTTGTGCGCTATTTGGATCGTGCCAAACAGCCGCTGGTGGATATGCCGATTTATCTGAAGTCTGAAAAAGACGGCATCACCGTTGAATTGGCTTTGTGGTGGAACGATTCCTACAACGAAAACGTATTGTGTTTTACCAACAACATTCCGCAACGGGACGGTGGTACCCATCTGGCAGGATTCCGTGGCGCCTTGACCCGTCAGGTCACCGGCTATGCCGATTCCTCGGGAATCATGAAAAAGGAAAAGGTTTCGCTCACCGGTGACGATTGCCGCGAAGGATTGACCTGTACCTTGTCGGTCAAAGTGCCGGATCCAAAATTTTCCTCCCAGACCAAAGACAAACTGGTTTCTTCCGAAGTGCGCCCGGTGGTTGAAAGCCTGGTCAATGAGACACTTCGGGAGTGGTTTGAGGAGAACCCGACCGAAGCCCGGATTATTGTTTCAAAAGTAGTGGAAGCCGCCAGCGCCCGTGAAGCTGCCCGAAAGGCGAGAGAGCTGACGCGCCGCAAAGGCGTGCTGGATATTGCTTCGCTGCCTGGCAAGCTGGCTGACTGCCAGGAAAGAGATCCTGCAAAATCTGAACTGTTTATCGTTGAGGGAGATTCTGCCGGTGGATCGGCCAAACAGGGGCGCGACCGGAAAAACCAGGCAATATTGCCACTGCGTGGCAAAGTGTTGAACGTCGAACGTGCCCGGTTTGACAAGATGTTGTCGTCAGAACAGATCGGGACACTGATTACGGCGCTTGGAACGGGTATCGGTAAGGACGAGTTTAACATCGAGAAGGCGCGCTATCACAAAATCATCATCATGACCGATGCTGACGTGGATGGTGCCCATATTCGTACTCTGTTGCTGACCTTCTTTTTCCGCCAAATGCCGCAGCTCATTGAACGGGGCTATTTGTATATCGCACAACCGCCACTTTATCTGGTGAAGCGCGGCAAGTCGGAGCAATACCTCAAGGATGAGGCCGAACGCGAAAACTACCTGATCGAAGGTGGACTTGAGGAAGCCAAGCTGACTTTGGCGTCGGGTGAAGTCATGGCCGGCGCTGATTTGCGGCAGGCCGTTGACCGGGCTTTGGATATTTGTGGCCTGCTTGAAGGTTTGCACACCCGCTATGACCGTGGTGTTGTGGAGCAGCTGGCGATTGCTGGTGCGTTAAACGCCGAATTAATGTCGGACCGGGAAAAGGCAGCCGCCGCAGCAGATTATGTTGCCAAACGACTGGATGCACTTGCCGAAGAAACCGAAACCGGTTGGGTCGGTGAGTTGCGCGATGACGCCAGCGGATTTGCCATGCAATTTTCACGCATGGTCAGGGGCGTCAAAGAGGTGCACGTCATCGACAATGCGTTGATTGCCTCTGCAGACGCTCGAGCACTGGACGCTTTTGCCGCGCATCTTCAACCCCTGTACGGCCGCCCCAGTCAATTGAACAGACGCGAAGTGATCAGCGATGTTTTCGGACCACGGGATCTGTTGGATGTGGTGTTTGCTGCGGGAGAAAAAGGACTTTCGTTTCAGCGCTATAAGGGTCTCGGCGAAATGAATGCCGAGCAATTGTGGGAGACAACATTGGATCCTGATGCCAGATCACTGCTGCAGGTGCGGGTCAACGAAGCGACCAAGGCCGATGATCTGTTTACCCGGTTGATGGGCGAAGAGGTTGAGCCACGTCGCGAATTCATTCAGGACAATGCGCTTTCGGTTGCCAATCTGGATTTTTAACGTCTTGCGAACCACGATCTGGTTTGTCAGGGATTGGATGGCTGCGGATACCAGTACAAGGCGTCGGGCTTGCCGCGCGGTATCTGGACAAAATTATTTGCAAATACCCGATACTCGTGGCTCCAGTCGCCATCCGGCCACTGGACCCTGATCTTGGCGCGTTCTGCAACACCAAGACCGACATGGATAAAGCCCGCCTGGCCCGACGCGTGTCCGCCGCCGATCTGTACCATTCTTGATTGGGTAACATTGCCGGTCTTGATGGTGATTTTCGCTCCTACTCCGAATGTGTTCACCTTGCCATTGTTCAACTCGATTGCCAGCCAGTTGCCCATCGGTCGATGGCCCCAATCAGTTTTGGCCCCGTGATTACGGAACAGGCTTGCGGGCCCTTTGCGATTGACGACCACCATGTCCAGCATGCCATCAGCGTTAAAGTCTGCGATTGCTGCGCCGCGGCCGCGGCGATCCAGATTGATGCCAGCCTTGTCGCCCTGTTCGTGAAATTTTTGGTTGGCGTCGCCCATCAGCAGGTTATCGGGATCGTAGGCGGCAAAGTCTGGCATCGCCTCCACATTACCCTTCGCGATGAATAGGTCGAGCCGGGTATCGTTGTTAAAGTCAGCAAATTGGGTGTGCCAACCGGTGGAGGGTTTCAGATCTGTCCCGATATAGGGGCGATGGGCGGTCATCTTTTTTTCAAATGCGGCGTCGCGATAGGTCGGGCGCTCCCCCTCGGCATCGGGATCCAGTGTTTGCAACATTGTGTCGCCCATCGATGACAACGCGTATTCGGGATAGCCGTCCTGATTGAGGTCGGCCTCAGCAATGCCCATGCCCCAGATGCGCAGCGGTTTCCAACCCTGGCTTCGCGAGAACAAACGTGGCGTGCTGCCTGCCGGAATGCGCCATAATTGTTCCTGGCCACCACGGTAATATTGACGATCATTGGTTATTCGAAGCGACGGAATTCCAGACTTGTTCCAATCGGTGAACATCATCGACAGCGAGCAATATCCCGGTTGTAACAGATAGGGCTGACTGTAATTCAATTGACCGGATTCCATAGGACGATGCAGCACGTTCGCCTCACAGGTTCCCCAGGGGGATCCGGGAGCGGAGCGGTCGACATAATTGCCAATCGCCAGTGTTGGGTAGTTGGCCGCTTTTTCCCAGGCCGCGGCAAATCCCGTGCTCCATGCGTTGCCACCGTCAAATGCAAAAGTGCGATTGGCTTTGGTAAACTGGCAGTTCCCCTTGCCATTCAAAATGATGTTTTCACCCAGCCGGAGTACCACCAGATCCATGTGCGAATCGGAATCTATGTCTATCGGATAGGCACCGAGAACACGTGAAGCATCGCGATCAGACAGGCCGATTGATGTTTTTTCGAATTTCAGTTCTCCGGCAACGAGCGACCGGTTGATGAACAATTGAGCGGGATTGCTGCCGCCAGCCAGAAACAGATCCGGCATTCGGTCCCCATTGCAGTCAAAACTCGCAACGCCACCCCCGACAAAAAACTCCCAAGGACCATCATAGGTATGAATTAGCCCAGCGGTGACCGCCTGCTCCTGCATATGCGGCACATCAAATAGGAATTTCTGTGCAGCTGCAGTTGTGTTGCCGAGACAGGCCCCGAGCGCAAGACAACCAACTGTCAGTTTGAATAATCGGTTCATTTTTCGATCACCAATGTTTTCAGATAGGCGATGAGGGCAGAGCGCTGCCCTTCCGTTGCTGCCTCATATGAGTCCCGGGACTTTCTGGCTGCCCCACCATGGGCCAAAATGACAGAATCCAGAGTCGTGAAATCATTGCGGTGGCCATAGGGTGCGGTGGATCCGACGCCCCATAGTTCAGAAGTCATGAACACGTCGCGGCCGACAAATCGTTGTGACAGCAGTTCATTGCCCAATGTGGCGATGCGCCTGTCGGTTATTTTATGTCGCTTGAGGTCACCGAACAACGGGACCAATATCTGTCCCTGTTCGTCCTTTGGCAGATTTTGTGCCCATTCCATCAGATTCAGATCATATTCCGCAGAGGCTCTGACTTGTTTATTGTCGAGAGTTCCCGCGGCATCGTAGGGACCCGGATCGCTGAAAACCAATGACTTGAGGGGCAAGGACTGGCGATGACACGCGTTGCAGGACCAATCGTTGAATAGTTCAGCACCAGTCCGTGCGGCTTGTTTCCAGGCATTACTTGCCGGAGTTTGAATGGTGGGAGCGGGCAGGGTGGCTTGCCAAGCAACCAGAGCAGAGATATCTCCCGGGGTCATTTCATCAAAATGGCCATCTTCGTCAAAATCGTTTTCACCGGTCCAGCGGCTGCCAAACCGCTCTGTGGCCTGCATGCCGTGATGATGGTTCATGGCATTGATAGTAAACTGACGCAATGAAGTCATAACTCCTTTTTGGCTGAACGGTCGAATGACAAGATCGGTGTCGATGCCATCGATCTTTGACAGGTCGACCAGCCCATCGGGCAAAACGGTCAGGGCACCAAACGATACGCCTTTGGATTCAAGAGCAACTTTTACGGGTTCCGACTTTTGCCGTGCGAGTCTCAGAGCACCCGAGCGGATCGCCGCGAGATCTGCGCTCATTTCACGGGCCAGAAGCTCAATCAGACCTGCGCCGAAAAGGTGATTGGTACCGCGTTCATTGGAAAATTGTGGGTCGCTGGTGTCAAAATTGGCATTGGTGAAGCCTTCAGACACAAAAACGTTTGTGACGAAACCACCAGCGCCACCGGGGAGTGGATCATTATGGCACGATGAACAGGCCAAAGAGTCTGGTCCGGAGAGGCGCGCAAACGGCTCGGTGGGCTGATGCCGCACTTTGGTGGGGTCAATTGCCTGAGTTGCTGCTGGTCGGCCAGCCCCGTCTCCAGTGGTGAACTTGGCGACGAACAGGGCCTCTCCCACCTTTAATATTTCTTCCAGTCGTTTGAGACTCAAAAGCCCGGACGGCGCCTGCTCTAAAAAACCAAGCTCCGGTGTGATTTCCGCCCACTCGACCTTGTTAGACGCTGCACTTGCTGTGCCGATAATCACAGCTGCAGCGGCAAACGAGGAAATTAGCTTATTGGTCTTCATTCCGCAGCCTCGTTGGTATGACGCCGACTGGCCACTTCCTGATCTAACGCCATTAGAGCACGGATGGAACAGCCCTCTCGGACCAGAGGGCGCTCGTCGGCAAAACATTCAATTTCGACATCTGTCAGGTCACTGTCGCCGGGCGCTGCTTCCAGCGCTTTGCGGATTGCGGGTTCCATCAGTTCAAACAAAGTGGCCCCTCGGCCAACCAGGACGATTGGGAATCTGTCGACTATTGCGAACAGACTGGCCAATCCGGTGCCTATCGCCGCACCAGCTTCGTGGATGGCGGCTATTGCATTGGGGTCCATTTCTTTAGCAGCGAGCAGCACCTCGGTGAGATCTGTTCGCTCCATCACCCCTGAGGGAGAAACATCGCTGTCATGGCCTTTGGCCCGGCGGCAAATGGCATAGTCACCGGCATAGGCTTCGATACATCCCAGGTTTCCGCATCGGCACAATGCGCCTTCCGGAGTGTAACTCATGTGTCCGAATTCAACACCGGAGGAGCGGGTGCCGTTGATGATGCCACCTCTCAAGAACAGACCCATGCCCACGCCATTGGCGAGCAATACGGCGGCAAAGTTCTCTCCGTATCTTGCAGGGTCGTGCCAATTGAGCGCGCGGGCGATCAACTCGCAGTCATTGGCGACGTGAGCTGAAACGCCAAAGTGGCTTTCCAGCCAATTTCTGACAGGAATATTGGTTTCTGTACATATTGGTGTCCACAGCAAGCGTTCGCCGGCGACATCGGTGACCCCCTGAAAGCCAAGTTCGATGTGGCGCAGGGTTTCCCTGTCTGAATTTGCCCGGTCCAATGCTCCCTCGATGCTGTCAATCAATGCGTCGCGAATCTCGCCGGACGTGATGTCTTCAGTACTGATTTCGAGCGTGTAGACGCTAACCAGATTGCCTGCATAGTCAAACATGGAGGCCGATACGAAATTAAGTTGAAAGTAAACTGCACATACCATTGCCGCACTGGCGTTGATCCCCAATGAAACTTTTGGTCGCCCTCTGCCCGTGGAAGGACGGGCCCTAGTTTCGTTGGTTTCCGGATCAAGTCTGGAAACAATGCCTTCATCTAGCAAATCGGAGGTTATCGCCGATACAGTTGCCGCACTGAGTTTGGTCTCAGCGCTGATTTCCGTGCGTGATACAGTTTTGTTGCGGCGAATCGCGGACAAAACCTGTGCACGGTTGTGTTGGCGCATATCGTCGGACCGAACAATTTTCACCATTTCAACGTCCAAATTTTTCGTACAAAATTTGCGTGACTCGCACTTGGTTCCAAATTCTTCCAAAAAAGAATATAAATATCAATGAGTTGTACTTTCATAACTTTTATGTTGACACAAAGCCCCGATCAAGTCACTATTTTTTTTGAGCCTCGAATTAAATGAGGTTCGGCGGATGATCCGCCGCTGTACTTTGAAATGGTGTTCGCACCGGGAGGAAATCTATGAAAAAATTAACACTCGCCCTGACGGGCGCAGCAATGTTGGCGGCTTCTGTTGCCGGCTCGGCATTTGCTGCTGGCAAAACAATTGGCGTATCCTGGAAGATCTTTCAGGAAGAGCGCTGGAAGCGGGATGAAGCCGTCATCAAGGGCATCGTTGAGGCCAATGGCGACCGCTATATCTCTTCAGACGCGCAGGGCTCTGCCTCAAAGCAGTTGACCGATGTTGAGTCCCTGATTTCTCAGGGTGCAGACGTCTTGTTGATCGTGCCATTCGATTCTGAAGCGATCCTGCCAGCTGTCGACAAAGCGTCGGCCGAAGGCATTCCAATGATCGCCTACGACGTACAGATCGAGCATCCTGATTCACTCTACATCACCTTCGACAATGTGGGTGTTGGCCGTCTGATGGCGAAGACCATGCTGGCCAAAGGTAAAACTGAAGGCAATTTCGCATTCATCAAGGGCGACCAGGGCGATCCGAACGCGACCTTCCTTTTTGAAGGCATCATGGAAGTGCTGAAGCCAAGCATTGATTCAGGTAAAATCAAGAATGTTGGTGAAGCTTTCACAGATGGCTGGAAGCCTGAAAATGCGCAGCGCAACATGGAACAGATGTTGACTGCGAATGACAACAATATTGATGCTGTGATTTCTGAAAACGACGGCATGGCTGGTGGCGCTGTTGCAGCTTTGGCAGCTCAGGGCATGGCTGGCAATGTGCCGGTGACTGGACAGGACGGTGACCTTGCCGCTCTTAACCGCGTTGCTCGTGGTACTCAGCTGGTGTCTGTTTGGAAAGACTCGCGCGCATTGGGTAAAGTGGCTGCTGAAGCTGCACTGATGCTTTCTGAAGGCAAGAAAATGACCGACGTTCCAAACGTTGCTCCATTTTCCGGTGGTAAGCGCGGCGTGACCGTCAACTCCATCCTGCTGGCACCAACGGCTGTTACCAAAGACAATATGAACGTTGTCATTGATGCCGGTTGGATTAGCAAAGATGCTGCCTGTGAAGGCGCTCAGGCTGGCGTGTCTGGCTGCTAGTCAGCGACTTTTGGTAAAATTGATCGGGCGTTTCATGACGTCCGATCCGTTCTGCCCGGGCCGCGCCGCTCTCCCAGTTGCGCGGCCTATTTTTAAAAATTCCAACAATCTGATTAACTGACTGTCCAAGCTGCAGCTGGCCGCGCTGCCTGCATTTTTGATGGTGAGTTCGGGGAGACAAAATAATGTCCGATATACAGCAAGAAGTTGAAGTCAAAGAAAGTGCGCTGGTGAAATTCCTGCGTGCGACAGAAGTCGATACCCGCATGTTGGGGATGATTGCTGCTTTGATGATAATCTGGGTAGGGTTTCATATCTATGGCCAGATATTTAATGGCTATGGCGCTTTCCTGACGTCACGAAACCTCTGGAACCTGTCGGTTCAGACATCATCCATCGCAGTTATGGCAACTGGCATGGTGCTGGTTATTGTAACCCGGCATATCGATCTGTCTGTCGGCTCGCTGCTGGGCGTTACCGCTATGTTGATGGGGGTTATTCAGGCCTGGGTCCTGCCAAAGTATCTTGGTCTCGGTCACCCGATGATCTGGATCATTACTGTGGTATTCGGTATTGTGTTTGGTGCCATGATTGGAGCCTGCCACGGGTTTCTGATCGCCTATCTGGGAATACCCGCCTTTATTGTCACCCTTGGTGGACTGTTATTTTGGCGTGGCTCGGCCTGGTGGGTTGCGCGGGGTGAAACCATTGCGCCGGTTGATCAGACATTTGCCCTGATTGGGGGTGGGCCATACGGCACCGTTGGTGCGACGGGTTCGTGGATATTAGGCATACTGGTTTGTGCGGCCATCGTGCTTGCGCTGTATTCCGGGCGCAAGCAGCGGATCAAGTTTGGCTTTCCTCTGCGGCCCATGTGGGCAGAATATTTGATCGCTGGCATCGGTTCTGCAGTTACTTTGGGTGCAGTTCTGGTGGTGAATTCCTATCCCTGGCCCAAAGGGATCGTGCGTCGCTATGCTGAGGCCAATAATATTGAGGTACCTGCTGAAGGCTTGTTCATCTCGCACGGGTTTGCAATTCCCGTTCTGGTGGCTCTGGCGGTTGGGGTTGGTATGACCTTTCTTGCCACACGTACACGCTTTGGTCGCTATGTGTTTGCCATTGGTGGCAATCCTGAAGCTGCTGAATTGGCCGGTATCAACACCAAGAAAATGACAATGATGATCTTTGCATTGATGGGAGCTTTGACCGGCATCTCTGCCGTAATCGCCAGCGCGCGTCTCAACTCGGCGACCAACGCCCTGGGAGCACTGGATGAACTCTATGTTATCGCTGCAGCCGTCATCGGCGGAACGTCATTTGCTGGCGGTATAGGTACGATCTATGGAGCCATCCTGGGCGCTCTTGTGATGCAGTCTCTGCAGTCGGGAATGGTTCTGGTCGGTTTTGATGCGGCGATTCAGCAAATGGTTGTCGGCGGCGTTTTGGTAACGGCCGTCTGGATCGATACTTTGTATCGTAGAAAATCAGTTTAGGGAGGCAGGAACATGGCTAAATCTGCAACAAAAAAAGCAAAAGGTCCGTCAGCTGATCCCAATGCGGGAAAAACCCCGTTGGTGGAAATGAAAGATATCTCCATCGCATTTGGTGGTATTAAGGCGGTGGATCACGCGTCCTGTGATTTGTATCCCGGCGAAGTCGTCGGATTGCTGGGACATAACGGTGCTGGCAAATCGACCTTGATCAAGATCCTGTCGGGGGCCTATCCCCGCGACAGCGGACAGATCTTTGTCGATGGACAAGAAGCAACAGTGGCCAACCCACGCGATGCAAAAGGCTATGGTATCGAAACGATATATCAGACCCTGGCGCTTGCCGATAACGTGGATGCTGCTGCTAATCTCTATCTGGGTCGCGAACTGCTGACTCGCTGGGGAACTCTTGACGATGCTGCGATGGAGGCAGAAACCCGCAAAGTTATGGGGCGTCTAAATCCCAACTTTCAGCGTTTCAAAGACCCGGTTAAACAACTATCTGGCGGTCAGCGACAGTCAGTAGCGATTGCCAGGGCGATCCACTTTAACGCCCGCATTTTAATCATGGATGAGCCGACTGCGGCCTTGGGTCCACAAGAAACCGAACAGGTGGGTGAATTGATCCATCAGTTGAAAGCTGATGGCATTGGCATATTTCTTATCAGCCATGATATTCACGATGTGTTTGATCTGGCCGACCGTGTCACCGTCATGAAAAACGGTGCGATCGTTGGTTCAGCGCGTACCGAGGATGTGACCAAGGACGAAGTGCTCGGCATGATTATTTTGGGTAAATGTCCCGATGGGGCGATTCCCGGACCGGGTGCCTTGGCTGCCTGAGGGTGACAAGATTAAAGATGGCGAAATGCAATGCATGTGCGTTTCGCCATTTAAGCTTGCCCAAACCGAGACAACACGAGTTGATCGGATGAAGTTCATTTGTGCAGGAGAACAAAGTGACGACAGGATTTTTTGACGGCAGTAGCGGCGACGGCGAGGTTTCAACCATTCCTTTTGAAGGCCCCGACAGCACTAACCCGCTGGCATTTCGCTATTACGACCCCAATGAAGTGGTCATGGGCAAGCGCATGGAAGGCCATCTGAGATTTGCTGCCTGCTATTGGCACAGTTTCTGCTGGCCGGGCAGCGATCCGTTTGGTGGGCTGACATTTGAACGTCCCTGGTGGGAGGACAAATTCAAGGACCCCATGCAGGCGGCCAAGCTGAAAGCAGATGTGGCGTTTGAAATGTTCACGACTTTGGGCGTTCCCTATTACTGCTTCCACGATGCTGATGTGCGGCCTGAAGGTTCAAGCTTTGCTGAAAATACTCGCAATCTGGAAGAAATCGTCGGCTATTTTGAAGAAAAGATGGAACAGACTGGCATGAAGCTGTTGTGGGGAACGGCCAACCTGTTTTCGCAACGCCGCTATATGTCGGGTGCCGCGACGAACCCAGATCCGTCGGTTTTCGCGTTTGCCGCTGCAACGGTGAAAACCTGCATTGATGCAACACATCGTCTGGGTGGTGAAAACTACGTTTTGTGGGGCGGCCGTGAAGGTTATGAGACCTTATTGAACACCGATCTCAAGCGCGAAGATGCGCAGCTTGGCCGCTTCCTCAATCTGGTGGTGGAATATAAGCACAAGATCGGTTTTGAGGGGGCTATCTTGATCGAGCCAAAACCTCAGGAGCCAACCAAACACCAATATGACTATGACGTGGCTACGGTTTATGGATTTCTCCGGCGTCATGGCTTGGAAAATGAAGTCAAGGTCAATATCGAACAGGGGCACGCCATCCTGGCGGGCCATACTTTCGAGCATGAATTGGCCCTGGCTGATGCATTGGGCATATTTGGTTCCATCGACATGAACCGCAACGATTATCAGTCCGGTTGGGACACCGATCAGTTCCCCAACAATGTGCCGGAAATGGCGCTTGCCTATTACCAGATTTTGAAGGCTGGTGGGTTTACGACGGGTGGTACGAATTTTGATGCGAAATTGCGCCGCCAGTCGCTAGATCCAGACGATCTTTTGGCGGCCCATGTCGGTGGCATGGATTGCTGTGCCCGTGGATTGAAAGCAGCAGCTGCCATGATCGAAGACGGTGCGTTGAGCAATCCGCTGGAACAGCGCTACGCAGGTTGGGGCGAGGAATCGGCTCAGAAACTTCTGGCTGGAGAGTGGTCTCTGGATCAGATTGCCGAATGGGTCACCGCCGAAAATGTCAATCCTCAGCCGGTATCGGGCCGACAGGAGCAGCTGGAAAATATCGTGAATCGTTACGTTTGATGTTTGCCGCCAGTGATGGTTCTCAAGTAGATTGAGAAATATGCGGTAGCAAACCGCATTTTCTGACCGATACTTGAACAGGCTTAACATGGGCACCGTAACAATTTCTCTTCAGCGAAAGTGGTTCGCTGAGTTCATCGGCACGGCGTTCCTGCTCGCAACCGTGGTCGGCTCGGGCATTATGGCTGAGCAACTGGCCGGTGGGAATGTTGCTATCGCGTTGCTCGGCAATACGCTTCCCACTGGCGCCATTCTTGTCGTGCTGATCACCATGTTGGGGCCGATCTCAGGGGCTCATTTTAACCCTGCGGTTTCGGTCGTGTTTGCCTTGCGCAAAGAGCTGCCCTGGGACCAATGCGGCATCTATATACTGTTTCAGATTATCGGCGGCATTATCGGGGTGTGGGCGGCCCATCTGATGTTTGATGACACGCTTCTGCAATTTTCCTCCAAGGTCCGCACGGGTGGTGCACAATGGTTTGCAGAGGGTGTTGCAACCTTTGGGCTGGTATTCACGATCCTTGCGACGCTGAGGGCGCGTGCGGATGCCGTGGCCATGGCGGTTGGGCTTTATATCACAGCTGCTTACTGGTTCACGGCCTCGACGAGTTTTGCAAATCCCGCTGTTACCATCGCGCGTGGATTGTCGGATACATTCGCCGGGATCAGGCCGGTTGATGTCCCGGCATTTGTTGCAGCTCAACTGGTGGCAGGAGTGCTAGCCTGGCTGATATGCAATTGGCTGTTGCAGGACCACAACGGGGAGCCAAGCGGATGACCATTGTTATTCATCACAATCCCGATTGCGGGACCTCCAGAAACGTACTGGCGATGATCCGGGAATCCGGTGAAGAGCCTGTTGTTATTGAATATCTGCAAACCGGCTGGACCCGCCCGCAATTGCAGGCATTGTTTGCCGCTGCTGATCTGACCCCCCGGCAGGCCCTGCGGACGACAAAATCGCCAGCAGAAGAGCTTGGCCTGCTTGATCCTGCCGTCAGCGACGAGGCATTGCTGGATGCAATGCTGGAGCATCCGGTTCTTGTCAATCGTCCAATCGTCTGCTCACCCAAGGGAGTTGCCCTGTGCCGGCCATCAGAAACTGTGTTGCCTTTGCTCGCAGACCAATCGACAGAATAGTCCCGGCAAAGGCCCCAACAGTCAGTTTGAACTATTGATCCGGGCATGGACTGCCCGGTCAGCCCTTTGGCAAGTCTTTCGATGATTCAATGACCGAGCCCAGCAATCCATAATCGATGGCTTCGTCAGTGGTCAGCCAGAAATCACGGTGCGTGTCCTTGCTGATTTTCTCGCGGGTTTGGCCAGTAGCTTCTGAAAACAGTTTGTCAAAGCGTTCACGCATCTGGCGGATTTGCTCAGCCTGGATCTCGATATCTGAAGCCTGGCCACCGACACCACCACTTGGTTGATGCAAAAGAAAACGCGTATTCGGCAAGCAAAATCGGTTCTCTTTTTCAGCGGAAATGAAGATCAGGGCTCCAGCACTGGCGACCCAGCCGCTGCCGATGCAGCGCACAACGGGCGTGATAAATTTGGAAATGTCATGAACCATGTCACCGGATTCAACATGCCCACCTGGCGAAGATATAAACAGATTGATCGGGTCGTCACTGATTTCTGCCAGAGCAAGAAGTTGAGTTGCGACATTCTTCGCTACCTTGTCGTCAATGGTTCCGGTCACCAGCACATTGCGGCTGTTGAACAGAAGTTCACCGGCCTTGCTTTGATCGTCTTTTTCCTTCTTGGGGCTATCCGCCATTTGTGGTCCTTCCGTTTGGCCATTTCACCGGTGCGAATCGTTTGTGCGGTCAGGTGATTTGTGCAGCAATTTGAGTCGCCAAGAAATAGGTGATGTGGTGCGGTTTGTGAAGGCATGGAGCCGATTTCAATGGTACTTGGTGACCCGCCGTTTGGAACAAGAGAGAGATTGACGATACTGGGCAATTCGAGAGCTAAGGATTTTGCCAGATTTGCTGACCTAGCAGGGTGAGAGCTGTTACGATATTTTCAAATGCTCGTTTTGCGCGACCAACCGAATGGCGGGCGAGCAAATAGGAATGAACAAGTCCTGTTTCCTCAAAAAACTGTGCTTTACCACCCGCCTGAACGATTTTTGCGCAATAATTGAAACCATCGTCGCGCAGCGGATCGCATTGTGCCGAAAAGACAATTGTAGGGGGTAAATTGGTGAGATCAGCGTCATAGAGAGGAGACAGCTCTTTTTGGCTCCACATGGACAGATCGCCGCCGGTTCTCATTTTGGCGTAGTAAATCATCTCATCAGTGGTCAGCATCGGGGCTTCGGCATGTTCCAGATAGGAGCCCTTGGTCCAATCACTCCCAAGCGTTGGATACACCAACACCTGCCCAACAGGTTGACGCACCTCCTGTCTGCTTGCATGCGCAAGTGCAGCGGCAAGGTTTCCTCCTGCGCTGTCACCCAACAGGATTATTGGCTTTTGGGACTGGTTGATCAGGTGGCGATAGGCTGCCACGACATCGTAATAATCTGCTGGAAATATGTGTTCCGGCGCCAGTCGATAGTCAATTGCGGTGAGGTTGAAGCCCGTGGCCTTGCAAATCTCTGCACAATAGCTGTCGTGGCTGTGCAACCCACCAACTACAAAACCTCCCCCGTGAAAATACAGGATTTGGGCATTTTCGTTGACATTGTCTTCGCGGCTGTAAGATCGACAAGGAATATCATGTTGCGGACCCGCTATTGTGATGTCTTGAGTTTCAACTTCATTGGGAAATTTGGCGGCAAATGCCTGGCATAGATCATCGTAAACTTCCCGTTGCCTCGCGATTGGAAAATTAACGGCTTCCGGTGGATACCAGTTCTGGGTTTTTTTAATGAATGCCCAGGTTTCAGCGTCGATCAGGTGCGTGTATTTATTGGGAAAGAGCATAGGCGCGTCCCTTGGCAAATCTTTGATATCGGAACGGCTCTGGATCAACGCAAGGTTGTTCTCCGCAGACAATCTCGGACATCAGACGGCCAGCCCCGGGGCCAAGCCCAAATCCGTGACCAGAAAATCCGGTTGCTATGAAAAAACCTTCAAGTTCATCGACTTGGGAGATTACGGGTACGACATCAGGAGTTACGTCGATAGCACCGCCCCATTGTTCCGTAATCTGAACCCCATTGAAAACCGGAAGGGCTTTTTTCAATGCGTGGAGACATGCCGTTTGTATTGATGAATTGGGTTGCGGGTCCAGAATGCGAACCAGCTCAAATGGGCTGATCTCGTCCTCCCACCAACGCCGTTTTAGACGGGCTTCGTCGAGGAAACGCTGGCCAAGGCGGATTTTATAATCCCGCCATTCATCCCTGAGCAGCGGCCAGTAATCAGGCAGCAGTCTAAAACTGTCTGGCATGATATCAGCAACGCTCAAAGTTCCGTGGGCCAGCGTATAGCCGCCGTCGATCCGTTTGCGTATGGCAAAGTCCTCCACGGATACCGAGGTATCAACTCCGGTCTTTATCGGCTCGGTCCGCATCACCGAGTTGATGACGGTCAATTGGGGAAGGGCGATGCCGATATTGTGGCAAAAACGGCGGGACCAGGCTCCTCCTGTCAGCACGACATTGTCGCAGGCGATTTCACCCTGTTCAGTGATCACGCCGCTTACTTTTCCCGCTTGCCGCACCAGCGTACGAACTGCACAGTTTTGTAGAACGATAACTCCCGTTCGCTGGGCAGCACGAGCCATTGCGGGAACTGCGAGCGTCGGTTCCGCGCGGCCATCGTCCGGCGTATACAACCCACCCAGCCATTTCACTGCAGCATCTGGTGTGAACTGATGTGATTCAGCTGGTGAAATCATGCGTGACGACAGGCCAAATTCACTGGCATAATTGTCAAACCAATTTTGACGTTTTTCCAATTGGGATTGAGTGTCGCACAGATAAACGATCCCACACTCCCGGTATCCGACATCCTCTCCGGTCAACTGGTGCATCTGGCGCCAAAGCTGCATGGAAACCTGCATCAGCGGCAATTCTCGCGGATCACGCCCCATTTGCCGGCACCAGCCCCAGTTGCGGCTGGATTGTTCACCCGCGACAATGCCCTTTTCACAAACAGCCACACGCAAACCGCGTTTCGACAGCTCAATTGCGGTTGATATTCCGGCAATGCCGGCACCAATGATAACGACATCTACTCTTTTGGGCTGGTCTTGAATGTCAGGAACAGGGGTGGGTGCAGGCATGTTTGTCGGCGTAATGGAATGAACAAAGACAAACCCCATCAGGAATTTACCTTGTAATCAAGCCTCCAATTGCCGAACGTGCTTGGAGTGTGCGGTTCGATTATGAGCCGCTTGGCGGAAGCGGTGTTTCACCCAGATGGTCGCGTTTGATCCATACCCGAGCACCTGTCGCGCCTGCCACTGCAGCAGAAGTCGAGCCTGCGGGTAAACGCAACCACGATCCGGATTCAAATGCCTCTCCAGCTTCCTCGAATGACCCTTCGAGAACCAGAAGTTCCAACCCCTGTTGGGAATCCAGATTAATGCGAGAATTTGGCCGCCAACGTTCCAATACAACATCTTCTCGACCGTCATTAAATAGAGGCATTACTTCGACGCCAATACTGTCCTTATCCGACAGGAACTTCATCTTGTTGGTGTCAATGCGCGAATGGGTGCGATCTTGCAGATCAAACTGCCACAGTTTGACAAATATGATGCAGCCGGGTTCCGAGCCAGGAGTGTGGCTGGATTGCGGTGGATTGCGGATATAGGTGCCGGCCGGGAAGTCCCCATGTTCGTCTTGAAATACGCCCTCAAGTACGAAGAATTCCTCGCCACCGGTATGGACATGCGGAGAAAACTGGCTGTTGGGTGCATAGCGCACGATAGAGGTTGCCCGGGCTACTTCGTCCCCAAGCCGATCCAGCATTCGGCGATCGACACCCGGCATGGGAGATTCAATCCACGGCATTGAAGAGGAGTGCACCGCGCACCGCGCGTCAAAATCAGCATTCAGTTCCACGACATGATCCTTGATGATCGGCCCGGTTGGGATGGCCTGAGAGATTGTACGTCATTAATCTGGGACGACTGGGTATTGAATTCAAGCAGAGCTCAGGACAATGCTTTGATCTCAATAATTTGCAGGAGAATCGTCTAACGAGCTGCCCAATTCATGCCTCGCTGGAACATGGTTCGCATTTCTGGCACGGAAAACTCGTCTGCTGTATGCCCCAGGGCGCTATAGAAGACCCGCCCCGCACCATGGCGACGCTTCCAGATCACCGGCATGACTACGTCCCTGGTCCAATCGGCATGCTCACCGCTAAAAGTTGTTGTAGCGAGTATTTTGTTCGCCGGGTCGACATGCATATAATATTGTTCTGAGTGATAGTCGAAATCATCAATACCCCTCGTGATTGGGTCATGTTGGTCAATGATGTTGACGCGGTAGTCGATAATATCGCCCGGATGAGCAACCCATTGTCCCCCGACCATGAATTGATAGTCGACCGCGTTTCGAAATGAATCTCCCATGCCACCGTGAATGCCAGCCAACCCGACGCCAGATTGAACTGCGGCAGTCAGATTGTTGACTTCATCTTCCTTGATTTCCGATTGAGTGATGATGGGAACGATCAGATTCAGTTTGTCGAGTTCCGGATTCGCGAATGCCTCCGTGGTTGCAGAGATTTCCACTTCGAAGCCGTCTT
This sequence comes from Hyphomicrobiales bacterium, assembly GCA_011087605.1. Taxonomy (GTDB): domain Bacteria; phylum Pseudomonadota; class Alphaproteobacteria; order Rhizobiales; family Rhizobiaceae; genus Pseudahrensia. Next base: position 19,738 of record JAALLE010000060.1, read on the forward strand.
CTTTCAACATGGTGGCAGTTACCTGGGCAGCGGCCTCGGGCGTGTGCCCTTCCCAACCGCCCCATACAATGAGAGCTTTTTTCATCTGAGATATCCCGTCCAACTTGATTCAATAATTATTCTGCCATGGTCAATGGCTCGTTCCCACTATTCAAAGAGCATTGAAATGCAGCGGTGTTCAACATGCCAACATAATCCGAAATGTTCTTGTACAGGCCGGAAATTAGGCACTTTACACCCATTCCCCCGATAATCCCCTGAATTTCTACAGATCTCCAACAAGCGCTGAGAAATCATCTATCGTAGCTTTGGTTCAACAATAATTGGACAATCAGGAAGGATTGAGATCATGACTATTGCAGCAAATATCGAACCCGAAACCGCGCAGGACTCCGAATTTGTCCAGTTCTGGAACACAGTTCTTGCGCCAAAGTTCATCAAATTCAAACATATTCTGGTTGATGGCCTGTCGCATCACAGTGCAGCAGTATTTCCAACTTTGCCAGTTCGGGCAGGTGACCGGGTGTTGGATGTAGGTTGTGGTTTTGGCGATACTGCCATGCTGTTGGCTCGTCGGGTGGGTCTCAGCGGCTCCGTTGTTGGAGTGGATTGCTGCGATGCCTTTCTAGATTATGCCAAGCAGGAGGCAGAAGCCAAGCGGATTGAAAATGTTGAATTCATGCGAGGCGATGCTGAAGTAGCATTGCCACAGGCCCAGTTTGATTTTGTCTTCGCCCGGTTCGGTACCATGTTTTTTGTAAATCCGGTTGCCGGGCTGCGCAACATGCGCAAAGCGCTCAAGCCGGGCGGGCGTATGGTTCATATTGTTTGGCGCAATCGCGCCGATAATCCGTGGCTATCAATGGCCAAAGACGTGGTGCTTGACTATTTGCCTCAACCTGGAGCCGATGCTCTGACATGTGGCCCCGGTCCATTTTCAATGTCAGATCCTGAAACAGTCACGGCGATGATGAAATCTGCTGGTTATGAGGATATTGAACTTACACGGGTGGACTCACCGGTACTCGTGGGCAACGATGTGAAAGACGCCATAGCATTTCAACTGGCGATCGGGCCAGCTGGGGAGGTTTTTAGGGAAGCCGGCGACAAAGCAGAAGCTATGCGCGAGCAGATTGAAGCAGCGCTTGCCGATGCGATAAACGAGCAGAAGATCTCGTCTGACGGCATTGTCATGGACAGTTCGTCCTGGGTCATCAGCGCCACCAACCCAATTAGATCTACAAACTAAGGAGAAGAAAATGAGCACTCAAGACGCAACACGTTTGTCCTTTGACAAGCCAGGTCGTGGCCGAGTTTACGACAGCATTCTGGAAACAATCGGAAACACGCCTCTGCTTCGTATCGGAAAATTGGCCGCTGAACGAGGATGTCAGGCGGAAGTGCTGGCGAAACTTGAATTTTTCAACCCCATCGCCAGCGTCAAGGATCGCATTGCCGTGGCGATGTTGGAAGCGATGGAAGCCGATGGCACAATCGGACCGGGCAGTGTAATTGTTGAACCGACCTCCGGAAACACCGGGATCGGGCTGGCCTTTGCCTGTGCGGCGAAGGGATACAGATGTATTTTGACCATGCCAGACAGTTTTTCCATCGAGCGGCGCAAGCTGATGAAATTCCTCGGTGCGGAACTGTATCTAACGCCTAAGGAAAAAGGTATTGGCGGCTCCATCGACAAAGCCAAGGAGATTATTGCAGCGACTGACAAGGCGGTGATGCCCTGGCAGTTTGGTAATCCGGCCAACCCCGATATTCATCGAAGAACAACGGCGGAGGAAATCTGGCGCGACACGAATGGTGTCATAGATGCAATTGTTCTTGGAGTTGGCACGGGCGGTACTTTGACCGGTGTTGGTGGCCTGCTGAAAGAACGCAAACCTGATTTGAAGGTCATTGCTGTTGAACCGGAGAACAGCCCTGTTCTTTCGGGAGGAACCCATTCTCCCCACATGATTCAGGGCATCGGAGCAGGATTTGTCCCGGACGTTCTGGATACCGATTTGATTGATGAAGTGATATTGGTCAGCAATGAAGAGGCCATGGATACAGCCCGCCGTCTTGCCGTTCTGGAAGGTGTTCCTGGTGGCATTTCGTCGGGTGCAGCACTGGCAAGTGCCATGAAAATTGCCGCGCGTGACGATATGAAAGGCAAAACAGTTGTAACGGTGCTGCCTAGTTTTGCCGAACGTTATGTTTCAACGGCTCTGTTTGACGGTCTTGTCGAGGACTAAGTTCTTATTCGACCAACGGTCAGTAACACTACATTTCCAGAGGGCGCGGTTTTAATAACTGCGCCCTTGTTATTTGAACCGTGCTAATTAGTCGTGTTTCCACTCGCTACTCATCAGTGCACGCCAGCCAGTTCCAATCCTTTGATATACAACTCAATCTGGTCTTTGCGCTTGAGGTAAAACAAATGTTCGCGGGCAAACTCCAGTGAGAACTCCGGTTTCACATCTTGCAATTTTTTCATGGCTTGGCCGGCCTGCGCTTCATCTCCAAGATGGCCGAGCGCCGACACAAGGTGGGCCCGCGCCCAATATTGGGCGTTGGGTATCTGGACTGACTTGCGTGCCCAGGTAACGGCGTCCTGATACTCGCCGCGAAACAGGTGGGCCAGTGAACGGTAGGAATAAAACGCCCATCTGAACGGATCGTGCGGACTTAAACGGATGGCCACTTCGAAATGTTCAATGGCTTCATCCAGACGTCCTTCATAGGCAAGTGAGTCTCCCAGGCCGCAATAGGTGACTGCGAGACACGGGTTTAATTCCAGCGCGTGTTCCAGCGCATCAATTGCCAGATCATATTCTCGGCGAGCGAGATAGACCCGGCCAATCGTGAAAAAGCTGCTGGCATCCTGGTCGTCGAGCTCAATTGCGCGTTTGGCTGCTTGCAAGGCCTCATCCATGCGATCTTGGTTGGGGCTGGCGTCAAAATAAACCATGCCCAATACGATCGCATAGGCCAGCCGTGAATGAGCGCTGGCAAAATCCGGATCCATTTCCAGTGCTTCGCGGAGTAGTTCCTGAGACTTGAGGTTGGCCTGGGGGGTAAATTTGTAGAACTCGGCCACCCCCATTTGATAAATATCCCAGGAACCCCAGTTTTTGCGGGGCGTTTTTTCAGCCTTGCGTTGTTCGTTAAGACCAAGCTCAGCCTCCAGGCGCGCGGTGACCGTTTCAGCAATTTCATCCTGCAATTCAAAAATGTCGACCAGGTCTCTATCGAAGCGCTCAATCCACACGCTGATTTCGGATTCCGCTTCAACCACTTGCACTGAAATTCGCACCCGGCTTCCCGACTTGCGCACGCTGCCGGTAACGATGTAATTGGCATCCAGTTTTTGCCCGATGACCCTGATGCCATCCGTGTTATTTCGAAATGCAAATGCCGAATTGCGGGCGATGACGGTCAGCCAACGGTTTTTGGAAAGCGCGGTAATTATGTCCTCGGTAATGCCATCGGACAAATAATCTTCCGAGGGATCGCCACTAAGATTGGACAAAGGCAGTACCGCAACAGACGGTTTGACCGTAACCGCCTTCAGCGACTTTTCTTCAAACGAATTATCAGGGGAGGGGGTACCGACAGGCTCCCGATCCTTAACGTCGGCAACAAACCTGAACCCCCGGCCATGCAGCGTGCGAATGGTGTGTTGGGAGGTGCCATCATCGCCCAAAACCTTTCGGGCGGCCTTGATCTGGCTGCTCAATGCTGCGTCTGAAACAATTCTGCCGTTCCAGATCTTGGCGAAAATTTCGTCCTTGCTAACCGTGCGGCGTCGATTTCTTGCAAGGTAGCAAATTAGATCAAAAACCTTCGGTTCGACGGCAATTTGTTGGTCAGCCTGAAGAAGCTCATACCGATCCAGATCGATCTTGAAATCACCAAACAGGATCGTCTGACCGTTCGGATCCTGACCGCCTTGCCCGAGGTCAACCTGGAACACTTCAACCGGACGATCAATATTCTTCAGTGACTGCATGCCCATTGAGACAAAGCTGACGGGAAGTCGGTCTCCAATGTGATCGTGGACTTGCTTGGACAAAACAATTGCCCCCGGATCAGCAATACTTTCTAGACGAGCCGCTACATTAACCCCGTCACCGTAGATATCGTCGCCCTCGACAAGAGCATCGCCGACATGCATTCCAATACGCAGCTTTAACCCCTGCTCCTGGAAATCGGACCTGCCGACCTGGGATTGGACGTCGATGGCGCATTGTAACGCACCAACAACACTGGGAAACTCAGCTAAAGTGCCGTCACCAATCAGCTTAATAACGCGGCCTTCGTGTTGGCTGATTGCGGGGTCCACAATGTCGCGGCGCAGTTGTTTCAACTGTACCAGCGTCGTCTCCTCGTCATGTTCCATCAGGCCGCTATAACCAACAACGTCCATTGCCACGATGGTTGTGAGTTTGCGTTTCATTTGCGGCTTCCAAACTTCCGGTCAGGCGGTTGTTATATCAGACCTGCGCAAATTGGAATAATGGATAATTGCGGTCCAGCGCAGGCGTCTGGTTCCAATCGGAAATTTGAACGGTGTTCGGCGTGATACTGCGGTTTCAGATGCTCTCGTCGTCGAGTATCCAGGCGCGGTTATGCATCAGATATTCGATCATAGTGGTTGCGGATTTAGGAAGTTCTCGACCGATTTTTTGCGCGATACATAAGTCGCGACTGAACTCCAGGTCCAAGTTTAGTCGGCTAAACTTGCCGGCGCCCACTTCCGCCTGAACATTGTCAAGTTCTGCAATCAATATGTAATCTGTGGCGGCGCAAATGTCTTTGCAGATTTTCAGATCATCACTGGCTATCCGCATCAACGGCTCTGTGGTTCCGTCAATTCCAAGTTGAACTTCAAGTTTTCTTTTGATGCTGGGAGTTACATTCAAGGATACCAACCCATAGGAATGGGCCAATCTAAATGTCGGAACATCACAATCCAATATTGGATGATCGGGGCGGCAAAAGAAACTGCCGCGTTGATGACCCCAAACTTGTGTACTAATATCTTCTCTTTGCGCTGCCGTTTGGGCATCGCAAATAGTGAAGTGATCGAGTTCATCCGATAACCGGTTGAGGATGTGAGCGGAACTGAAAACGGCTACTTCAAAACTCAGCTTTGGATGAAGTTTGCTGAATGATGATAAAGCTCTTCCACCAATGTTCTGGGCCACCGTCGTCGCCATGCCGATCGACAGGTGGCCGCCAACACCCAATTGCAGGTTTTTCACGCCGGTTTCAAAATTCTGAGCCTCAGCCAACAGCCGGTTTGCATGTTCCAATACGCCGCCACCAAAAGGGGTCAGTTTCACAGAGCGGCTGGAACGGTCAAACAAAAGCTCAGCCAAATCGGTTTCCAGCGCCTTTATGGAGTGGCTCATGGCGGGTTGAGACAGGTGAGCTCTCTTGGCTGCCTGATGGTAGTTCAACTCTTCTGCGACCAGTTGAAAATTCTTCAATTGTTTTAGATTCATTTGGTTGCCGCATCATCGGACTAAATCGGGCAGATTTGCCAAATACGCTACTTTTGATTAGCAAAACTTATTAATATGATCAATAATAGTAACTACTCAGCTACCCTATTTCTGCTGCCATTAGGTGCGACAATTTGAT
>JAALLE010000168.1 GCA_011087605.1 Hyphomicrobiales bacterium
ACTGAATCAGCAAAGACTGCCGAGATTAAGGCGAGTTTTTCAACGGAATAGGCTCCAGACGGACCGCAATTTGCCTTTAGGGGGCGCAAAACTCGTGGTTGGGCCGCGAGGCCCGAAGGGGAAAACCCCCGGGGCCAGCGGGATGACATCAAATTCGTGGAAAACGTATTGGCGGATCTGGCATCCAAATATTCGATGGATCTGACCGAGACTGTTGTCAGCGGCTTTTCTTCAGGCGGCTCGATGGCCTGGTATTTCAGTTGTTACTCACAAATGCCCCTGGGCGGAGTGGTCGCTGTGGCTGGTGGTTTGCGCCGGCCATTGCCGGTAGGCGGTGAGATACAGGGTGATGGCTCTCTGGCCAAAAATTGCCCGGGTGGCCCCCGAAAACTGGTTCATATTCATGGTTTCAGTGACCGTCAGGTCCCGTTAGAGGGGCGCGGGATCCGTTCCTGGCATCAAGGTGATGTTTTCGAGGGGCTTTCGGTGCAGCGCCATACAAACCAATGCGGTTCGCGCCCTGACCGGGTGTCGGCAAAAGGTGCCTACTGGTGTCGCGAATGGACGCGTTGCCAAAGCCAGGTGCCGATTCGGTTTTGCCTTCACGCAGGAGGTCATGGCATGCCGAAGAACTGGCTGGGTGAGGGGCTGACCTGGCTGCAAAGCAGACCTTAGCTATCGTTTTGCTGTCAATCCGGTTGAATTTTTTGGATGAATATGACCGCCTGGCATGATGGCCACCATGCGTGCCAATCAGAAAAAATTAAATATCTCAAACTATTAGGGCAAGTCTGTCTCATGTGCGCAGGAAAAATTACTGGTGCAGACAAATTTGTTAAATGCAACTAATAATTGTGCAGTGGTGATATTGGTTGTATATTGCTAAAATGTGTTTGGCTGTTCTCGGATGGCCATGGGGAAATCCAGTTGAATCCTGGCATCGTGTCAAACCTCTAGACCCGCAGGTTCACAAAGGTATGCAGTGACTTGGCATGTCGTGAATTGGTCAAGTGCTCGTTCCCCCGCAACGAAGTGCTGCTGATTAACGACAGTGGCAGGCTGCCTGCGCACTACAAGGTGGGAGAACTGGAAGTAGATAGTAGCCAGTTCTCCCACATTATCCGAAATCATTGGTCATGGACCCAATATCTACACCGTATGGAGCCGGACGGAACCGGGTGGGGCAAAACCATCCAGAATCGTCTGTTCGTCTGTGCCAGATTGGCCGCTAAATCGATTGTATAGCCATCCTGTCGGGGCGCAGCCGGGCTTGTCCTTTCGTCGGTATTGACCCTTCGGACTTGATCCGGCAGATGAAGCCGAAATTCTTCTATTTGTCCGGAGATTAGCCGCTGATGGCCACTCAACGCATCGAAGCAGGCGGCTTGCAAGTCGCCAGCAATTTGTACGATTTCATCAACAACGAAGCCATGCCGGGAACCGGCGTGACTGCCGCGGACTTTTGGCAGGCTCTTGGTGCCATTGTTGCTGACCTGGCACCCAAAAACGCCGCTCTTCTGGCCAAACGCGATTCTCTGCAGGAACTTATCAGCGCCTGGCATAAAGACAATGTCGGTAAATTCGCCGATATGGGCGTTTATGAAAATTTCCTGCGTGATATTGGATATATCGTTCCTGAAGGTCCGACTTTTTCGGTTGATACCCAAAATGTTGACGATGAGATTTCTCAAATTGCCGGGCCGCAATTGGTGGTACCGATCACCAATGCCCGCTACGCGCTGAATGCGGCAAATGCGCGTTGGGGGTCGCTCTATGATGCGCTGTACGGCACTGATGCAATCTCGCAGGACGGTGGTGCCGAAAAAGGATCGGCATTCAATCCGGTGCGCGGCGACAAGGTCGTGACCTGGGCACGCAGATTTCTGGATCAATCTGTGCCGCTGGCCTCTGGTAATTGGGCAGATGTCAGCGCCATGAAAATTGTCGACGGAAGTCTGTCCGTCACACTGAAATCGGGAACTGCTACAGGTCTTGCGGTCACCGATCAGTTTATCGGTTATGTGGGAGAAGCTGCGTCGCCGACCAACATTTTGATGATCAATAACGGTTTGCACATAGACGTGGTGATTAATTCCAGCAGTCCGGTGGGTGAGCGTGATTTGGCCGGTATTGCTGACGTGGTTGTCGAAGCGGCGATCACGTCGATTATGGACAACGAAGATTCAATTGCCGCTGTTGATGCCGATGACAAGGTAATCGCCTATCGCAACTGGTTGGGTTTGATGAAAGGAGATCTGGTCGACAGTTTCGAAAAGGGCGGCAAGATGATGACCCGCCGCCTGAACGATGCGCGTGAATACACCGCTGCAGATGGGTCTCGACTGGCCCTGAAATCCCAGGTCTTGATGCTCAACCGCAATGTCGGTCACCTGATGACCAACCCGGCGATACTGCTGGCCGATGGCAGTGAAATACCGGAAGGCATCATGGATTGCATGATGACCACTTTGTGCAGTCTGCACGACCTTGGCACTGCCAAAATTAACGGTCGTCGGGCCAATTCAGCCGAAGGGTCGATGTATATCGTGAAGCCCAAAATGCACGGTCCGGCAGAAGTCGCTTTTGCCTGCGAGATTTTCTCCCAGGTTGAAGATGCCCTCGGTCTGGCCCGCAATACGCTGAAAATGGGCATAATGGACGAGGAACGTCGCACCACCGTCAACCTCAAGGAATGTATCCGGGTTGCCTCTGAACGTGTGGTGTTCATCAATACCGGCTTCCTGGACCGTACCGGAGATGAAATCTTCACCTCCATGGAGGCCGGTCCGATGATCCGCAAGGGCGACATGAAACAGTCTGCCTGGATTGCCGCTTATGAAGACTGGAACGTCGATATTGGTCTTGAATGCGGTCTTCAGGGCCGGGCGCAAATCGGCAAGGGCATGTGGGCCATGCCGGATCTGATGGCAGCAATGCTGGAGCAGAAAATTGCCCATCCGCAAGCCGGTGCGAATACCGCCTGGGTGCCAAGCCCGACTGCCGCCACCTTGCATGCGACCCACTATCACCAGGTCAATGTTCCGCAGGTTCAGGAGGCCAAAAAGGCCCGTGGCCGTGCAAAGCTGAGCGACATTTTGTCTGTACCGGTGGCGCCGCGGCCGAACTGGACACCGCAGGATATTCAGCACGAACTTGATAACAACGCCCAGGGTATTTTGGGCTATGTTGTGCGCTGGGTAGACCAGGGTGTGGGTTGCTCAAAAGTGCCCGACATCAACGACGTGGGACTGATGGAAGACCGCGCTACATTGCGCATCTCCAGTCAACATATGGCCAACTGGCTGCACCACGGTATTGTCGATGCTGATCAGATCATGGCGACCATGAAAAAAATGGCAAAAGTGGTTGATGGGCAAAATGCTGGCGATCCGCTCTATGAGCCAATGAATGGCAATTTTGAAACGTCTATTGCCTTCCAGGCGGCCTGTGAACTGGTGATGGAAGGTGGCATCCAACCCAGTGGATATACTGAACCGATCTTGCATCGTCGTCGGCTGCAGAAAAAAGCTCTGGCCTGATAGTCTTACCCATTTCTGCAGCCAAAACAGCAGAAGGGCCGCAGTCCACTATTCGCAACAGGGGCACGACATGACGCGAAAACTGGCGCAGCGGGACTGGGTCCCGGAATTATGTGAGCAGCGTGTCCAACACCTTGCATCCTGGGCGTCTGCTGCCGATTCGGTGGCAGTGGACGACCGGCTGGCTCAACTGGTGAAGGACAACAAAGACATCCACGAGCGCCAGTGCTTTAATCTCAATCCAGCGACCAATGTCATGAATCCCAAGGCAGAAGCGATGCTGTCCGCGGGTCTGGGGTCACGGCCTTCTTTAGGGTATCCGGGCGACAAATATGAAATGGGTCTGGAGGCCATCGAAGAGATCGAAGTTATTGCAGCGCAGCTGTGTGCCGAAATCTTTGATGCCAGATTTGCTGAAATTCGCGTGGCGTCGGGCGCTATGGCCAATCTTTATGGGTTTATGGCGCTGACACGCCCCGGAGACGCAGTAATAGTACCTCCTGGTACGATCGGTGGTCATGTGACCCATCATGCTGCCGGATGTGCTGGCCTTTATGGCTTGAACATATACGAAGCGCCGATCAATTCCGACGGTTATACGGTGGACCTGGATGGCCTTGCTGCGCTTGCCAAGCAAGTGCATCCCAAACTGATCACCATCGGCGGAAGTCTCAACCTGTTTGCCCATCCAGTATCTGAAATACGCACCATTGCCGACAAGTTTGGTGCAAAGGTATTGTTCGATGCCGCCCATCAATGTGGAATTATTGCGGGCAAGGCCTGGCCTGATCCACTACAGCAGGGTGCGCATTTGATGACAATGAGCACTTATAAAGTAACTACTCAGCTACCCTATTTCTGCTGCCATTAGGTGCGACAATTTGAT
>JAALLE010000061.1 GCA_011087605.1 Hyphomicrobiales bacterium
TCAGAACACGAGAACTACTGCAACACCGCCTTTTTCATCAAAATCGGCTCCGAGCAGTAATTCAATTGTTCATGGATCGAATATTAATACCGTCTGCTTTGACGAACTTAGATGAGGCGATTTAAGACGTCCCGACGACAGTTTCCCCCAGATCTTGCCGGTGCGATACTTGGTGCGACGAGAACACTGATGATGGGTATGCGCCTGGCGAGGCCCGGTGATCATCCAACCAGCGCAGAAAATTGATCTGAGCGGTCCGGCGTGGGTTCAACTCACTGCAGCGGAATGGAGATCTGGACTTCACCGCCATAGCTCAGCAGATCGTCAATGCCGATGCCGTCCAGATGACCACTGGCATTGATCGTGAGACCCGTGGGCCCGGTGACCGACAGACCGGTTTTCGCCCGTGCCCTGATCTGTGATGTGGATGCGCCCCCGGATGATCCCTGTTCGGCGGGGCGGAAGTTCCACACCCCTTCCACCTGCAGGCTCGGGGTCACGGTCAGCCCGCCCGGCCGGTTTACAACCCGGCTGAGGGTGGAGCCAAAGCTGAGCTGGCCAAGATCGACGCTCTGGTCCGGTATGGTAAAGCCCAGCGTGTCAACATATTGCTGCTGGCTGTCCTGAATCCAGAAGGCAGAGACCGCCGGGTTGAAGCGCCAGCCATTGCCGGCGAAATCCCCCGTCAGCGCGCCCTTGACCAGCCAGCGCCGGGTTTCAAATTCATCGGTATAAATCCCAAACGGATCAACCTCATTGTCCGACATGCCCCAGGCGGCGCGGCCCTCAAACAGCAGTTTTTCATTGATGCGGGCGACCACATAGGGTCCGGCCAGCCAGCCTGTGCCCTTTGTTTTGGCGTTCAGCTCGTCGTCCTTTTGATCAAACAGATCGATCTGAACCAGGCCGCCAATCAGCACGGCGGGGGAGACCAGATAATCAGCCCCGAGATAGATCAGGCCGAAATCGCCGGACCGGTCTTCGTTCAGCACCCGCGCATAGCGGGCGTTGAGCCAGATATCGAATCGGGACGCGATGGTGTTTTCACCGGGATCAGCGTCGGCACCACCGGGGGTGGGCAAGATCGGGTCAAAGGCTGCTGTGTGGGCCTGTTGTTGCTGGTGCTGATAAGACAGCATCTGATGCAGACTGGTTTCCACACTGGCCGATTGAAGGGGATTTATCCCCGCACCCCGTACTCCCAATTCGTGGAGGCCGGCTGAGATCAGCTGGAAGCCGTTCACGTTGACCGGCAGGTCAAACCGCCCGCTGCGGTTGATCAGCCGCTGCGCCAGACTGACATCGCCAGATGCAATCTGATCAAGCCGGTCAGCCATGAAATTGCGAATGACCTTTTGTGTGTGCTCCACCACAAATGCGCTGTCCGGCCCCTCAATGAATTTCGCCGTGACGGTTTCAGCGTCATTAACGGTCTGAACGCAGCTCTCGTCATTCTGCACCGCATCGCAGGTCCCTTCCCAGCCATCGAATGTAGAGCCGGAATCCGCAATCGCAGTCAGGATCACATCAGAACCATTGGTAATATTAGCAGAGCAAGGGCCATTCGCTGTGCTGCACGACAGGGAGCCCGGACTGCCTGTAATCGATCCCGAACCGGGTCCAGTAAACTGAACGGTTAGCGGGTGCTCGTCTGCAGCGCCAAAGACGCCACCCTCGATGGTCATGCTTTTAACAACATGTGTACTCGGATAAGGATCTTTGTCACTGATCAACTGGAACACCGTATTGATGACATAGGTGATGCCGTCACCTTCGCCAGTAAAAGTTTGCTTGAAATTATAGGTCTGGCCTCCATGGCCTAGTGGATTCATCAGTATGAATTGGCCACCGCTGCTGCATAGATTGCCATTGTTAAAATGGAGTGCGGAAATGCCTGCCGAGGGATAGGCTTCATTGGTGCAACTGGACAATTTATCACCGATAGATCCTTCAACTTTCCACAATCCCACTCCCACCGACCCGGTGATATTATTGAATCCGGGCCCGGCGCTTAAAGCACCGGCGGTCCGGGCCGACGTGCAGCGTGGTGGAATCATATCGATTCTGGCTTGCCAGGCACCGTTGTCCACCGGTGCATGATTTACCCCCCTCACAGGTGATCAACGCGACCGCAGGGGTGCTGCACACGCACGGTAATATCATGATGAGCAGGAGCACATTTGCAATTTTTCGCCCAACCAGTGGCAGCGATAAAATGCCCCAGATGCAGTTGTTAGGTGAGAAACCGCTCATAGATATGGTTTTCATATTGATTCTCCATAGTATTGGGGGTTCCAGCATTTGGGCATAATCAGCAGCCATGCCACGGTGGCCTTTTGCGAAGATCCGGCGCGGCCTTGTGCATTTCTCATCTGATTCATCAGTAGGTGCCCAATCCAGAATGGATCGCAACTGGCATGGGTATTCTCCGAAACTTGCCGACAGGCAGCACCGCGCGTTGGCTTCAAATTGAGGCAAAGTGTATTGCGCCGGGAGATCGGTTACCACGGCAACAATATGTGCGTCTGGCCAAGATCGACGCTCTGTTCCGGTATGGTGAAGCCCAGCGTGTCAACATATTGCTGCTGGCTGTCCTGAATCCTGAAGGCAGAGGCCGCCGGGTTGAAGCGGTTATCTGGTAAACAACGGCTTCCCCTTCTGTTGGCAAGCGGGAATTTACTATTAGAGGCTCGTTTGATCCGGCGCCAATCGATCAATCCCCAGTTCCGCACCGCATGTAACGGCCAAATCCTGAAACAGCTTCGCAAGCCCACTCAGGCGCTGGATTTGAACCTTATCTGGCTCTCCGGTTCCGCATTGATCAGCAATTCCGCCTTGACCGGTCTTGGTGGGGCAAATAACAGCCCCTGCGCCAGGGGCAAATCCATATCGATCAGACTGATTGCATCACGGTCGCGCTCAACATCGGTGGCGATTAACTGAATGCCCTGACTGTCCAGAACCGCTGCCAGATTGGCTGGAAGTATGCTGTCATTGGTGGTTTCGACATCGGCATGCAAAAGGATCGAGGCGGCTATTTTGACGAAGCGAAACCCGCAACGGGACAGATTTTCCGGGTCGATCCTGAGATCCTGAACATCCCCCAGACACAAGCCGATTTCCATGTCGGACAATTCTGCCAGCCGGTCCCGCTGTTCCTGATTGAGACCGGCAAAGTCGCGGTTGTTGACCTCAATGATCAGTGATTTACGCAGGCTCGCATTGGCCTCCAGAAAACTGGCGATTTCGCGGAAATTGTGAAGGTTGAGCAGAGACTTTGGCGACAGCGCGCAAAATACGCCGGCGCGCTTTTTAAGCAGGTTGAGCTTGCGGATCATGCGCACGGAACTGAAGACAACTTTCTTGTCGATGGTGGCCGTCAGTCCGGCGGTTTCCACCAGGTCGTGAAATTCCGACTGTTCAACAAATTCGCCTTCGCTGGAGCTGAGACGCATGAAGGCATCAAAATAGGTCGGCCGCCGGGTCGGCAATTGCACAATGGGTTGAAGATGCATGTTGAGGCTTTTTTCATTCAACACCACCGGTTTGCCGGTGAGCTTGCGCCGTGATTTTTTGGCCCTGGACCCGGCTGAAGCGGGATTTGGAAACTGCTCAAGCGGATATACGTCCGACTCATTTTGTCCCGACGCGGCAGCGGCTTCTCCGTTTTCGCCGATCTCGCTGACTGCATTGATTTGGCGGATCTCGCCGTCGCCGCCGTCGCCGCCGCCGGTCTCGCCGCCGCTGTGTTGGGATGCGGTGGCTTCCAGTTCGCTGACCTTTCGGATCAGGGCATCGATGCGGCGTTTGATGTCATCTTCATAATGGGCCAGAGCGGCTGATTGCGATTTCATCGAACGGATTTCGCGGGACAGAATGAATTGTCGGTGCAGGATCACTACGGCAAAGACAATCATCAATCCGATGCTCAAGGCCGGATTGAATTCCATAAAGCCGTTGGTGGAAACGAATATTGCGGCGCTAAAGCACAAGGCCAGCAGGCAGCCGACGATTATCAACCGCCAAAACCATTTGCTCACCTGTCCTGTTGTGCTCATGGTCCCCCCGCTCTTGACCGGCCGCCAGTGGGCCGCTGGGTTGTCGATCTTGTCGGGCCCCGTCCGACAATACCGCTGCACGTTGAACAGCAACGATTTGCTGCCCAAAGCGATGGTAGAATCAATACACGCTCCACCAAATGATGCAATGGTATCGATCTTCAAACTTGACGCTGTAGCCGGTTCGATCTACCCGGAGTGTTTGTTGGTCAAAGCAAGGTTTCTTTCATGCCCAAGCGCATTTCCGGGTTGAGCGCAATCGCCCCAAATTACCGCGCCATCCTGTGCGATGTGTGGGGCGTGCTGCATAATGGTCAGTCGGTCTACCGGCAGGCGGAGGATGCGCTGGTGCAGTACCGCAAGGCGGGTGGCCAGGTGGTGTTGCTGACCAATTCACCGAGGCCCAATCAGGGCGTCGCTTCGCAGCTGGATGATCTGGAAGTTAGTCGACAAGCCTTTGATGCCATTGTTACTTCCGGCGATGTGACAAGAACTCTCATCGAGCAGACGGCCGGAGATGTATTTCTCTTGGGACCCGACCGCGACCTGCCACTTTTTGACGGGTTGGGCAAAAATCTGGTTGATGCAGCCAGCTGCGAAACGATTGTCTGCACCGGTTTGTTTGAGGATGAAAAGGAAGTTCCCGAAGACCATCGCGACAGGTTATCCGACCTAGCAGCGCGCCAAATTCCGTTCATTTGCGCCAATCCTGATCTGGTTGTTGAGCGAGGCGAGCGGATGATTTATTGTGCTGGATCCCTTGCAAAACTCTATGATGAACTCGGTGGACAAACCTTTGTTGCTGGCAAACCCCATAGCCCGATATATAATTTGGCGATGAAGCGTCTGGAAGAAATCAACGGAACCGCCATGTCGCAAGACAACGTCATCGCTGTTGGAGACGGCATGCCAACCGATGTTGCTGGTGCGCTCTCAAACGGCTTTGACCTGCTCTACATCTCGGCTGGAATTCACAGTACCGAATACGGACCGGCAGATGATCCGAATGAAGCAGAACTGGAAAAATTCCTCGCCAACCACGAGGTTGAACCGACTGTCTGGATGCCGCGCCTGTCCTGGAAGATCAGCTAACATGTCCGGCTTCTATCACCATTCGCTGGATCGTGCCGTTGTCGAGGATTGCCGCGGTGCTGTCATTGCCATTGGCAATTTTGACGGCGTGCATCGCGGCCATCAGGTGGTTGTGGAAAAGGCCCTGGAAATTGCCCAACGGCAGGGCTGTAAATGCTTTGCCCTGTCGTTTGAACCACATCCACGCACTCTTTTTCGCCCCCAGTCGCCGGTGTTTCGCCTGACAGATGAAATCATGAAGGCGCATGTTCTTGAAACATTCGGGGTTGATGGATTGCTGACATTGGAATTCACCCGCGATCTGGCATCGACTTCCGCAGAAGAGTTCGTTCAAAACATCCTGCTGGATTTGGCGCGAGCCTCCCACATTGTTTCAGGATTTAATTTCCACTTCGGCAAGGACCGGGTTGGCTCACCGCAATACCTACAGCAGGCCGGCCAGGAATTTGGCTTTGGCGTAACCATTGTTGAAGCCGAAACCGGCGGCAACGAGGGCGGCGAGGGCGGCGGCGGGGCTGAAGTTTCTGCCGAACCGATATCATCAAGCCGGATCCGGCGGTTGCTCGGAGATGGCAATGTGCAAGCCGCAGCCGATTTGCTGGGTTATCACTGGTTGGTATCCGGCCAGGTGATCAAGGGAGCGCAACTGGGGCGCACGCTGAATTATCCGACCGCAAATTTGTCTCTGGCTGAAAACTGCCATCTTGCCCACGGCATTTACGCCGTTCGGCTTCGGCGGCCTGACGGGCGTCTGTATGACGGTGTTGCTAGTTATGGCCGCCGACCCACTTTCGACAATGGCCCGGCGCTGCTGGAGACCTTTATCTTCGATTTTGATGAAGACATATATGGTGAAACCATATCGGTGACGCTGATGGATTATCTGCGCAGCGAGGAGAAGTTTGACAGTGTTGACGCGCTGATTGCTCAGATGGACAAGGATTCTGAGAAGGCCAAACATCTCCTGGCCGATGCCAGGCCAATATCCAAACTGGACGCAGTGCTGAATTTCGACACGGGCAAGAGTATGAATGACTGACCGGGCTTCCCGCAAATCCAACGGACAACCCGGCCGTGTCCGGACTGTTTTGATAACCGGTGCAACAGACGGCATCGGCTTGTTATTGGCCCGGGCCTATGCCGGGCGGGGTCACAACGTTCTGGCGACCGGCAGACGTGTGCTGGCCGATGATCAGGATCTGTTTGACGCGCCCAATATTGTCTATATCTGTGCCGATCAGAGCGACCCGGTGCATGCCTGTTCGGCAATTATCTCGGCGATGCAGAATATGGGTTGGCAGCATCTGGACCTGGCCATTTTGAATGGTGCGACCGCCTGGGTGGGACTGCCTGAACAGGAACCCGCAAACGGCATGAAACAGCTGTTGGATGTCAATTTCAGATTTCAGATTCACCTGGCCCACGCGCTGGCACCATTTTTGTTTGAAGCTGCGGGACGGCTGGTGATGATCGGATCAACGGCCACAAAAAAGGCTCAAGGTCGTTTTGCGACGTATACGGCAACGAAAGCGGGGCTGGATGGCCTGTGCCGGTCGTTGCGTGAGGAATGGCTGGGACGAGCCGATGTGCAGATCATCCATCCCGGTCCGACACGTACCAATATGCATGCAAAAGCCGGTCTGAATATCGGATTGGCAAAATGGTTCTTCATGTCACCTTTGAGGGTTGCAAGCGCCATCCAATATGCCATTCGGCGCCGCGACAAACGCCGGGTGATAACTCGTTATTTCGCCTTCAAAGCTCGGTTTTCAAGTGCCCGGGAGGGGATATTGTGAAGGCACTGGTAACCGGTGCCGCTCACGGTCTTGGGCGAGCATTAACTGAGCAATTGCTGGCCAGTGGCCATGAAGTAGTTGCTGTCGACCGGGATGTTGAACCGCTGGAAAAACTAGCTATGAAATATCGTGGAGCCTGTCTGGCCTGTTTTGCCGACCTGCAAAAGGTGGAGTCGATCCAAAACCTGCTGGACAGACTGCAAGGTAGCAAATTTGATCTGGTGATCCTGAATGCCGGGATCAGTGCCACCGGAAAATTCGAAGAAATTCCTCTCCAAGCATATGACAGGTTGATATCAGTCAATCTGGGCGCGCCACTGCATCTCGCCTCGCGTCTGGTCGGCGATGAATGGATGTCGGCAAAGTCGAAAATCGTTTTCATCTCGTCGCTGTCCCACGTGGTCGGCTATCCCGGAGGGGCGGTTTATGCGGCTACAAAAGACGCGATTGCCTCCTATGCCCACAGCGTTGCCAAGCCATTCCGCAAAAAGCAGGTTTCAGTGCTAACGGTATTTCCCGGCCCCATCGACACCGCACATGCCCAAAAGCACGCGCCTGACCAATCCAGTCGCTCAAAACGTATGGCGCCTGAAAAGCTCGCGCGGTTGATCCTGAAGGCTTCCAGGGGTCGGGCCAAAACCCTGTATCCGGGCGGCAAAACCTATCTTGCAGCCTGTTTTGGCAAACTATTCCCCAACCAGGCAACGCGGCTGATGCGGCGTGGTCTATATGACAAAATGACGGGCCCATCCTATTGAAGGGTCGCGATCAACAACAACTCAGATCAACATCCGTAACCAACATTTCGAATTAATCAGTGATGGCCCTAGAAATTCCACCGACCCTTTGATAGACAACCGCCATGAACAGCATGCGTTACAGCGTCGGCATACGAATTATCAGCCCGGTTTTCGGCTGACGCACAAGCGTGGCCGCGGATCGGGACCAAGCTCTGTAGCCAAATACCCCAGTATCAAATTAGTAGAATTCCTTGTGCCAACTGCCTGCACAACGCCCTCATATGAAGTGACACATCATGTCAGACACCACTGAACAACGCGACTATTCAGATACTCTGTATCTGCCAAAAACCGAATTTCCGATGCGCGCTGGCCTGCCCAAGAAAGAGCCGGAAATCGTTGCCCGTTGGGAGCGCGAAAACCTCTACAAGCAATTGCGCGAATCCGCCGCCGGTCGACCAAAATACGTGCTGCACGACGGCCCCCCCTATGCCAATGGCAACCTGCATATCGGCCACGCGCTGAACAAAATCCTCAAGGATGTCATCACCCGCTCGTTTCAGATGCGCGGCTATGATTCCAACTATGTGCCTGGCTGGGACTGTCACGGCCTGCCAATCGAGTGGAAAATCGAGGAACAGTATCGCGCCAAAGGCAAGAACAAGGACGAGGTGCCAGTCAACGAGTTCCGTCAGGAATGTCGGGAATTTGCCACCCATTGGGTTGGTGTGCAGACAGAGGAATTCCTGCGACTTGGCATCACCGGTGATTTCAAAACGCCCTATTTGACGATGAATTACGATTCCGAAGCGATCATCGCCAATGAATTGATGAAATTCGCAAAATCCGGTCAGCTCTATCGCGGCTCCAAGCCGATCATGTGGAGCGTTGTGGAGCGCACTGCGCTGGCTGAAGCCGAAATTGAATATGAAATCTATGAGAGCGACACGATCTGGGTAAAATTCCCGATCCTACCCCGCAGCGGCGAAAGCGGCGGCGGCGGCGAAAGCGATCTCTTCGGTGCTTCGGTGGTCATCTGGACCACCACCCCATGGACAATCCCAGGCAACCGGGCCGTGTGTTACTCGGACCGCGTCAGCTATGGCTTGTATGAAATCTCCTCGGCTGAAAATGATTTTGGCCCGCAAGCCGGCGAACGGCTAATTTTTGCCGACAATCTGGCACAGGAATGCGCCGATAAGGCCAAAGTTGTGCTGTCGCGGCTAAAAGATGTGTCAGCAAGCGAGCTGGCCGCCTCGAGCCTGAGCCATCCGCTGGCTGCCATGAAGGTGGATGGGTATGATTTCACCGTTCCGCTGCTGTGCGGTGACCATGTTACCGATGACGCGGGTACAGGGTTTGTCCACACCGCGCCCGGTCATGGACGTGATGACTTTGAAATTTGGATGGCCTGCGCCAAGTCCATCGATGCGATGGGCGTTTCCACGACAATTCCCTTCACGGTGGATGATGGCGGGTTTTTCACCGCCGACGCACCGGGTTTCGAGGGCGCGCGCGTCATCGACGACAAGGGTAAAAAAGGTGATGCTAATCAAAAGGTTATCACGGCTCTCATCGAAACAGACAAGCTGTTTGCACGGGGGCGTTTGAAGCACGAATACCCACATTCCTGGCGTTCCAAAAAGCCGATCATCTTCCGCAATACACCACAATGGTTTGTGCATATGGACAAGGATGGGGTGTCGAACCGCGGGACATTGCGTGAAACTGCCATGCAGGCAATTGACGACACTCGGTTTGTGCCGGCTGCCGGACAAAACCGGTTGCGCGACATGATTGAAAAGCGGCCAGATTGGGTATTGTCACGCCAGCGCGCCTGGGGTGTGCCGATCTCGGTGTTTCGCAATCTTGAAACCGGGCAGGTGATCCCGGGGCCGGAATTTGCTGAATCCGACGCGCTGATGGCGCGGATAATGGATGCCTACACGTCAGAAGGCGCAGATGCCTGGTATGCTGACGGTGCCAAACAGCGTTTTCTGGACGGGTTTGTTGATGACCTGGATGCCTGGGAAAAGGTCAATGACATTCTCGATGTGTGGTTTGATTCCGGTTCGACCCATGCTTTCTGCCTGGAGCAGCGTGACGATCTGAAATGGCCTGCCGATCTTTATCTCGAAGGTTCGGACCAGCATCGTGGTTGGTTCCACTCCTCATTACTTGAATCCTGCGGCACACGAGGGCGAGCTCCGTACGATGCGGTACTGACCCATGGATTTGTGATGGCCGAGGATGGCCGCAAAATGTCCAAATCACTTGGCAATATCGTCACTCCGCAACAGGTCATCCAGCAGTCGGGTGCAGATATTCTGCGGCTTTGGGTGGCCTCTGCCGACTATGCCGAGGATTTGCGCATTGGCCCTGAGATCCTCAAAACAGCCATCGATGCCTATCGCAAATTGCGCAATACATTGCGCTGGATGTTGGGCACACTAACCCATGATCAAGGCGACGAAGTCGCATTGTCGGATATGCCGAAACTGGAGCGTCTGATGCTCCACCGTTTAGCCGAACTGGATGGTACGGTGCGAGAAGGCTATGATGCGTTTGATTTCAAGCGGGTGTTTGCCCAGCTCAATAATTTCATGAATGTTGAACTGTCGGCATTTTATTTCGATATCCGCAAGGACGCGCTTTATTGCGACGCGCCGTCGTCCTTGCGCCGCAAGGCCTCGCTGCATGTTGTCGCGCAATTGTTTGATTGCCTCACCGCTTGGCTGGCGCCGATGCTGTGCTTCACCATGGAAGAGGCGTGGCTGCAGCGTAATCCGGATGCCGGTTCGGTACATTTGCGCCAATTTCCGGATCTGCCAGACGAATGGCGTGATGATGCACTGGCCGCCAAGTGGCAGAAAGTACGCACCGTGCGCCGTGTGGTCACCGGGGCTCTTGAAGTCGCCCGTCGCCATGAAAAGGACCACGCTGATCATATCGGCTCGTCGCTGGAAGCTGCGCCGGTTGTCCATGTGGTTGACGCGGAGTTGATGGCGGCACTCACCGGACTTGATATGGCTGAGATTTGTATCACCAGTGATTTGACACTGTCTGACGGCGCAATCCCGACCGGTGCTTTCACAATGGAAGAAGTGGCCGGTGTGGCGGTAGTCCATAACAAGGCCCGGGGCAGTAAATGCGCCCGTTCCTGGCGGATTTTGCCAGAAGTCGGCAGCGATCCGGACTATCCGGATATTTCTTTGCGGGACGCCGCCGCGATGCGAGAAATTGACGGCAAGGCTGGCTGAGGCAAAACGCTATAAAGACGAACAGGGCAGGGCCTGTGCGCGGCGATTAACCATGTCCGTGATGCATTGGGTCCAGGTTTAGGGCTTTGTTGCAAAAAACGCCCTGTGGGGGTACAACCCCAAAGCCGGATTCCGGCCACAATTGTGAGGTTAATACCAGACGGGTTAAGCGGCCCGTTTGCGGCGATAACGGTGCAATTGAAGATGACTGACTTTGCAGCAAATTGAGACAATCGATTTCAGCAAAGAAATACGAAATGAAAGTTCGGTGTTTAGAGATGCATAAGACTTTGATTGGACTGTGTTTTGTTGGCTTGCTTGCTGGCTGCTCAGGAAATACTTATGGCACGGGCGTTTCATCGGAAAAGCAATTGCTGAACGATGTGACCGGGATAGTCAGGCTTGGCAGAACCGAGAAGAAAGAAAGAATCGACTATTCTTCGCGTCCAACGCTGATCAGACCACCAGTTGTGGCACAGCTGCCAGCCCCCGCCGAGACGATCAAATCGGAATCCGCCTACTTCCCGGAAGATCCGGAAATCAAGCGCAAGCGGTTGCTCGCTGAGCTTGAAGAAGCCGATGCCAATGGCATTCGTACCGATAATCTTTCACCTGAATTACAGGCCATGCGGGCAGAATCTCTGGCCCGGAAAAAAGCTTATGGTGCGACATCGACGAACAATAACGGCGCTGTCAACTCCGATGGCGACTGTTTCATTTGTGATTATTATGAGCGCACCAATCGCGACAAGAAGCATCTTGCGGAAAAAACCGCTGAACGTCAGCAGGTCACGGTGCAAAAACGCCGTTATTTGACCGAACCACCTGATAATTATCGCAGACCTGCCGAAACCGCCGAAGCCGGGGTTTTGGGCGAAGAGGAACTTTCTCAGGCTGCAATTGCACGTCAGAAGCGTAAGAAAAAGTCCGTTTTCGACAGAATATTTGGTGGGTAAGGCCGTTTAGGCCGCAGTGGTTATCCCTTAATTCAATCGCGATCTCGACGGCGGGATTTGAAAAAATCCGTCAACAGGTCTGCTGCGACCTGTTCAGATAGGCCCGAATACCAGTCGGGGCTGTGGTGACAGGTCGGCTGGGAGTAAAAGCGCACCCCGTTTTGAACCGCTCCCCCCTTGCGATCCTCGGCGGCAAAATACAGCCGGCGGATGCGGGCAAATGATATTGCCGCGGCACACATGGTGCAGGGTTCAAGCGTTACATAGAGATCGCATTCCGGTAGTCTTTGGCTTTGCAGCTTCGCACATGCTTCGCGAATGACCAGCATTTCTGCATGTCCGCTGGGATCGTTTTGGTGAAGTGTGCGATTTCCGGCTTTTGCCAGAATTTCATTGTTGTAGACCAGCACGGCCCCTACCGGAACTTCACCGCGCAATCCGGCAGCACGGGCTTCCTCAAGCGCTATATCCATATATGGCGTGGCCAAAACAACATCCTTTTTTGTTTTCACAAACATTGATGGCTGATCGCCACTCGCGCAAGGCTTGATAGGGTGTTAGGAAGCGGCATGAAAGACAAAATCAAACCATCAGCGGCGACGGCGGCGACGGCGGCGAAGGCGGCGAAGGCGGCGAACGCAGCGAACGCGGCGAACGCGGCGAACGCCGCGAAAGCGGGGAAGGCTGGGAAGGCCAAGCCGTCAGATCCAGCCGCCACCACCGCCGCCACAACTGCAACCGCCGCCAACGCCGCCGCCGCCGCCGCTGGTGAGCGCATTGCCAAACGCATGGCCCGGGCGGGCCTGTGTTCGCGCCGTGATGCCGAGCGCTGGATTGCTGATGGCCGCGTGCGGGTTAATGGCAAGATATTGCAAACCCCCGCTTGCGTCGTAACGGATAAAGATAACATCGAAGTCGATGGCGAACCGCTGCCGGGCAAGGAACGCACGCGGCTGTGGCTCTATCACAAGAAATCCGGTTTGGTGACCACATCGCGGGATCCGGAAGGGCGGACTACGGTGTTTGAGTCGCTGCCCAATGATCTGCCGCGGGTATTGTCGATAGGACGGCTCGACATCAACACTGAAGGTCTGTTGCTGTTGACCAATGACGGCGGCCTGGCTCGAGCGCTGGAGTTGCCGTCAACCGGATGGTTACGCCGCTACCGGGTGCGGGCCCATGGCAGCGTTACTCAACAGCAGCTAGATGAATTGAAGGATGGCATCGCGGTTGACGGTGTTCTTTATGGTGGCATCGAAGCCGAACTGGAGCGTCAGCAGGGGAGCAATGTGTGGCTGAACTTTGCCATGCGCGAGGGCAAGAACCGAGAAGTTAAAAACGTGCTGGGGGCGCTGGGGCTTGAGGTCAACAGGCTGATCCGCTTGTCTTATGGTCCGTTTCAACTGGGGGATTTGGAAACCGGACAGGTGCGGGAAGTCCGTGGCCGCACTCTGCGTGACCAGTTGGGGTCGAAACTGATTGAGCAGGCCGGTGCAAATTTTGATACTCCGTTGACTTCAACAAGGTCTGAAAGACCGAAGTCTGGCCAAAAACCAGCAAAAACCGGCAAAAAGCGTGATCCCGTCGATCCGCTATCGAGACTGAGTACCAAAAAGCCATCCCGGCCGGGCGATAGCAAACAGGGTAAATCTGGGCGGCGCGAGCGAAGTGATAAGCGCGGAAAGGCCAGCCGTAATGCGGATCGTCGCCGGTAAGCTGCGCGGGCGCCCCCTTAACAGCCCAAAGGATCAATCGATCCGTCCGACAACAGACCGTAATCGAGAAAAACTCTTCAATATCCTGACCCATCGTTGGGCGGAACAGTTGAATGGCAACGTGTTGGATATGTTCGCCGGTACTGGCGCACTCGGGCTGGAAGCCCTGTCACGCGGTGCAAACCGTTGTGTTTTCATTGAAAAAGGTCGCCAGGGCGCGTCGCTCATTCAGCAGCATATCGATTCATTTGGACTTGCTGAATGTGCCAGACTTCTGCGCCTCGACGCGACACGCCCTGGTCTAGTGGATGATTGGGGACCGTTTGATCTGGTTTTTGCTGACCCTCCCTATGGCAAACAATTGGCGGACAAAGCTTTGGCCGGTCTTTCGGCCAACCGATGGCTGGCTGGCGGTGCAGTGCTGGTTGTCGAAGAGAAAAAAGGCATGCTGCCCAGGCTGAATGATGAATTCGAGTTGCTGGATCAGCGCGACAGTGGTGATACCAGCATGGGGATATTTCAATATGTCACGGGCTGATGACGAAAAATTAAAGTGTAATGGCCGAACTGCAGTCTATATTTTAGTGCAGAATCGATTTGCAATAATTGTGACGGGTCCGAGCCCGCAACCCGAGGTACCTTCATGACGCTGAGACGATCACGCACCGCGCTGTTTTCTCTGGCCCTGGTGGCCGGATTTTCAGTCGCACCGCATTACCAGTCCGACCATTGGTCAACCGCGACAGCCCAAGCGGCTGAAGAAAAGATTGGACCCAAAGTCACGTCATTCTTCCTTGC
The DNA here is from genome assembly GCA_011087605.1 of Hyphomicrobiales bacterium. Classification (GTDB taxonomy): domain Bacteria; phylum Pseudomonadota; class Alphaproteobacteria; order Rhizobiales; family Rhizobiaceae; genus Pseudahrensia. Next base: position 14,416 of record JAALLE010000061.1, read on the forward strand.
CAATGGAATGCAGGTTGTGGTCATTCCCGACCACCGTGCGCCGGTCGTCACCCACATGGTCTGGTATCGCGCCGGCTCGGCAGATGAACCTCCCGGCAAGTCGGGCATCGCCCATTACCTTGAACATCTGATGTTCAAAGGCACCAAGACCACAGCCAATGGCGAGTTTTCATCCCGAGTGGCGGCTATCGGCGGCCAGGAAAATGCTTTTACTTCAACGGATTATACGGGTTATTTTCAAAGAATTACTCCAGATGTTCTGGCGGAGATGATGGCCCTTGAGGCAGACCGGATGGAAAATCTGGTGCTGACCGACGAATTGATTATCCCAGAGCGGGATGTTGTGCAGGAAGAGCGCAATGCCCGCACCGAGAATAATCCGGGATCTTTGTTGCGCGAAGCGATGGTTGCCGCACTTTATCAAAACCATCCATACGGTATTCCAATCATCGGCTGGCAACACGAGGTCAACAGTCTCAACAAGGACGATGCCATCGCCTTTTATGACAAATTCTATACGCCCAATAATGCAATTCTTGTCGTTGCCGGCGATGTTGAATTGGATGTGGTGAAAGACCTGGCAGAAAAAACCTATGGCAAAGTCGCGCGGCGGGCCGAACCCGGCAAGCGAATGCGTCCGAGCGAACCACCCCCGCGCGCCGCGCGCCGCGTGGAAATGGAAGATGCAAGGGTACGGACCCCATCTTTCCAACGCCTGTATCTGGTGCCGTCTTACAATACCGCCGAAGATGGTGAAGCCGAAGCGTTTGAAATATTGGGCGAATTGCTGGGTGGTGGGTCAACCAGCAGGTTGTACAAATCTCTGGTAATCGATCAGAAAATCGCCACCAGTGGTGGCAGTTGGTATCAGGGAGGATCACTGGATGACACGATTTTTGGATTTTATGGTGCTCCCGGTCAGGACACGACACTGGCCGATGTAGAGGCAGCCATCGATAAGGAAATTGCCAAGTTGCTGGCTTCCGGTGTGACAGAGAAAGAAGTTGAGCGGACGAAGAATCGCTTGATCAAGCAAGCCGTATTTTCTCAGGACAGCCAGTCAACACTGGCGAGAATTTATGGAGGTTCTTTATCTCTGGGTGCGACGATTGAAGATATCGAATCCTGGCCAAAACGAATACGCGCCGTGACCCCTGAGGCCGTGAACGCGGTGGCGCGTAAATATCTGAAAAAGAAACGTTCCGTCACCGGCTATTTGTCGCCGGAAAAAAAGCAAGGATGAGGACCATGAACGCACGCGCAAATCTACAGCCCGTCAAATGGGTTCTCTTCGCTCTGGCAACCATGGTCTTGGTTCAGTGGAACAGCTCGGCCCATGCGGTGGATATCAAGCAGATTACCTCTCCTGGAGGTATCAAAGCACTGTTGGTCGAAGATTACACGGTGCCGCTGATTGCGGTTTCCTATTCTTTCAAGGGGGGCTCGACGCAAGACATGCCCGGCAGGGAAGGCACCGCAAAATTGCTGACCAACACGCTGGATGAAGGGGCGGGGTCGATTGAAAGCCAGGCCTTTCAAATCCGCCTGCAAGACAATGGCATGACTTATAAATTCAGTGCCGGATTTGATGAATTTACTGGTGGAATCAAAACCTTGCGCGATGATCGTGAAGATGGATTTGAACTGCTGCGGCTGATGCTCAACGAACCGCGCTTCGACGTGGATCCGGTTGAACGCATGAAGGCCTCACGGTTGCGCGGGTTGCAGGGACAGGAAACAAATCCGCAATCCCTGTCCAGCAAAGCCTATCGAGAAATGATTTTTGCCGGTCATCCCTACAGCCGTCCGACCGAGGGTACGATTGAATCCATGCAGGCAATCGGCCCGTCAGATCTGCGCAACTTTGTTGAACGGATCTTTGCCCGTGACAATCTTGTCGTCGGCATTGTCGGCGCCATCAGCGAAAAGGAATCCGGCGAGATGCTGGATAAGGTGTTCGGTGGACTTCCAGAGAAATCAAAGCTGAAAAAGGTCCCAGAAATCACCATCAAAACCGGTGAAGACAAGCATGTGGAATTTGCCACTCCGCAGACCAATATCCGCATCGCGCTGCCTGGTATTAAGCGTGATGATGATGAGTTTTTCGCCGGTTATCTGGTCAATTATGTTCTTGGTGGCGGATCATTCTCCTCGCGATTGTATGATGAAGTGCGCGAAAAGCGTGGCCTTGCTTATGGAGTTTATTCCTATCTCGGCACTTATGACCATGCCGGTCTGGTGGGCGCCGGATCGGCGACCCGGGCAGACCGGGCGAAGCAGACCGTCGATGTGATCTTGGCGCAGATTGCCCGAATGGCAAAAGACGGACCGACAGCAGAGGAACTGGAAAAGGCAAAAAAATATATCAAGGGCAGCTATGCGATTACCAACCTTGATACCTCGGGCAAGATCGCTTCGGTGCTGGTTGCAATTCAGGATGCTGATCTGGGCATCGACTATATTGACCGGCGAGCCGAGTACATTGAATCGGTCACCTTGGAAGATGCCAAACGGATTTCTGCCAAATTGTTCGGTGGAAAACCAAGCGTGATTACTGTTGGCCAAACGGTTAAATGACCAGCCCAACCCGCTCACCTCTCCCAACCAGCCCAACCGGCCCAACCGGCCCCACATTTGCAATTGCCTTTGGCGGGGGCGGTGCTCGGGGGCTGGCACATATTCATGTGGTTCAGGCCCTGGAAGAACTGGGCATTTCACCCACGGCAATTAGTGGAACTTCTATAGGCTCGATTGTTGGGGCGGGGCTGGCCAGCGGGATGAATGCGCAGAATATGCGCGATTATGCGATTGAAACCTTTGCCGATCCTACCGAAGTCCTGTCCCGCTTCTGGCGCATGCGACCAACCAAACTTGGAGAAGTGTTCAATCCATCCCGGCTGACCCTGGGCAATATCAATCCGGTCAAAGCCATCCACGCCTTTGCTCCAGCGATGATTCCGCACGATTTCGGCGAGTTGTCGATTCCACTGCAGGTCGTGGCAACGGATTTTTATGGCCAGAAGGAAGTGGTGTTGTCTCAGGGAAATCTGACCGAAGCGCTGGCGGCGTCGGCAGCTTTGCCAGCGATCTTCAAACCAGTGCACCGGGACGGTGCAACACTGATTGATGGGGGTATTGTCAATGCGGTTCCCTACGAATTGCTGTTTGGTAAGGCGGATATCGTTGTCGGTATTGATGTGGTTGGAGGCCCGAAAAAGTCGGTCAAGGATGTACCAACACGCATTGAAGCATTGTCTGGTGCTTCACAATTGATGATGCAGGCGACAACCAGATTAAAGCGCAAGATGAAGCCGCCGCATGTTTTCATTGAACCACCGGTCAGCGGAATTGCGGTTTTGGACTTCATGAAAGCACGAGATATTTTGCGCGATACCGCGCCAACCGTTGAACTGACCAAACGGGCGATTGATAAGGCCCTGGCGGACGGGAAGACAGAAACTGTGCTCGGCTGAGTTATTCGGGCCTTGCCTTACAGGTTGATTGCCAAGACGAACTTTCCTGATGCGTTCACCCGGTATTTCGATTCTTTTTATACGCGGGCAGGGCGGTTCTCAGCGCATCGAGCTTTGCCGATTGATAATCGGTTCGGCTCACCAACACCGTGGTGATTTTGGAATACTTTTCCGGCAGGCCATATTGCTGGAACTGGCCTTTGCTTGATATCATGTCCAGAACAGATTTCGGTATAACCGCGTAACCTGTTCCCGCTGACACACAGGCGAGAATGGCGAGATATGAACTCACCGCCATCACATTGCCCGGCACAATTCCCGCCTCCATGATCCATTGCTCAAGATAGCGCCGGTAGGCGCAACCGGCCTCAAACGCGACAATTGTCATTCCACTGATCTGTTGTGTGTTCTCCAGCGTCGGAAATGATTGTGGAGCAATAAGAATCAGTTGTTCTTCAAATACAGGTTCAGTCGAGGCCCAATCGAATGAAACCGGCTCCGCGCAGAATGCTATGTCAATGTCATAGTTCTGCAAACGGTTCATCAGTCCGCCAGCTGTGTCCGTTTCCACTTCAATCTCAACTTCCGGATACAGGGCGTGATAGCGCGACAAAACTTCTGGTAACCGGGCAGCGGCCGTGCTCTCCATCGCACCAATCCGAAACAAACCGGCTGGCTTGCCCACATTCATTGCCTCTGAAGCTTCCTTCGACAGTTGAAGAAAACGCTCTGCATAGGACAACAGCAGATGGCCATCTGGCGTTAGCGTGAGACCTCTGTTCTGGCGCAGGAAAAGCGGCTTCTCCAATTGGAGTTCCAGCTGTTTGATGCGGGTGCTGATGTTGGATTGAACCCGGTTGAGCTTGACGGCGGCTCTGGACACGCTTCCTTCCGTTGCAACGGTTCGGAAAATCTCAAGTGCTTGTAAATTCAGACCTTGCATTAATATCTCCAAAAGAGATGTGTTGGTTCATATAATTTCATTTTTATTAATGTATCTCATTTGGTAACCTGTCCACAACCTGTGAATCATCAGCCCCCTGGAGGCACCCGTTGCCAACAACCAAAATAGTCATTGTGGGACTATGCGCCTTGGCAATTGCCATGGGGATCGGCCGTTTTGCCTACACTCCATTGTTGCCGATGATGCAAAACGACGGACTGGTGAGCATTGAGAACGGAGGTTTGCTGGCATCCGTGCATTTTCTTGGATATTGGTTGGGCGCAGTGTATGCCGCCAAATTGCCCTATTCGCCAAAATCCATATTACGGTTTTCGCTTCTCGCAATTGGCATCAGTACCCTTGGAATGGGTGTAACAGATAGTTTTGTTATCTGGTCGATCCTGCGATGGCTGGCAGGTCTGTGCAGCGCGTTCACGCTGGTGTTGGTGAGCAATTTCTACATCAAGCATCTCACGGAGATGGATCGTGCGGATAAGCACGGGATGATATTTTCTGGCGTTGGCGCCGGGATTGTCGTTGCCGGGTTGGGCACATTGGCGCTTATGATCGGCAAGGTCGACAGTTCCACCAGTTGGCTGATTTTTGGCGTGTTGTCGCTGGTGTCGGCACTTATTGTCTCGTTCAACATCGGAACGGAAATATCGAATACCCCACCCGTTCGGACCAAAAGCAAGTCTGCTCGAACACCGCTGATCTGGAGCATCATTATACCTTATGGCGCGCTCGGCATCGGGTATATCATTCCTGCCACCTATCTGCCTGTTATGGCACGCGACATCGTTCCTTCCCCGATGGTTTTCGGTTGGGCATGGCCGATCTTTGGCGCAACGGCATTCCTGTCAACGCTGGTGGCGTCCAGATTGCAAAAGATCTACTCGATCCGAATGATCTGGGTCGTAAGCCAGATCATCATGGCAATTGGATTGCTGCTGCCGGCCCTCTATCCGCACATCGTAACGATTATCCTGGCAGGCATAAGCGTCGGTGGAACTTTCATGATCATAACGATGATGGGGATGAAGGAGGTTCATCGCATTGCCCCGTCTCACGACATCATGCGCCACCTCGGTGCGATGACTGCCGCATTTGCCGGCGGACAGATGATCGGGCCGATGTTTGCCAGTTGGATCTACGGTCTGACGCAAAGCTTTTCGACGTCACTGATTTTTGCCAGCCTCATTCTCGTCGCGACCTTATTGGCGTTGGCAGCCAAATCAGCAAATGAAGAGCCGATGAAAATCTGACTTCTTGCAGGCTCCGGTCTGGATGAGCTTACCACGGGTCACACAGGGTTGGGCCCGGTTTATCACTCCGGCATTCCCGCAGTTCGCAGGTCGCCTAGCCAACGCTCGAGTCCACCAGGAGCGGTCCACACATTTGTATATCGGTCGATCTCGAATTTTAGTGTGCGGTTGGGAATTGCTTCGAGGAACTTTGCCGTTGTTTTTCGAGCCCCTTCCTCATCCCCAACGCACACTTGGATCACAATGAGATAGGGCAACATCCGCGACGGTATCTCCGGGACCTGCTGTATGGATTGCAACGCTTCGTCACATCTCTTATCCGCCCAAAGCGCGCGGGCCAGTTCTGCTTGATACGACCAATCATGCAACGGATCGATCTCTATGGCATGCCGAATGTCAGCAATTGCGCCGTCTATATCCCCTATTAGAACCTTCGTGGAGCCACTGGCTCTATAGACATTCGAATAGCTTGGATTGAGTTGTTTGACTTTGTTGTAAGTCTGCAGCGCGGCTTTCAGATTGCCCCGTGATTCTTGTAACCGGCCTAACAAATAGTGGTTCAGGTAATTGTTGGCATCCCGTGCAATCGCTTTCGCAGCGAAATCTTCAGCCTTGCGAAGTTCGGCATTGCGCTCGTCGCTGGTGCCGGAATAGTGGGACTCACTCCAGTGAACAAATCCCATGGAAAGGTATCCAATGGAAGCCTCGGGATCAGCCTCGATTGCGGCATTATAGAATTCGACGGCTTTCGCATTCGCCTCTCTTCCGGGTTTGCGAAAATGGCTGAATCCCTCTGCGGCCAGATGCATTGCTGTAACAGTGCTTCGGGTACCCTTTGGCGGCGTATAGTGCGACACCCGACCGCCGACGGTTGATGCGACCGAACGGATGATCTCCCCCTGAAACTCAAATAGCTGACCAACTTCACCTTCAAACCTCTCTGACCATATGTGATCGCCGCTGTTTGCATCGACAAGCTGGACCGAGATTATCAGGTTTTCACCGATCTTTTGTTGACTGCCATTCAGGACAAGATCCGCCCCCAGCGTTTTGCGTATGTTCTCAACACTGGCGTCCTTGCCCTTTAACTTGAAGCTGGAATTTCGAGCGATGGTTCTAAACGTCGTGTAGCGCGACAGGTTATTCAGGATGCCCTCGCTTATGGCATCACTGAGATAGCCGCGATCGGGTCCGGGGCTTTGATCGTCGAACGCCATGACAGCCAGCGTGGGCTCGTCTAGGCCGGAACCTTTATTCGTCCAGGGCGAGAACATGTAAGCAGCAACCGCTGCAATCAAAACGACTGCGATAACGGCCAGCGCCATTGCTGACCGGGGTCGCGCGCGCTTGCTGACCAGCTTTGCTTGTTGCTCCGGCCAGACCCAAACACCGACTTTCTTGGAAATGTTTTTAAGTTCCTGCTCGCCGGCAAAGGAAAACGTAGAATCAATCTTGTCCAACACCAGGTCGGCCAGCGGCTGGGAGATGCAAACGCCCCTTGGTGGCGCCAACTGCTCAAGCCGCGCAGCGACATTCACACCGTCGCCCATAAGGTTGTCACCATCCACCAGGATGTCGCCGATATGAACGCCAATCCGGAAGGGCATGTCATCGTCGTCGGCAAGGGCGGTCTGGATGCGCAACGCACACCGCACAGCCTCTACCGGGCTGGCAAACTCGGCGATAACACTGTCGCCCGCGCTGCTGAATACCCGCCCGCCATGGTTTTCGATTTCGGTGTCAATGATTTGGCGAAGACCCTTGAGAATATCAAGAGTGCCTTCTTCGTCCTGCTCCATGCGGGCAGAGAAGCCAACCGCGTCTGCCGCCAGTATGGTCGCCAATCGTCTGCTCATCGAACCCATCCCCAAGTCGAATTTACATTAGGAAAGAGCGTCTTGCCAAGCTAGTCAAGTATCGCTTTGATGCTCGGAACCATCAGATGTTTGTCTGCGGTCACTGACCACTTCGGCGAACATTCCGGCAAATGGCTAAAACTGTGGACCAGCAAATAGCCGTGACGCGCACAATACAAGCCGACCTTTCTGCACCTGGTCTGCATGCGTTGTTTCGCCATATCTATCAGTTGCTGGATTCTGAGGGTCCAGTTTGTGTCTGGGTTGTCTACGATCAAACCGTTGGACGGGCAGGGAAGGAAATCAAACAATGAAAATCAATGGTGGATGTCATTGTGGGGCGATTGCTTATGAAGCTGATCTGGATCCGGAAAAAGTCGGGATTTGCCATTGTACGGATTGTCAGGCGCTTTCCGCTTCAGCGTTCAGAACTCTGGCGATCGTTTCTGGAGACAAGTTTGCCATCACCAAAGGAGTGCCAACAAAATACATAAAAACCGGGGACAGTGGAAACCGCCGGGTGCAGGCATTCTGTTCAAATTGCGGTTCAGCCTTATATGCATCTGATGTTGGTGAAAATCCAAAACAATATAACATTCGCGCCGGCACCATTGTGCAACGCTATGATCTTACCCCGAAATTCGAAGTCTGGCTGCACTCAGCGCTGCCCTGGGTATCAGAGAATCCGTTGACAAAAAAATTCGATAAAAACCCGTAGGAAGCGGTCAATCTGTACTAACCGGCCTTGGCCTCTCAAATAGCCCGGGGCAACGAAACTACCAATACAGTGCATTTTGGAAGAGGTTTGGCATGGGAACGTGGAGCGCCGGTAGTTTTGGCAATGATGCGGCGATGGATTTTGTCGATGGCCTTACGGACGCAAATAGTCTTGTTCAGTCTTTTGCAAAATTTGAGAGCAAACACCAACTGATCAACAGTGATTTGGCATGTGAGGTGATCGCCATAGCCGATATTATGGCGGCGATAATTGGTAGGCCGGCTTTCGACACACCCGCCAAAATCCTCCAGCAACTGCCAGCATTTGCAACGCCCAGCAACGCAGAAATATCTTCTGCAATTGGTGCGGTCGAATATATCCGTGATAATTCGGAACTGGCAGAGCTTTGGTTAGAATCGGAGGATGAAGACTGGATTTTAGCAATAAGCGACCTCTTGCTTCGTCTCGATCTCACAAAACCATATGCTGAGGTAAATCTTGCTCCAGATGCAAATGATGAACTTGCGGAGATTGGCGGGCATTGCCATTTGTGTAACAGCGGCATCCCTCAGGCAGAAAATATTGAATTGACGGTGGAACAAAATTTTGAGGGGATCTGGTCGTCGATGACCCTATATGCTCACAAAAATTGTTTGGAGAAACACTACGATCCGCCGCACTTCAATGCCGACGGCTCACCGCACGCCAATCTACTTGCCCAGTTCGACAAAGCCATAAATTCCTGACCAGCCAAGTCGCAATGATTTTGCCATGGTTGGTTTGGTGCGTTTCTTTTCAATTGATCACCCTCTGACCATGCCGCGACCGATTCAAACTGAAAGGCCATTGTGGTTCGGGCAAAGAACAAGACAAAAGTATCAGCCAGCAGCTACGCATTGGAACCAATTCGAAGAATTGTCATACAACTTCCGCAGGCTGTGCGCGGCCGGGCGCTGGGGCCAGGACACCGAGCCATAAGCATGCAATCAGAATTCAAATGCGAACATACGAGTTATATCATTTAGCTTCAGATGCGAAATATGCTGCGATATCCGTCACTTGTTCGGATGTGAGCTCCGGCGGCCAAACCATTTTGGTGCCCGGTGCGGTTAACATCGGGCGAAAAGCAAATTGATAAAACCGTTCGCGGGTCCAGGTACCACCCATGGCAACCAAGGCTTTTGAATAGTCATATTCAAGACCAGCAACCGGACGCCCAATGATCCCGATCAGGGTTGGGCCGGGCATTCCATCATTTAGGGGACGCGCATCGCTGGTCGAAACCTGGTGACAAGCCTGGCACCTTGTGTTGGCCAGTTCGCGCCCGCGTTCTGCATTGCCACTCGCCAAAAGGTTGGTTGGCACTTCGGGTGGGTACGGACCAGCGCCAGCAGCCCTCAACAGTCCTGCCACCTCGTTGCGCTCAAGCCTCTCGGCAAAGTGCAGAGCAATGGTTGGTCCCTGGGCGGGATCACCTCCACGGGCAAATACCTCCGCGTTGAAATCAGCACCGGCAGAGAGCAGCAGATCAACGACGGATATTCTGTTTTCGATAACCGCTCGCATCAAAGGGGTGAATTGATTTTTATCCCGTGCATTCAAGTCTGCACCCGCCGCAAGCAGAGCGCCAGAAGTGCCGGCCCGACCTATGCGAGCCGACGCGTGAAGAGGAGTACCAAGCATGCTGCTTTGTGCTTCCAGATTAGCTCCGTTAGCGATAAGCAACTTCACAACATCGACATGTCCATTCATTGCCGCCCAATGCAATGGGGAGGCCAGTGTATCTGCCTCGTTGGCGTCGACACCTGATGCGATCAGCTTTTCGATCTCCTTGATGTCGCCTTTCTTGGCAGCATCGTTCAAAGGTCCTGCTGAAACAGGGATGGCAAACATCAATACGATCAGTAGGCCAGGAAGAATTTTTTGCACGGCGATCCTCCAGTATGTCCTCATATTTCCATCTTAGGGTCTTCAGCTTTGGTCAACAATAGCCCCTGGATCGCCGCCATTGCCGCCATCGCCGCCGCTCCGCGGGGGCGCGCCACTAGGCGCGGGCTGCTCTTTGCAGCCTGATACGGAGCCATCGGCGTATGCCGCGCGACGCATACGGCAAACATCGATATGCCCGTGCAAGACGGCGAAGAGCCGTCCGGCGCTAATGCGCCGCGCAGGCGTTTGGCAAAGCCAAACTGCCGTGAGCGCATACAAAAAAATTGAGACTACCGGAGGCATCATCGCGGCGGAAATTCCGAAATGCGGCAAAAACCTCTGGTAGCCGGGGAGTT
>JAALLE010000062.1 GCA_011087605.1 Hyphomicrobiales bacterium
CGTCTGATGGGCCGTCTATAAAAGCATCAGGTTGGGGTAGCTGGGTAGTTACCAGATATGAGATTATCAACCATGCTGCGCCGCACCCAATGATCCAGCCCAGCACCATACCTCCCCACAAGACGTGCGCATAAGCCTTTTTGCGGGCCTCAGTCACGTTTACCCCGTCAGCAAGGTTTCGGAAAAGCAGAACCGACGGCAACATTCCAATCGGAATACCCAACATGCCAGTCACCGCGCAGGCGAATATCTTGACGAGAAAATACAAGCTCATGAGCCTGTGATAGGTCAAAAGGGTAAACAAAAAGGCGCCCGGAAACCGGACGCCTGAATGTTTTTTGGTCGTTGCTGTGCTTATTGCGGCAGTTTGTCGTCAACACCTTTGACGTAGAAGTTCATGCCCAGAAGGGTTCCGATGTCGGACTTTTCACCGTCCTTCAGCCAGACTGTTCCATCCTGTTTCGTAACAGGGCCAGTAAACGGCTCCAGCGAACCATCCTTGATGGCTGCAGCTGTTTTGGTGGCCAGTGCTGCGACATCGTCAGGCATATTGGTGTATGGTGCCATGACCACACTACCATGATCCATGCCGTGCCAAACGTCCTGTGTTTCCCAGGTGCCGTCTATGACCGCCTTAACCCGCTCCACATAGTAAGGAGCCCAGTCGTCAATAATCGCGGTCAGCTGCGTGTTAGGACCGAATTTGATCATGTCTGAAGCCTGACCAAACGCCTTGATACCGCGCTCTGAAGCCACCTGCATGGCAGCTGTAGAGTCTGTGTGCTGCGTGATAATGTCGACACCCTGGTCGATCAGCGCTTTTGCGGCATCGGCTTCTTTTGGTGGGTCAAACCATGTTGAGACCCAAACCACTTTCAGCTTGTAATCCGGGTTAACTGACTGAGCACCAAGAATGAATGCGTTGATTCCGCGCACAACTTCCGGAATCGGGAATGATGCGATGTAACCGGCAACACCGGTTTTTGATATGCTTGCTGCAATCTGACCCTGAACGTAGCGGCCCTGATAAAATTTCGACGAATAGGTCGAAACATTGGGGCTTTCACGCTTGAAGCCGGTCGCATGTTCAAACTTCACTTTGGGATGTTTTTTTGCCGCCTTGTTGGTCGGATCCATGTAGTTGAAAGATGTTGTGAAGATGATATTGCAGCCATTGCGGGCAAAAGCTTCGATCGGGCGTTGTGCCTCAGCACTTTCCGGCACGTTTTCCAGATAGGCCGTCTCGACTTTATCGCCAAATGCGGCTTCCACAGCCAACCGTCCCTGATCATGCTGATAGGTCCAGCCGAAATCACCTGTTGGGCCGATATAGATAAAGCATGCCTTGGTTTTGGCATGGCCGTCGGCCAGCGCCTGGCCTGACAGCATGACCGCGACAGAAGCGGCCAACGCAAAGAGTGTTTTTTTCATAATTGGGTTTCCCTGATTTTGAGGACATGTCCTCGAGTGTGTTGGTGTTTTTATTATTGGTTATGTTTTTACCGGTCGGGCACAAAGGATGTTCCCAGCGCCGCCGGAGTGTTGATCATTGTGAGCCTGCGATTGCGAGCAATCAAGACCAGAACCACAATGGTTGCTAGGTACGGCAATGAGGTGAGGAATTGCGCGGGTATCGGAACACCGACAGCCTGCGCGTGAAATTGGCCAATGGTGACAGCGCCAAACAGATAGGCACCAATGAGCAGCCTACCGGGGCGCCAGGAGGCAAAAACCACCAGCGCAAGGGCGATCCATCCCCTGCCCGCGGTCATGCCTTCCACCCACTGAGGAACATAAACGAGAGACAAATGCCCCCCGGCCAGCCCCGCGCAGGCACCACCGAACAAAATCGCCATATAGCGAATTTTGATCACCTGAATGCCCAAAGCATGAGCTGAATTGTGGCTGTCACCAACCGAACGAAGCATCAGTCCGGCGCGCGTTTTAAACAGGAACCAGGCGACGCCCGCAAGCAGAGCAATCGACACATAGAAAATCAAATCCTGCCCGAAAATGATTTTACCAATCACCGGAATGTCGCTCAGCAGCGGTATGTTAATCGCCTCCATGCGCACCCCGGGATGGCCGACAAAGCTCTCTCCGATCATGCCGGAGAGGCCAAGTCCCAATATCGTTAGCGCCAGCCCTGTCGCGACCTGGTTGGCCACAAGTGTCAGGGTCAAAAACGCAAACAGAAGAGAAAATGCCGCCCCGACAATGATTGCGGCAACAGCGCCAAAATAGGGGTTGCCCGTCACCTGAGCAGTTGCAAATGCTGCAACAGCCCCCATGATCATCATCCCTTCAACCCCAAGGTTGAGGACTCCGGAACGTTCCACAACCAGCTCGCCAGTAGCGGCAATCAGCAGCGGGGTCGAAGCTGCACAAACAGACAGAATAATGCTCGCCCAGACGTCCATCACATTTTCGCTTTCATAGAAGAGACCAGCACGACCCGATAATGGATCAACGTATCGCAAGCCAGAACAAAGAACAGCAGCAAGCCTTGAAATACCCGTGTTGCCCGGTCTGAGACGCCGATCGATATCTGCGCCGCCTCACCACCGATATAAGAAAGCGCCAGCACCAGACCTGCAGCTACGATCCCCAATGGGTTCAGCCGTCCAAGAAACGCAACAATAATGGCTGCAAATCCGTACCCAAGCGACAGCTTATCATCGAGTTTGCCGACGGTTCCGGAAACCTCGCCAATTCCTGCCAGCCCGGCCATTGCGCCGGAAATCAGGAAGGCAAACAGTGTCATCTGTTTGGCGCTGAACCCTGCAAACCGCCCTGCCCTTGGGCTTTGGCCAAGAACTGCAATTTCAAAACCTTTCAGGGTTTTTGAAAGCATGAACCAGAGGGCAACCGCGGCTATGATCGCAATGACAGCACCATAATGGGCGTCGCCAAATTCGAATATCTTTGGCAGCAATCCACTGTCGTTGAAAGTCTTTGTTCCAGGAAACCCCATGCCCTGCGGATCTCTCCAGGGGCCACGGACCACCCAGTCGACAAATTGCTGGGCCACGTACACCAACATAAGACTGGTCAAAATTTCATTGGTACCAAAACGAGATTTTAGGATCGCCGGAATGAAGGCATATAACGCACCCCCTGCCATGCCCATGATAAGCATGAGTGGCAATAAGAGGGGAGATTCCCAACCATGGAAGAGTACTGGAATCATCGCTCCGAACATGCCGCCAATCAAATATTAGCCTTCCGCCCCGATGTTCCAATTGCCCGATCTGAAACAGACCGCAAGCCCAATCGCAATCAACGTCAGCGGAGTTGCCTTGACCAGAATTTGCTCCCGACTCCAGGGGTCCGTTAGCGGTTCAATGAAATAGACATAGAGGCCGTGAAAAGGGTTCTTGCCGAGCAGCAGGAACATGATGGCGCCTGCGGTCACCATCAGCGCCAGCGCTATCAACGGTGACAGAAGCGAAAACAGCTTGGAAATTTCTGGACGTTTTTGAAGTTCTATCCTCATGCCGCCTGCCCTTCATTGCCACCGGAACTGGCCATCAGCAAACCAATTTTTTCGCGGTTCATATCAGCCGCTGGTTGCGGGCTAAACATATGGCCGTCCGCCATCACCGCGATCGACGTGGCGATTTCGAAAATCTCGTCCAGATCCTGCGAAATTACCAGTACCGCTGAACCGGATGCTGCCAGATTGAGCAGCGATTGACGAATATGGGCTGCAGCGCCCGCATCAACCCCCCAAGTCGGTTGGTTCACCAACATAAAGGACGGGTTGCGATCCAGTTCCCGGCCAACAATAAACTTCTGCAGATTACCACCACTCAGCGCACCGGCCGGCGGGTCTTCGGCTGATTTGCGCACATCCATGACTTCGTTGACGCGTTTGGTTGCAGCAACAATCGCTGATTGGGCAATGACGTTGAGCCGCCCCATTTTCTTGAATTCGGAGGCATCGGAGGCGTGGCGTGCCAATAACATATTGTCAGTAAGGCTCATCTCCGGCACCGCACCGTGGCCAAGTCGTTCCTCCGGCACGAAGGATGCGCCAAGATTACGGCGTTGCGAAATAGACATATATCCGGCGTCGGTCCCTCGGATAACGACCTGATTTGGATCATCCTGTCGATCTTCTCCGGAAATGGCTTCAAACAACTCGCCCTGGCCATTGCCCGCGATACCAGCGATGCAAACGACCTCTCCCTGCCGCACTTCCAGAGATATGTTTTTGAGAGCAACGGCGAATGGATGCGATGTTCCCATTGAAAGATTGTTCAAAGCCAATACAACATCGCCGGTTTTACCCGCAGTCTTATGTTCAATACCCTCCACATCTGCGCCAACCATTTTGGAGGCCAGACTGCCGGCGGTTTCTTCACGGGGGTCGCAACTGTCCACCACCTCACCATGTCGCATGATGGTTGCAGCGGAACACAACCTTTGAACTTCTTCGAGGCGGTGACTGATATAAAGGATAGAGCGACCTTCTTCGCGCAACCGAAACAGGGTTTCAAACAGTGTATCGGCTTCCTGTGGGGTCAGCACAGAGGTCGGTTCGTCCAGAATGATCAATGCCGGGTCCTGCATCAGACAGCGAATAATCTCAATGCGCTGTCGCTGGCCCACCGACAAATCACCAACAAGAGCATCAGGATCAAGTGGCAATCCATATTGCGCCGAGAGCGACCGGGCTTTCTCCGACACATCACTCAATTCCACGCCTGCGTCGAATGAAAGAGCAATATTTTCGGCCACGGTGAGGGCTTCAAACAACGAGAAATGCTGAAACACCATGCCGATGCCCAGCGCCCGAGCTTCAGAAGGCGATTTCACATGCACCTCCTGACCTTTCCAAAAGACTTCGCCGGCGCTCTGTTGCAGCGACCCAAAGAGGATTTTCACTAAAGTGGACTTGCCAGCGCCGTTTTCGCCCAGCAAAGCATGAATCTCACCTTCCTGGATGGCAAAGTCGACACTGTTATTGGCATAGAGTTCACCAAATATCTTGGTGATGCCCTTGGTTTCCAACAATGGAGGTTGATTTGCGTTGGTATTCACCTGTTCATTCCCGGCCATATGCTCCCACCCAACTCAAAGGCGCAATCGGCCCTCAGCCACCCTAGAACCCAGATTGCCGGTTTGCCAACCCAAAATGCAATATCCACAATACCACGCTAAGGCTTGATCAAACTGCATCCTACAGTTTTGCGACCCTCAAGGTCGATGTGAGCCTGCGCCGCATCTTCCAGCGCGTAAGTCTGGTTGACCGCGATATTCACCTTGCCCGACCCAACCACGTCAAACAGATCACCGGCGGTTTCTTCCAATTCTGGAGATGTTGCAATGTAATTGAACAGTGTCGGCCGTGTTGCAAATAATGAGCCTTTTTGGGCCAGAATTCCCAGATTAACCTCTGGAAGCGGGCCGGATGACTGCCCAAAGCTGGCCCACATGCCGCGTGGTTTCAGACATTCCAAGGATCCGGGGAATGTGTCCTTGCCAACTGAATCATAAACGACGTCACATTTGGCTCCATCAGTGATTTCAAGCACACGTTCAACAAAATTTTCGCTATTGTAATTGATGACATGATCATAGCCGTTGGCCTTGGCCAATTCGATTTTTTCAGCAGATCCCGCCGTGCCAATTACCGTAGCGCCCAAACTTTTTGCCCATTGCCCGGCAATCAGTCCAACTCCACCAGCAGCAGCGTGAAACAGAATTGTGTGGCCGGGTTCAACCTTGAAAGTGGCTCTCAGCAAGTAGCGTGCAGTCATATCTTTCAGCATCATTGCAGCGGCGGTATCGTCGGAAATATTGTCCGGTATCTTCACCACTTTAGAGGCTTCGATGTTGCGGACTTCTGCATAGGCACCGACGGGTGCTGCGGCATACGCTACCCGATCTCCAGCTTTCAGATTGGAAACATCCTCTCCGGTCTCGATAACTTCTCCAGCGCCTTCCATTCCCGGTGTAAATGGAAGGTGCGGGGCTGGATACAAACCGGTGCGAAAATAGACATCGATAAAATTAATACCGATCGCCGTTTGCCGGATAGTAATTTGATTGGCTGAGGGACTTGCAACATCCCGTTCCACCAATTTCAAGACCTCGGGCCCACCAATTTCTGCAACTTCTATCAATCGACTCATTTTCAAGATCCCTTGTTCAATTCATTAGTCAAAAACAGCGAACTCGCCGCCAGTGGTGCCACCAGCAACAATGCAATTCGCAAACCAAAACCATCAACAATCGCTCCTAACAAAGGCGGCGCAAGCATAAACGACGAAAACGCAAACAAAGACATTGCTGATACGTTGTCCTCTGATTCTCCTGGGCGACTGGCCGCAGCAGACATAGTCAGAGGATAAAAAATCGCCGTTCCAAGCCCAGCAAATGCTGCCGCAATGAAAGCAACAATCGTATTCGGAGACATTGCAAATAACGCAATTCCGAAGGTTGCAGCAATCGCCGAGACCCGCGCCACTGGTAGCGGTCCGAAAGTCTCCAACAACCAGTCTCCACCAAGTCTGGTTACCGCCATGACGGTCGAAAATGCTGCGTAGATCAATCCACTCGCAAGCGCTCCAGCAGTCAGAACTTCACGGACAAACAGTGCCGACCAGTCAATAAACACCCCCTCAACCACCATTATGCCAATGGGCATCAGGCAAAGCAGGATCAGACCCCGAGGCGGAAGTTTAAACGTCGCCTCTTTCTTTTTCTGTTCTCCCCGGCGAATTTTCGGGTCCGCCTTGGGAATGCGCAACGCAAACAATCCGCCAGCAATTGCTGTTGGAATGAGCACCAGCGCAAAATGCTCGATCAGCCCCAGACCCGCGCCTCCAATTGCCCCACCAATCAATGCCCCGAAAAGCGAGCCAAGGCTCCAGAAACCGTGCGCCTTGGACATCAATCGCCGTCCGGTTGTTTTTTCCAAACGGTCAGCTGCGGTGTTCATCGCAATTTCCAGCAATCCGATGCTCAAGCCACCAAACAACAACAGAATTGCCAGTGTTGTGCCGTCCAGCATCAGCGGCACGGCAAATACAACCAGCGTCCAGACCGGCAAGGTCACCGCACAGGAATTGCGCAGCCCAAACCGCTTGAGCATTTTGCCACCCGCCAGAAATGCCACCATCGTTCCCGAAGCAAGGACAAACAGGCTCAGTCCCAACTGAGAGGCTGAAAAATCGAAAGCTGTTTTGACATCAGGAATGCGGGGAATCCAATTTCCGAGCACAAATGCTTCCAGAAAAAACATAGCAAACACCGGCGCAACGCCTTCCAGGCGCCACCATCTTGGTCGCAAGGCGGTTGCTGTCACGGGGTCATCCTCACGGAGTTTTCCGGCGTTTACGACCGGCCAGAATATTGATCGCCTCGACCATGACGGAAAAACCCATCGCAGCGTAAATGTATCCGCGTGGAATGTGGAAACCCAGCCCATCAGCAACCAGCGATACGCCGATCAACAGCAGAAATGATAGCGCCAACATTTTTGTTGTTGGATGACGTTTGATAAACTCTGAGATGGTTGCTGACGCCACATACATAACCGCAACAGCAACAATTACCGCGGCAACCATAACTTCCACATGCTCGGCCATGCCGATTGCCGTGACGATTGAATCGACTGAAAACACCAGGTCGATAATGATGATTTGACCGATAATCTTGGCAAATGATCTCACCGACATTCGTTCAGCGGTTTCAGCTTCGGTTTCACCTTCAAATTCTTCATGAATTTCGGCAGTCGCTTTATAAATTAAAAAGACACCACCGCCGAGAAGAATGAGATCACGCCAGGAAAACGATTGTCCAAATAGGCTAAACAGGTCCGCTTGCAGCCCGATGATCCAGGTCAGGAACATCAACAAAACAATTCTGAACACCAGGGCCAGCAACAAGCCCAGTCGACGGGCTTTTTCGGCTTGCTCAGGTGGCAATCGATTTATGATCATCGATATGAAAACAATATTGTCGATGCCCAGAACGATTTCCATCACCGTCAAGGTGAAAAAACTGGCCCATACGGTGGGATTGGAAAGTAGTTCTAGCATGCGGTTGATCCAATCAGACCGTCAGAATTTGCGACACGGCGTCAGGCGACTTTGCCCATATATTGCAGGACAAAACCAACACAATAAAGATAAATGCCAGATGCAGCGATGCCGATTTTGGCGAACGAAGGAACCTCGTAGCCAACATACCAGCTGTAAAGTGCAACCAAACCGCATGCAGTCCACACGGCGAACATGGACAATGTGGCAGGACGCCAGATCGTCACCCGTACCGGATGCACGAACAATAAGGGAATAAAGCTGAGAATGGCCGAGGCAATCACCACAGAAAACGCAATATACCAACCCGGTTCAATGACAAGCAGAGTGAACACAACCATGTTCCAGCAAATCGGAAAACCAATGAAACAGTTGTCGCGGCTCTTCATACGCGTATCGGCATAATAGATCGCGCTGGTACACACGATCAATGCTGCGCAGATGAAGGAATAGGACTCAGCCAGAAATCCGCTTTGATACAGCGCAAACGCCGGGATCATCGCAAATGTTACATAATCGATGATGCAGTCGAGCAGTTCACCTGACCAGTTAGGCAGGACAGATTTTACGTGAAAATAGCGGGCCATTGGGCCGTCCACACCATCAACCAGCAACGCAACTCCCAACCAGAACCACATATTGGTAAAGCGACCCTCAGCCGCCGCCACCAACGCAAGAAATGCCCAAAATGCGCCCGACGCCGTAAATACGTGGACGGAAAATGCAATCAGGACGGATTTTGATGGTGCGCTCATGAGGCTCTCAACTGGATCTAGTTGTGCCAATCCAGTTTGCAAATTTCAGCGGACAGTCCTTCAAAGTCCCAGTTTCGCCCAAATGCCCTGATGCGGCTGCGGTTCGAACGGGCCACAACAATTTCTTCGGCGATCCAGTACTGGGAGTTCTTGATGATTGTAGGCTCTCCCTTATTCTTTCCTTCAATCGGTGTGACAGAACCATCCAAAATCTTTGGAATTTTGACAATACGAGTGTCCCCTTCGGTTTCATACGTAATCTGTTCGCGCTTAATACCCAGGAAATTGCCTACCAGGATCGACAAAAGATGGGTGGTGCCTCCAACCTTGCCGCTGAAGATCTTCGTCAGAGCCTTGGTTGCATATATACTTGCCCGTTCATCAATGAACAATCCGGCACTCCAGTTACCCCGGCTCATATATCCGGGAATTTCCATCATCAGAGCCAAATTGATTCCTGCCAGATCGACATCTCCAAAATGGCCTTCGTCTATTCGAAAGCCCGCCCATGTCTGGCAATAGCCTTCCGACGGGGGATGATCACCCAGCGACAAAACACAGGGGCAGAACACCTTACAGTTACAAGCAAGGACCAGTTCACCCTTCATGCTCCACGATTCTTTTGCCATTCAGAATACTTTCTTAGAATTATATGGATTGACCATAGCCATTAGATAATTGTGATGGCTATGAGAAGCCCTCCCCACACCAGCAATATGCCGCCGGAAAAATAGGAAGTCACTTGTCCTTTGCCGCTTTTTTCCAAAATTGCAAATAGAGTAAAAAACGCCATCCATGCAAGGTTCATGGTTCCGACCACCAACATGACCAGCATTAACGCCCAGCAACAACCCAGACAAAAAACTCCCTGATCGGCTCCGAGTTTGAAAATGTCCGCGTAACTTTGCGACCAGCGAGCAAACAGGATTGAAAACGGGTTGCGGCATTTGCGCAAACAGGCATCTTTCAATCCGCTAAACTGATAGGCCCCGGCCAGTAACAATATGCTGCCCGCCACTAGCCCCTGCAATGGAAACACCGGATCACCTGCCAGTCCCGCACCTATTAGCAACAACTGAAACAGGCTCATAGCCAGGGCAAAACCTGTCCAGACAGAAAGGTAACCGGCCACCAGAATTCCAAGCGGCACAACTTTTTCACCCTTGTCATGTGCAACGTCAGCTATATCTGCATAGGTTCGGATCATGGCTCCTGCCGATGGCAACATCATCGCCAACGACATGGCAGTCCACATCAAAAATGTTGAAAGAAACACGCCAAGGGTCAATCCGCCCGGAGAAACCGGCGCGCAAATCTTCAAAATAAACGACAGCAGGCTGTCGTCAGCAGGACTGACATCGAATTTGGCCAACAATTCCCGCCAAAATACCATTCCTGGTCCGACTGCATCGGGCCCAACTGCCTGACTCACTCCCGCTGCCAGAAAAACCAGCCACAGCCAGGCGATGGCC
This sequence comes from Hyphomicrobiales bacterium, assembly GCA_011087605.1. Classification (GTDB taxonomy): domain Bacteria; phylum Pseudomonadota; class Alphaproteobacteria; order Rhizobiales; family Rhizobiaceae; genus Pseudahrensia. The sequence goes on from JAALLE010000062.1 coordinate 10,279, forward strand.
ACTGTCAGGCCGGTAAAAACATAGATGCTCCACCGCGGTCGCAGACCAATTCCGGTAATGCTGCGATCCAGCGCCGTCAAATTGGTATAGCGTTGTTCATCCAAAACACCATCCTGATCGGGGCTGTGCTCTGTCAATTGGTCGCGTCCTTGTTGCCGACTCTGTTCAACACAGACCCTTTCGTCCTTCGTTTTCCAGACTTATATAAACATTACAACCCAATTCAGTCCGGAGCCAGCCATGGCTACCAAGCCCGACCCTGTATTATATCCCATCAGCATTATCGGCGGTGGCCTCGTAGGCAAGGTTGCCACTCTGGAACTTGCCAGCCGTTTAAATGAATTCGGATTGGATGATGGTCAAAAAATCGCATTGATAGCGCCTCGACCAGAAACCAAAGATAAGCGTACCACCGCGATGTTGATGCCAGCGATTGAAATGTACCGTCGGCTGAATATTTGGGATCAGATCCTCCCCCTCACCGCCCCGCTGAAAACCATGCGTCTGATTGACGGGAGCAAACGTCTGATGCGTGCCCCTGTGACCGATTTCAGATCCAGCGAAATCGATCTGGAAGCCTTTGGATACAATGTTCCAAATGCCGACATGTTGGCGGCACTCAACGTTGCCATTGCCGAATCACAACATATTGACCTTTTCGAAAGTTTTGCAGAAGTCGAAACAATTGATGCGCAAAATGCCTGCCTGCGGTTGGACGATGGCACCCAGATTACCAGCCAGTTACTGGTCGCCGCTGACGGACATCAATCAACGACCCGTAAAGCTGCCGGCATTGCCGTAAATCAATGGTCCTATCCACAAACCGCCATTGTGCTCAATTTCACGCACAGTTTACCTCACGCAGGTGTTTCTGCGGAGTTTCATACCGAGACGGGCCCGTTCACTCAGGTTCCGTTGCCCCCCACGAAATCTGCGTCCCATCGCTCCAGCCTTGTCTGGCTGGTCTCTCCAGGCGATGTCGACAAGTTAGTTACAATGCCAAAGGAAGAAATTTCTAATCTGATCGAAGAAAAACTGCAATCCAGCTACGGTAAATGCTGGGTCGAAGGGTCACCGGTAGCAATTCCCATGCGTGGTATGACGGCCAAACAATTTGGGGCCAGGCGCACCGTATTGATCGGTGAATCGGGACACATATTCCCACCAATTGGTGCCCAGGGTTTCAATCTCGGCATGCGCGACCTGCGTGATTTGGTTGCCGTTTTGACAGCCAGACAGGGTGATTTGGGGCGTGCGGACGTTACCAGCGCATTCGACACGAAGCGACAGTTTGACGTGAAGGCGCGTACTGCTGGAGTAGACACCATGAACCGTTCGTTGTTGACCAATTTTCTACCCGTACAGTTTCTTCGCGCTACAGGTCTTTCAACACTGGGCGCGGTGCCTGCCGCCCGAAAAATTGCCATGTGGCAAGGCCTCGGAATGGAATCAAATATTCCTTCGGTTTTCAGCGGGCCGGGAAAAGATCTGCTGGAAGGATTCCGCTTGCGATCAGGTAAAGCAGCCCGGTCACGGTAAATATCGAGCAAAACGTTGACACGAGCACCATGCCAGACGCTCGAGCTACCCAGACTTCATATTGCTGGGCAATCACGAATACATTTGTGGCAGTGGGCAAAGACGCCAACAAGACCGCTGCATAGACCCAAATCGGATCAAAATCACCGATCCAGCTCAACAACAAATATACGAGCGCTGGATGCACCAGCAATTTTATCGGGACCAAAACGCCAAGTACCAAGGGCATTCTTCCCGTTGGTGTCAGCGCGACAGTAACTCCCATCGCGAACAAGGCGCAGGGAGCTGCAGCATTGCTGAGATAGTCGAGCAAATTACCAACGGCATCGGGTGGCTGGTATTGAGTGATCGCCGCCACAACACCTATGATTGTGGCAACGATAAAAGGATGAGTGAATATTTTTTTCAACACATCGATTATAACCTGACGCGCAGATTGTTTTGGGCCGCCGCCACCAATCGCCATCATCAATGGAGCCATTGAAAAGTGAAGAGTATTGTCGAAGCAGAATATAAGTGCCACTGGAACCGCTGCTTCCGGTCCCAGAGCCGCTATCGCGAGGCCGGGGCCCATATAACCGATATTACCATAAGCTCCGGCCAATCCCTGAATAGTGCTTTCGGGGATATCACCATCGGTCGATAAAACCCCGGTACTGAATGCAATCGCAAAAGTGCAATAAGTGCCAAGCAATGCAGCCAGAATGAAGCTCCAGCTGGCCAATTTTTCAACTGGTGTTTGTGACAGCAAATTGAAAAAAAGACATGGCAAGGCGATATAGACGACGAAAAAATTCATCCATTCCAAGCCGTCCAGCGATAGTTTTTTGAACTTTCCGGCGGCGAAGCCCAGCAGAATCAGCCCAAAAAACGGGAACGCCATACCGAGGATTTGCGCCAATAAACTGCCTTTTACGAAAACGACTAATAATGCGACACGGGCTAGCCCGGCAACACCGACGCGTCAAGCAGGTCCATCCCTGTCAAAGGCTTGCTGCAACAGGCAACCGTGCGGTATAAGAATAACTGGGACGGATAGCGTTCCGAGTCTAAGGTAATATGAAGTTTCCATGCAATGATACGCAGCGCTAAATTCCAAATCGGGCAAGTTGTCAAACACCGTGTTTACCCGTTTCGCGGCGTGGTCTTCGATGTCGATCCCGTTTTTGACAATACCGACGAATGGTATCAGGCCATTCCTGAAGAAATTCGCCCGTCCAAGGATCAGCCCTATTATCATCTTTTCGCTGAAAACGAAGAAACAGAATATATCGCCTATGTGTCAGAGCAGAATCTGCTGATTGACGATGTTCTGAAACCCTTGCGCCACCCACAGATCAACGAAGTGTTTCGGTTGGGTGACGATGGCAATTACGTATTTATCGGTGACTTCAAGCACTAGCCTTGGTGCCGTTTGGGGATAAAAAAAGGGCTGCACCAGCAAAGTGCAGCCCTTTTGTATGGATTCGTCAATCGCCGAATTGTGGCGGCGTGATTAGTTACCGGTTTTAGCCGCGTCCTGAGCCGCTTTAAGCTTGTCTGCAGTGGCCTTGGCCTTTTTCTGCAGCTCTTCTTGGAGCTTCTTCTGGCGGTCCTGGACTTCACTTCGTTTCAACGGCGGTCCGTCAAAAGCCGCCGTAAATCCTTTCAGCGAAACTTTTACGGGGTTCTTTGCGGCTCTGAAATTGGTCGAGGTCAGCGTCAGCTCACCTCCAGCCTTCAAAGCGTTGACAAAACCTTCGCTCAACTGAATTTCCGCAAGACAACGATCTGGTAAGCACAGGCTGTAGGGCAAGGTATTTGTATTGCCGTTATCGATCTGCACTTTGATGCCTTCAGGAATGTAACGCCCGGAAGGAACAGCAACCTGGAATATCCGGCGTTTGGTCTTGCCTTTCGATTGCAGAAGATTGACACCGGTGACCAGCTGACCAGTATTGGTGATAACATCATATTTGACGTTACATATGTCGGTTTCGCCGACCTTCGAACATATTTTTGCCCAGCTTTGGACGCCCGCTTGTTGTGCCGATGCGGCCGAATAAGTCATCGATCCGATGACCAGGGCAAGACCCGGCAACAGAATGGATGGTAATTGGAACTTGGAATTGGAACGCATTGTGAATCTATCCTGTGGCAATGGCTGTGCTGCGGTGTCCATAGCAATTGCGGCATCAAGATGACAACACATAAGTAAAACATCGCTTTTTTTAATTCATCATCAACAGCTTTTAGAATTTTGAATATTGGTGCAACATGGCGTTGGGAAGCCGAGTCTTGCAATATGGGGTGAGTCGCAAATCCGCCAGCCTTCAGTGGCCGCCACCTGCATTTGCAGACCTGGTATGGTTACAGGCAAAAATTGGACCGCCAAAGCCGCAAAGCAACAAGTAAAGGACTACACGATGGTCAAAATTATTGGTGCCACGCTAATTATTCTTATGGGGTTTTTGACAAATGTATTTGCAGAACCCTCCCACGGCATCGCCATGCGAGGCGAGCCCGCGCTGCCTGCTGATTATACTCATTTTCCTTATGCAAATCCCGATGCCCCAAAAGGCGGAAAACTGACCTATGGGGTATATGGTGCCTATGACGACTTAAATCCCTTTGATTTGCAAAGCATTCGAACCGGTGCTCGCGGCCTGTGGGATCCCGTATTCGGCAATCTGGTTTTTGAAACCATATTGAAAAGATCACGGGATGAATCGTTTACCGAATACGGATTGTTGGCAGAAAAAGTTGAAATGCCTGACGATCGCAAATGGATCGAATTTCACATGAATCCCAAAGCACGTTTTTCCGACGGAGGGCCGGTGGAAGTCGCCGATGTGCTATTCACTTTCAATCTGTTGAAGGAAAAAGGCCGCCCACCCTATTCCAGTCGCATGAAAGCCGTTGAAAAAATGGAACAGACCGGACCACGCAGTATCAAACTGTGGTTCAACGATCGCGCCTCACGCGAAACGCCAATGCTGTTTGGCCTGATGCCTGTGCTGCCGGAACATGCAACCGACGTTGAAGGATTTGGCAAAACGACTATTAAAATTCCGATTGCCAGCGGCCCCTATGTGGTTTCGCAGGTGAAACCGGGCGAATCAATTACATATCAGCGCAATCCCGATTACTGGGCCAAAGACCTGCCAGTACAACGGGGGTTCTTCAATTTCGACACCATAAAAATCGACTATTACAGGTCGTCCCAGGCTCTGTTTGAGGGTTTCAAAAAGGGATTGTTCGACATTTATCCCGAAAACAGTCCCGGCAAATGGCGTACAGCATACGATTTCCCGGCCGTCGAAGACGGTCGTGTGACCAAGGAAGAGTTTAAAAACAAAACTCCCAGCGGAATGTTGGGCTTCGTTTTCAACACCCGACGCCCGCAATTTAAGAACCGCAACGTGCGCAAGGCGTTGGCGATGTTGTTTGATTTTGAATGGGCCAACGAAAATCTGTTTTATGGTGCTTATCAGCGTACATCTTCTTATTGGCAGGATTCACACCTGTCCTCGTTTGGACATGCTGCCAGCGAAGGCGAGCAAAAACTGCTGGCACCTTTTCCCGGCGTGGTTCTACCCGAAGTGATGGACGGCACTTATGTGGCGCCCAAATCCGACGGGTCAGGAGTCGATCGTAAAATTCTGCGCGCCGCCCTCGGCGTTCTGCGTCAGGAAGGATATGCGATCAAGGAAGGCAAACTGGTAGATTCAGTTGGCAAGGCTCTGACGTTTGAAATGCTGATTGCCGGTGATGTTGGCATCAGTGGTCAGGATATTGAGCGGTTGGCGCTATCCTACAAGCAAAGCGCCGCCAAACTCGGCATCGATATCGAAATCCGCCTGGTAGATGATGCTCAATATCAGGCGCGTAAAGGATCGTTCGATTATGACATGACGGTCGTGCGCTATTCATCGTCATTGTCTCCCGGAGCCGAACAGATCTGGCGCTGGGGCAGCCGATCGCAGAATGCCGAAGGTACATTTAACTTCGCTGGCACCGCAGAACCGGCACTTGATGCAACCATCGACGCATTACTGGCAGCCCGCAATGAGGATGAGTTCAAGGACGCGGTTCGCGCCTATGACAGAGTTTTGATCAGCGGCCATTACGTAGTGCCCCTATATCATCTGGGAGAAAGCCGCATTGCTCGTTGGAAACGCGTCTCGCGGCCTGAGGAAACTTCCCTCTATGGTCCCAAATTCCCGACCTGGTGGGCAACCGGAGAATAGCATGACCAAAGTTCAACTCGACGTCGTTTCCGATGTCATGTGCCCCTGGTGCTATATCGGCAAACGCCGACTGGAACAGGCGCTTGAGTCGATAGACGATGTCGAAGTTGAACTACGCTGGCGCCCGTTTCAGCTCGATCCTACACTTCCCCAGGAGGGGAGAGACCGCCAGGAATATCTGGAAAACAAGTTCGGCGGCCCGGAAAAGGCTAAAGAAATATATGGCCGGATCAAACAGGCTGGCCTCGACGAGGGGCTGGAATTTGATTTTGATGCCATCGGTGTTTCTCCAAATACGATTGATGCCCACAGGGTGATACGTTGGGCAAGCAATGAGGGCGCTGAAATTCAGGACAAGTTGGTGGAACGATTATTCAAAGATTTTTTCATGGATGGTGCCAATATCGGTCAACATGAAGTGCTCATCGATGCCGCCCGCGAGGCTGGCATGAACGAGTCTGTTGTCGCCGCGCTGCTGGCGACCGACAAGGACCGTGACGAGGTCACCCAGGAAATCGCTGTCGCCCAGCAAATGGGTGTCACAGGCGTACCCTGTTTTATCATAGACAACAAATACGCTGTCATGGGTGCCCAGACACCAGATCACATTGCAGGTGCCATCAAACAGGCGGCGCAAATGAAGGACGTTGGCGCTCCCGGAACCGAAACCGGTTGATCTTTCGCCTTATGTAAGCCCCTTGGCAATTCGATCGAAAGCCATCAATTGTTCGATCACTGACGGCATTTGATCCAACGGCAGCATGTTTGGGCCATCAGATGAGGTGGTGTTGTCGGGATCTTCATGGGTTTCAATGAATACACCTGCCACACCTACCGCAACAGCAGCCCGAGCCAGAACAGTAACGAATTCCCGCTGCCCTCCAGAAGTAGCCCCCTGCCCGCCAGGTTGTTGCACAGAATGGGTTGCGTCAAATACTACAGGTGCCCCCATTGCTGCCATTGTTGGCAATCCGCGAAAGTCGCTGACCAGGGTGTTGTAGCCAAAACTGGTGCCGCGGTCGGTCAAAAGCACATTGGCATTGCCGCTGTCAGTTATCTTGCCCAACACGTTTTTCATGTCCCACGGTGCCAGAAACTGACCTTTCTTGACGTTGATCACCTTGCCCGTCCGGGCAGCAGCAACCAGCAAATCGGTTTGTCGACACAGGAATGCCGGTATCTGCAACACATCGACATGCTCAGCCACAATCGCGCATTGTTCTGACGTGTGAACGTCAGTCAGCACGGGCATATCATATTCCTTGCGCAGATCGCTGAATATTTCGAGCGATGCGTCCAGACCGATGCCACGGGTGCTGCTGATACTGGTACGGTTGGCCTTGTCATAGGAAGACTTGTAGACGAGACCAATACCTGCTTTGGCGCAGATTTCGGCCAGTTTACCGGCCATATCGAATGCGTGTTGGCGGCCTTCAAGCTGACACGGCCCGGCGATAAGTGAAAATGGCTTGGTTTGATCAAATACCGCTGAACCGACGGTAACCGTTGAATTCGCCTGCATCGTTATGCTTCTTCCAGAATAAGTGTGGTGCCTTGCCCCGCGACAGGAGGGATTATCAGCCGGTCGTTGCTGCCCCGATGCGAGATTTGCCGTGACTTCAGCAATTCTGCTGCAACTTTCAGATCTTTTACGGCAAGCACAAATGCCTCAAACAGCATGCCTCTTTCACGGCGGCGGCAATCCATGCCGTAAAAGGCCGACATGCCATCGGGTGAGAATACGGAAACCTTGGATCCGGCAGCATCAAATGACATGCCGAAGGAATCCACATCCATTTCCCGCTGGTTCAGATAAGTTTGAAAAAAGTATTGGAAGTCAGTGGGATTCACTTCCGACAAGATAACTTCCTTCAGGCCGGTCACGCCATTTTCATGATCAAGCAGCTTACCTCGGTCGGCTTTTGTACTTGCAACAACTTGACAGCTGAAAAATCCTGAATCGGGACTCCGTTGGTCTCCGGCAAAGGCCAGAGCAAACGCTACTTTATTGTCAGAACCGTCCGCGCCTTCAAAGCGCCTGGAAAACCGCACCATCCGTCCACCGGATATGCCTTGTTTTCTGTACAATTGGTGGTCGGCTTTCGCGTCATCTGACTTCACAACCAGATGAGAAAACCCTTCATCACCGCGACGAAAGCGAAATGTCTGATCGTTGGCCACGAATGTGTTGCCTTTAACGGCCTTTTCTTCGCAGGTTTCACGCTGGGCCACGCCGAGTGGCTCCAGAAACGTTCCGTCATTGAAAAAAATGCAACAATTTTCAGTGCCGAAAGGATGTCGACCATCCGGCGCCACCGTAAAGCCAAGTTGTTGATAGCGTCTGCGTGCAACATCAATATCAGTGACTGGCAACACCAGATGATCAAGAGCGCGGGATGGTGTAATTTCTGTCATGCGCCGTTCCTGCCTCAACCAGGCTCCCTGATCAAGCGTTGCGTGCAGATTTGAGTGCCTGTGGCAACATCTCTTTGACCAGTTCAATATCGGCAGGCTGGCCCGCCGATATTCGAATGCAACGATTTCCGGGTTCAACAAATGGCATCCGCACAAAAACATCGCGCGCCACCAGTTCCGCAACAACTCGCTTGGCAAATTCACCATCGCTGCCACAGTCAATCGTCACAAAATTAGTTGCTGAAGGTAGCGGCACCAGCCCGTTCTGCGTTGCGATTTCAGCAATCGCGGCGTTGGCGGCATGAACCCTTGCCACCACATCATTCAACCATTGCTGGTCAGCAAGTGCTGCAAGCGCACCTGCCTGGGCGATGCGGTTTACGCCAAAATGATTGCGCACCTTGTTGAAGGAATCGATCAGATCTCGGTGACCGATCGCATATCCAACCCGTGCGCCCGCCATGCCATAGGCCTTTGAAAAGGTCCGCGTACGCACGACTCTTTCTTCATCAACATCAATTGGAAGCAGAGATCCTTCAGGGGCAAATTCGCAATAGGCTTCATCCAGACACAACAGACTGTTGCGCGACATATCCCCAATCAGCTTTTGAATTGTTTCGGCAGGATGAAAACTGGCCATGGGATTGTCCGGATTGGCAAAATAAGCCAGTGGAGCATTGTGATCCAGAACTGCAGATACAAGGGCCTGCGGGTCTTCAAAATCGTCCTTGTAGGGAACAGTCACGAGCTTGCCGCCAAATCCCGATACATGAAAATTGAAAGTTGGATAGGCGCCCAGCGACGTAACCACGGGGGTGTTCTGTTGCACCAGCATGCGCACCAACAGGCCCAAAATGCCATCAATGCCTTCACCCACCATGATGTTTTCTGGCTTAACTCCATGATGGGCAGCCAGCGCATGTTTTAAGTCATAGTTCACCGGGTCAGCATATTGCCAGCATTCTGCGGCGGCCTTGGCCATTGCGGCGATGGCTTTGAGGGATGGTCCAAAGACACTTTCATTGGCACCTATACGCGCTCGAAAGGCGCGACCTCGGGCTCTTTCCTGAGTTTCCGGACCGACAAATGGAACGGTTGAAGGCAGACTGGCAACCAACGCAGTGTATTCAGGCATGGTAATTCTCGCAGGATCGGGTCACTTGCCAGTGTTCCACCTTTGCGGTGCAAGTCAATTGCTATCTTTAATTGTTAAGTGTGCAGAATGCGCCTATGCCTCGACGATGAGTATTGAATATTATCGGCCCAAATGACGGCGAATACTGATCCCGTGAGCGACCCTGTGGTGCCTTCTGGAACCGGTTGGCGCAATCCAGTCATGTTGTTGATGCTGATGGCTGCTGCTATGCAATTGGCTTTCGCATCCTGGTCGGCACTGCAATACAATTTTGCCCATGAGATGCTGAGTTTCACCGGCCGCGAAATTGGTATTCAACAGTCGATTCGAGAAATTCCGGGATTTCTGTCATTTGCGGCAGTTTTCTTTCTGTTTGCCATGCGAGAACAAACCTTCGCCATGGTGTCGCTGCTGCTGCTTGGGCTGGGAACGGCCGCAACCGGGTATTTCCCAACCGCAACCGGTTTCTACATCACCACCTTTATTGGTTCCGTAGGGTTTCATTATTACGAAGCCATGCACCAGTCCCTCATGCTTCAATGGTTGCCGAAGAAAACAGCAGCAACAATCATGGGACACATTCTTTCAGTCGGCGGCCTTGCCCAACTCGTCGCCTATGCATTGATATTTCTTGCGGGAAATTTCTTCGATCTTTCCTATACCACGATGTTTGTCGTGGGTGGTGGGGTGACCATGGTATTCGTTGGCTTCATGGTCAGCACCTTTCCACAATTTCCCGAAGGCACACCCCAGACCAAATCCCTGATAATTCGCAAGCGTTACTGGCTCTACTATTCCATCACCTTTCTTGCCGGTGCCCGGCGACAGATTTTCATTGTGTTTGCCAGTTGGATGATGGTCGAGCGGTTCGGCTACTCATTCCACGATATTGCCGGTCTGTTCTTTGCCAACGCAGCAATCATCATGCTGACGGCACCATTCATCGGTCGGTTCATTGAACGGGTCGGCGACAGAAATGCCATGCTGGTCCAATATGCAGGCCTGTGTGTGGTGTTCACCGCCTATGCTTTTGTTACAAATCCAATTTTGGCGATAGCCCTCTATATCCTCGACCATGCGTTCTTCGCCATGGAGATTGCCAAAAAAACCTATTTTCAAAAAATTGCCACACCTTCTGACATCGCCGGAACCACTGGTGTTGCTTTCACCATCAACCATATTGCCGCAGTATTTATACCGGTGTTGTTTGGCTTGTTGTGGCTTGTCAGTCCCACCGCAGTATTTTTGTCTGGCACGGCAATGGCGTTGTGCTCGATTGGTTTGTCCCTGCTGGTGCCGCACAACCCTTCAATTGGCAACGAGGTCAAATGGCGCACCTAAACTTATGACAATTGAAAAAAATTAATTTTGACGCAGTGGTTGTGGCCACAATTTCAGATTAGGTTGATGGCTCACTGAGGATTTTGGCAATGAGTCAGCACATTCGATTGATTTCGACTACCGGGATATTGCTCCCAATTCTTCTGCTGGCCAGTTGCCAATCGGTTCAGCAAAGTCAGGTATCGGTCGATTATTATAAGATTTCAGGATCAAGCACCGAAGATCTTGATTCCGAAATCAAACGCAAAGGTCCCAAAATCAACGGCGGCCTTCACGCGGTGGCCATTGCCAGAATCAAGATGTTTCCCAAGGTCACCTATGCCCGTCAGGGAAAGGGCTGTCGCGTAGACACGGCCAAAGTCGCCGTTAATGCCAAGGTGACATTGCCGAAATGGACCGGCCGCCGCACTGCTTCGCGCAAACTTGGCAAAGCCTGGGACAATATCGACCGCTACACCCGCGCCCACGAAGCGACTCACGTCAACCTGGCGTTTGATTATGCAAAACGCATCGAAGATAACGTGCTTGCATTGCCTGCCATGGACGATTGCGAACGCCTGCGTGCTGAAACCAAATCAATCGTCGACCACTATCTCAAACTGCATGATGCGGCGCAGCGCAAATTTGACGCCGACGAACAAAGCCGTTTCTCCGCCCTGGCCAGACAGCAAAAAATCGCCCAATCGCTTTGAAGCTTGTCAATAGTCACAGGTTTCTCTTTTATTTGAACTTAATCGACTTTTCACTTTGTTGGTGTGTGCTAGCCTTGGGCCAGGATCGAATTGGGCAACGCGAAAACTGTGAACAATCGAATCATTACCTTATGCAGCACCGTTTGCCTGTTCATGGCCGCCCACGCTTTCGCCTGGTCGTTGATAGTAGCCTTGGCAACACCGGCGCTTGCCCAAAAAAGTTCTATCAGCATTTCTGAAAAAACCAAATATTACAGAATTACCGGCAAGAGCGCCCCCGAATTCGCGGTTTCCATGGCCAAAAAAGGCCCCTATTCCCGGTCGCATCGGCGCCGAGCATGGGCCACAGCAACCCGGGACATGACCTATCAGCTATTTCACAGAAGAACAAAAAAATCATGTAAAATTAAAGCTGTAAAAGTAAAACTTAATGTTATTTATGAAATGCCGAAACTGACATCCAAAAAGGGGTGTTTCGCGAAGACAACGGTCCAAATGGTCAAAAATGTTTGGCTTGTTAAACAAGCACGAGCGTACCCATGGCCTCTACTACAAGCAGTTTGCAAAAAAAGTCTATGCCGCACTTCGTAAATTGAAATCCGCCAAAACCTGCTCCGCCCTCGAAAAGAGGGCTGCCAGCATTGTTGAAAAACTTGCCCAGGCGGACAAGAAACGCAATGTCAAATTCGACAAGCGGGACCGGCGCAACTACCGCACCATGGAACGCCTTTATTCAGGCGCCTAGAGAGTTTTCCACCTCTATGAGAAGACAATCAACCAGCAAACCGTTTTCAGCCGTCATTTTTGCCAGGCTTTAAACCCCGAGCTTTTTCTGCAGACTGGTTGAGGAAGTTGTGTACTGAAACACGATACGTTCGTCTGGTGAAATATGCTTTTTTGCCGCCTGAGCCATCAGCGCAGCCTCATGGAAACCTGACAGAATGAGCTTGAGCTTGCCCGGATAGGTGTTGATATCACCAATAGCGAATATCCCGGGCTCGCTGGTTGCAAATTTTTCGGTATCCACCGGCAACAAATTCTCGTTCAAATTCAATCCCCAGTCCGCGATTGGCCCGAGTTTCATCGTTAGTCCAAAAAACGGCAGGACGCGGGTACAATTGACATCGATCAAATCACCCTCCTTGGTCTTCACGGACGCCGATTCAACGACACCATCTGCACCATTCAGACCGGTCACCTGACCCAGGATTAGGTCGATTTTACCTTCATCGACCAGTTTTTTCATTTTATTGACGCTGTCTGGAGCGCCTCGAAAGGCGTCACGGCGATGCAACAGGGTCAAAGACTTGGCAATCGGCTGCAGATTAAGCGTCCAGTCGAGAGCAGAATCGCCTCCCCCGACAATCAGGATGTCGTGGTCACGAAATTCTTCCATTCTGCGAACTGAATAATACACCGAATGATCCTCAAATTCCTCGATTCCAGGAACCGGAGGCCGTTTCGGTTGGAAGGAACCGCCGCCGGCAGCAATGACTATAACTTTGCCTTTGATTTTTTCATTTTCATCGGTGGTGACAACAAATGAGCCGTCTTCTTGCTTTTCTACACCGGTGACCATGCGATTGAAGTGAAACTCCGGCTCGAACGGCTTTATTTGCTCCATCAAACGGTCTGTTAGTCCCTGTCCGGAAATTTCCGGCCAGGCTGGAATGTCATAAATTGGCTTTTCTGGATAAAGTTCCGCACACTGGCCACCAGGCCGATCCAAAATATCGATCAGGTGACACTTCAGGTCCAGCAAACCGAGTTCGAATACGGCAAACAGGCCAACCGGCCCCGCGCCAATAATTACGACGTCGGTTTCGACGATATCTGCATTTTCTGACATGAACTCAGCTCTTGTGTGGCTTTAATTGATCTTGTGTAGATGATGGAGCAAGCACTCTGAAACAAGGAAGATTTTTCTTCCCGGAGCAGACCATCGGAAAAAAATAGTTCTAATGCCGGTAAACGAGCGATTATGTCGTGAATATTACGCCTGTCGCTCCGGCACCCGTACAATCAGGCCGTCTAGATCGTCGGTCACTTTGATCTGACAGGACAGGCGAGAGCCTGGCTGAATATCATAGGCAAAATCCAGCATGTCCTCTTCCATTGCCTCAGCTTCCCCCGTTTTGGCGGTCCAGGCATCATCCACATAAACATGACAGGTGGCACAGGCACAGGCGCCGCCGCATTCGGCCTCAATTCCGGGAACTGCATTCTTGATTGCGTTTTCCATAACGGTAGAACCGTTTTCGGCGTCTACTTCAAACGCAGTGCCATCATGGGCAATATAGGTGATCTTAGCCATCGAAATCCAAAACCTGATAATTGTCGTAAGGCGGATTTAGCGGTCATACGGCAAGAGTCAATATGGCAGATCAATCAGCCGGGCTTTGGTGGCAGAAATATACGTCTTAATCACTTAAAAGTGCTTCAATATAGTCGTTTGCCTCATCAACGGCAGCCCTTAACGCCGATACATCGCAGCCGCGCGTTGAGGCCTGCTCAACCAGTTCGGCTTCTTTAGCAACCTTCCAGGCACCCAGTCCTCTGGCAGATCCGACAACCGTATGCGCAGCAAACTTGCGCTCTTGGGCTGTCTTGGCACATTCCAGACGCTCCAAATACAGCTGTGACTGGCTATGAAACAGGCGCAGAATTTCGTTTTCAAGCGACCGGTCGCCCAACGACTGGCGCGACAAATGGACCAAATCCACGGGGTTTTTGGCGCTGGCGCAGTGGGGAGTGGAACTTTGTTCATCGACAGTAACCGGGATATGCGCCGTTTTGATCGCTGACTTGGCCATTTTGAACTCCAATACGAATGTGCCGTCAAAATACTGCTTTCTAATAAAGTTGCACTGAAAGTATTGAGAGCCCGTTAAGAGCCGATAGTAGTTTAATTCATGCAAGCATCATCCGATATGCTGCTCGATAGCCAGGCTGAATACCTCTTTGAAAGGCAATCGTAACTACTCAGCTACCCTATTTCTGCTGCCATTAGGTGCGACAATTTGA
>JAALLE010000063.1 GCA_011087605.1 Hyphomicrobiales bacterium
CCGTCTGATGGGCCGTCTATAAAAGCATCAGGTTGGGGTAGCTGGGTAGTTACGCCTGTTCACAAAATTGTTGGGAAGATTCGTCAGAAAATCCATTCAATTGCGACCAACAAGCCAATTTTCGCGACCTGTCATGTTGTCATTTTTGGATTCTGTTGTAAGGGTTTCTATCAGTAAATTGGGCGGAAAACGCTTTAAAATTCTTACGTAAAAGGAAGATAATTAATGGCTCGCAACAAGATTGCTCTTATCGGTTCAGGGATGATTGGTGGCACATTGGCCCATCTGGCCGGACTGAAAGAGCTTGGTGACGTAGTATTGTTCGACATTGCCGAAGGCATTCCTGAGGGAAAAGCGCTGGATATTGCAGAATCCTCGCCGGTTGATGGTTTTGACGTTAAATTGTCAGGCACCCAGTCTTATGAAGCTATCAAGGGCGCAGACGTGTGTATCATCACTGCCGGAGTGGCCCGCAAACCGGGCATGAGCCGCGATGATCTGCTGGGGATCAATCTGAAGGTCATGGAGCAGGTCGGTGCAGGGATTAAAAAATATGCCCCCGACGCTTTTGTCATCTGTATTACCAACCCACTGGACGCCATGGTTTGGGCATTGCAGAAATTTTCAGGCCTGCCCAAAAACATGGTTGTCGGCATGGCCGGTGTGCTCGATTCCTCAAGACTGAAACACTTCCTGGCGGACGAATTTGATGTGTCGATTAAAGACGTGTCAGCTTTTGTGCTCGGCGGTCACGGCGACACAATGGTGCCGCTGGCAAAATATACAACAGTTGCCGGTATTCCGCTGCCTGATCTGGTCAAAATGGGCTGGCTGACCAAGGATCGGATGGAAGAAATTTTTGACCGCACGCGAAAGGGTGGGGGAGAAATCGTTGCATTGCTGAAAACCGGGTCGGCCTATTATGCACCGGCTGCATCAGCGATTTCGATGGCCGAATCCTTTTTGCGTGATCAAAAGCGGGTTTTGCCATGTGCGGCAAACTTGAAGGGCGAATACGGAATTCAGGATATGTATGTTGGCGTGCCCGTAATTATTGGGGCTGGCGGTGTCGAACGGATTATCGAAGTGGAAATGAGCAAAACCGATCAAAAGGCATTTGGGAAATCAGCTCAAGCCGTTGCTGATTTGTGTGATGCCTGTGCGGAGATTGCACCAAACCTGAAATAGGGCACCTTTATAAATTTTGTGTATGTGGTATACCACAGAACAATAATTGGGATGAATAGATCCGCGTTGAAAGACATTGGGTCCAAGGGAGAGAACGGAAAACCTTCATGAACATTCACGAATATCAGGCCAAGCAGGTGCTGGCCAAATTTGGCGCGCCAATTTCCAAAGGCGTGCCCATTCTGTCTCCTGATGATGTTGAAAAGGCGTTGGCTGAACTTCCTGGACCGGTCTATGTGGTGAAAAGCCAGATCCATGCAGGTGGCCGTGGCAAGGGTAAGTTCAAGGAACTGCCGGAAGATGCCAAGGGTGGTGTACGGGTTTCGTTTTCTCCAGATGAAGTTCGCGCAAACGTCGCTGAAATGTTCGGCAATACGCTGGTGACCAAACAGACCGGCCCGGCGGGAAAGCAGGTCAACCGACTGTATGTCGAAGACGGTGCCGATATTGACCGGGAACTATATTGTTCGATCCTCGTCAATCGTGAAACCGGCAAGGTGTCCTTTGTTGCCTCGACTGAAGGCGGCATGGATATCGAGGCGGTTGCGGAGGAAACTCCCGACAAGATTCACACTATTGATGTTACGGCTTCCACGGGCGTCACTGATGATACAATTGCTCAACTGATCAGCGCGTTTGAGTTGACCGGTCCGGCAAAAGACGAGGCGGCGGACCTGTTCGGCAATCTTTATACGGCGTTTGTTGAAACCGATATGAGTTTGCTTGAAGTTAATCCGCTGGTGGTTTTGGGCAATGGATCTTTGCGCGTCTTGGATGCGAAAGTGTCGTTCGACAACAATGCAGAATTCCGCCACGCTGATCTGCAGGAACTGCGGGACCTGACTGAAGAAGATGCCAAGGAAATTGAAGCATCCAAATATGATCTGTCATACGTTGCTCTGGATGGTGAAATTGGCTGCATGGTCAATGGCGCCGGCCTTGCCATGGCAACCATGGATATCATCAAGCTGTATGGCGCTGAACCGGCAAACTTTCTCGATGTAGGTGGTGGTGCGACAACTGAAAAAGTGACGGCAGCATTCAAGATCATCACCGGTGACCCGCGAGTTAAAGGCATATTGGTGAATATCTTTGGCGGCATCATGCGTTGCGATGTGATTGCCGAAGGTGTGGTTACAGCGGTCAAAGAAGTCGGATTGCAGGTTCCCCTTGTGGTCCGTCTGGAAGGCACCAAGGTCGAGGAAGGCAAGAAGATCCTCAACCAAAGTGATGTCGATGTTGTTGCTGCAGATGATCTTGACGATGCGGCCCAGAAGATCGTCAAGGCGGTAAGCGGATAATGTTGGGCTCGCACATGAAATGGGCTGCAGCAGCACTGCTTCTGGGACTGGTTAGTCAGCCAACACTGACGATCGCCAACGAGGAAAACCCTGACCCGGTCTATGTTTTCAACCGCATCTGCTATGCGCAGGTGCATGATCTCGATGCCATTCAGACCATGGCTCTGAAGCTCGCCTGGAAGTCAATCACCGAAGAAGAGTTGAGCGAATTTAAAAGCTATGAAAATCCCAAAGTCCTGCGGGGTTGGGATGTGCAGGTTGGTGAGAGACTGTTTCGCGTTGGCATTACCCAGGCTGGCCTGACAGACAAGATGAAGGAAACATTTTCAGACTTTGCCGACGGCACGGCAACTTCCTGCTCTATGGTTCTTGATGATCAGCAGGATGCTGCCGATTTCTTGCCCAATATGCAGACTCTGGCCGGCAAGGAGCCGGTGTCCAGCGATGTGCCCGAAGGCCTGTTGCGCACCACCACATGGGCCGGTGGCAATGCCGATCTGAAAGTCTTTTTGTTCGCCAAAGCCCCGCCGACGGGGAAAGGCGGACTGCTCAACGTCACTATTCTACAAAAGAAATTATAAAACGGAGCCATCCATCCGATGTCCATCCTTATCAATAAAGACACCAAAATCATCGTTCAGGGTTTGACCGGGAAAACCGGTACATTTCACACCGAACAGGCCCTGGCCTATCACGGCACACAAATGGTGGCGGGAACCCATCCCAAAAAAGGTGGCGAAACCTGGTCTGCATCCAACGGGGAAGGGGACCTGCCGATCTTCACAACCGTCGCCGAAGCCAAGCAATCAACTGGCGCGAACGCCTCGGTAATCTACGTACCACCTGCTGGCTGCGCTGCGGCGATTGAGGAAGCCATCGACGCTGAGATTCCTCTTATCGTTGCAATTACCGAAGGTGTGCCTGTGCTGGATATGGTGCGGGTTAAGGAAAAGCTCGATAAATCAAACTCCCGACTTGTCGGACCCAATTGCCCCGGAATTTTGACCCCTGACGAATGCAAGATCGGTATCATGCCTGGCAGTATATTCAAGAAGGGCAATGTTGGCATTCTGTCGCGCTCGGGCACGCTGACCTATGAAGCCGTGTTTCAGACCACCAATGCCGGTCTCGGCCAGACAACAGCGGTTGGGATTGGTGGTGATCCCGTCAAGGGAACCGAATTTATTGACGTTTTGGAGATGTTCCTGGCTGACGAAGAAACCCGGTCGATCATCATGATAGGTGAAATTGGTGGCTCAGCGGAAGAGGAGGCGGCTCAGTTCCTGACTGATGAAGCCAAAAAAGGCCGCAGCAAACCAACCGTCGGCTTTATCGCCGGACGCACCGCACCTCCTGGTCGCACAATGGGCCATGCCGGTGCTGTTATATCTGGCGGCAAAGGGGGTGCCGACGACAAGATTGCTGCATTGGAAGCGGCAGGAATTCGTGTGTCACCTTCACCGGCAAAACTCGGTGAAACCCTGGTTGCCCTGTTGAACGAATAAAATAGAAAAAGTCGGATTGCTCAGCCAGTCCGACATATTGTGGAGGCGGGCGAACCCCCGTGAAAAGCAGATGGCCCGTCAAGAAGCAAATGAAGCCTTTGCCAATACATCGTTTTTGTACGGTGGTAACGCGGGGTATATCGAAGAGTTATACGCCCAGTATCGAGAAAACCCGGCTTCGATAAGCCCCGACTGGAAGGAATTTTTCGACGGCCTGGGCGATGATGCAGGCGATGTTATCAAGAACGCTCAGGGAGCCTCCTGGAAAAAACCAAACTGGCCAATTGCTTCCAACGGTGAACTTGTTTCTGCTTTCGACGGACACTGGGCGGATGATGAAGTCATTTCCGACGCCAAGGTCGAAGCCCGGATTACCCAGGCCAGTACAGCAAATGGTCAGACGGCCGCTCCTGAAGATGTCCAGCAGGCAACGCGGGATTCGATCCGCGCCATCATGATGGTGCGCGCCTACCGTATGCGTGGTCACCTGCACGCTGATCTCGACCCACTCGGCATTGCCGGCAACAAGGAAGATCACAACGAGTTGCATCCGTCATCCTATGGATTTACGCCGGAAGATTATGACCGTCCGATTTTTCTGGACAGGGTTCTGGGGATGGATTTTGCAACCATCCCGCAGATGCTTGAAATCCTGAAACGCACCTATTGTTCGACGCTGGGCGTGGAATTCATGCATATCTCCAATCCGCGCGAAAAGGCCTGGATTCAGGAGCGCATAGAGGGGCCGGATAAGGGCATCGAATTCACCCACAACGGCAAACTGGCGATCATGCACAAACTGGTTGAAGCCGAAGGTTTTGAGAAGTTTCTGGATGTCAAATACAAGGGTACCAAGAGATTTGGCCTAGATGGCGGTGAATCGCTGATCCCGGCGCTAGAGCAGATCATCAAGCGTGGCGGGCAACTGGGTGTTCAGGACATTATTCTTGGCATGGCTCACCGTGGTCGCCTCAATGTTTTGACCAGCGTGATGAGTAAGCCGTTTTCTGCGGTCTTTCATGAATTTAAGGGCGGCTCCTTCAAGCCTGATGACGTAGAAGGTTCCGGCGACGTTAAATATCATCTGGGTGCCAGTTCCGACCGCGAGTTTGACGGCAACAATGTGCATCTTTCGCTGACCGCCAACCCGTCACATCTGGAAATCGTCAACCCGGTAGTGCTCGGCAAAGCGCGTGCCAAACAGGACCAATTACGGCCCAGACGCGCAGACGGTTCTCGCGATCGCTCCTGCGTCTTGCCACTGCTGCTGCATGGGGATGCTGCCTTTGCCGGTCAGGGAGTTGTGGCTGAATGTTTCGGTCTGTCTGGTCTGAAAGGCCATATTACCGGCGGATCGATACACGTTATCATCAATAATCAGATCGGTTTCACCACCAATCCAAGATTCTCCCGTTCTTCTCCCTATCCATCCGATGTGGCGAAAATGATCGAGGCACCAATTTTCCACGTCAACGGGGATGATCCGGAAGCGGTGGTTTATGCCGCCAAGGTTGCTATTGAATTCCGTCAGCAGTTCGGCAAACCCGTTGTCATCGACATGTTCTGCTATCGTCGCCACGGCCACAACGAGGGCGACGAGCCGGCATTCACCCAGCCGATCATGTATCGCGAAATCAAAAAACACGATTCCACCCTCACCAAATATGCTCAACGGCTGGTGAAGGAAGGGCTGATCAGCGAAACCGGCAGAGAAGAACAGGTTGCAGCTTTCCGCGCGCAGCTGGATGCCGATTTTGAAGCTGCTGAAGGTTTCAAACCCAACAAGGCCGATTGGCTGGACGGTGCCTGGGCAGGTCTGAAGGTAGCCGATGGCCCTGACGGTGCCCGGCGCGGACGGACCGGCGTGCCGATCGAAGAGTTAAAATCAATTGGCCAGGCCATTACAAATATTCCCGAAGACTTCAACGTCCACCGGACCATCAAGCGGTTTATGGATAACCGCGCCAAGATGATTGAAACCGGGGGTGGGCTGGATTGGGCCACTGGCGAAGCTCTGGCCTTTGGAACCCTGCAAATGGAAGGCATCAAAATACGCCTTTCAGGTCAGGATTGTGAGCGCGGTACCTTCTCTCAACGCCACTCCGCTCTTTATGATCAAGAGACTGAAGAGCGCTATATCCCGCTTTCCACGCTTGGCGAAGATGCGGCCGGATATGAAGTGATTAACTCCATGTTGTCTGAAGAGGCGGTGCTGGGCTACGAATACGGTTACGCACTGGCCGAACCGAATGGTTTGATCGTTTGGGAAGCCCAGTTTGGCGACTTTGTAAATGGCGCACAGGTTGTCATCGATCAGTTCATTTCCTCTGGCGAACGCAAATGGCTGCGCATGTGTGGCCTGGTGATGCTGTTGCCGCATGGCTATGAAGGCCAGGGCCCGGAACATTCCTCAGCCCGTCTGGAACGTTTCCTGCAATCCTGCGCCGAAGATAATATGCAGGTTGCCAATTGCACCACTCCGGCCAACTATTTTCACATCTTGCGCCGACAGTTGCGACGCGAATTCCGCAAACCACTGATTATCATGTCTCCTAAAAGTCTGCTGCGTCACAAACGTGCCGTGTCACAGCTCGAGGAATTCGGAACAGATACGACATTCCACCGTCTGCTTTGGGATGATGCGGAATTTCTCAAGGATCAGAAGATCAAGCTGGTCAAGGATAACAAGATCAAACGCGTCGTTCTGTGCAGCGGTAAAGTGTATTTCGATCTTTACGAAGAGCGTGAAAACCGCGGCGTGAATGACGTCTATCTGCTGCGCGTCGAACAGCTCTATCCATTCCCGGCCAAGGCTCTGATCAACGAATTGTCGCGCTTTAAAAAGGCCGAGATTGTCTGGTGTCAGGAGGAACCCAAAAATATGGGTGCCTGGAGCTTCATCGAGCCCTATCTCGAATGGGTTCTGGCCCATATTGAAGCCAAGCATCAACGTGCCCGCTATGCCGGGCGGCCAGCAGCTGCGTCTCCGGCGACCGGGCAGATGTCGAGACATCAGGCACAATTGCAGGCCTTCCTTGAAGAAGCGCTGGGCGAGTAAAGATGGCGCTTGAATATGCAAACATAACAGGCGTTTTCGCGCCGAACACTAAACATGATACCAAATGGGATTGGCAAAATGGCTACTGAAATACGCGTTCCTACTCTGGGCGAATCGGTGACTGAAGCAACGATCGGCAAATGGCTCAAACAGCCAGGCGACGCGGTCAAGGTCGATGAGCCACTGGTAGAACTGGAAACCGACAAGGTCTCCATGGAAGTGCCGGCCCCATCAGACGGCGTGCTGCAGGACATTGTTGCAGCTGAAGGCGATACAGTTGGCGTTGATGCGTTGCTCGGTTCAATCGGTAGCGGCGACGGTGCCGTTGCAGCAGCGCCAAAGGCGAGCGCTGCTCCGGCCCCGGCGGCTGCCAGCGACAGCGGTGGCGATGCGGGTGGCGGAGACCTGATCGATGTCATTGCGCCAAGCGCTGGTGAATCTGTGACCGAGGCCGAAGTGGGTACGTGGTACGTTGCGGTTGGTGACGCCCTGTCAATCGATGATCCTGTGGTTGAACTGGAAACCGACAAAGCCGCCATGGACGTACCTGCTTCCAGCGCGGGTGTTCTGGCAGAAATTCTGGCTGAAACCGGCACCGTCATTGCTCCCGGCGATGTGATCGGCCGCATTCGTTCCGGCGGTGCGGCGACAGCGGCGACAGCGGCGACAGCGGCGGCGGTTGCGCCTGTAGCGGCGTCCGCTGCCGCTGCGGCGACGGCACCTGAAGCAACCACAACCCAGCCTTCACCCGCAGCTGCGAAAATGATGGCTGAAAATAATCTTGATGCTGCATCGGTGGCCGGATCCGGCAAGCGCGGTCAGGTGCTGAAAGGCGACGTGATTGCGGCGCTGGAAAATGCCGTGCCAGCGGCGGCGGCCACGGCGGCAACGGCGACGCCTGCAGCAGCACCGGTCCAAAGGGCTGCTTCTGGTCCGGCAGACGAGGTACGTGAAGAGCGGGTTCGCATGACCCGCCTTCGCCAGACAATTGCCCGTCGGTTGAAAGATGCGCAAAACACCGCTGCCATGCTGACCACGTTCAACGAAGTCGACATGGGTCCGGTGATGGATCTGCGAAAGTCCTACAAAGACCTGTTTGAGAAAAAGCACGGTGTGAAGCTCGGCTTTATGGGCTTTTTCACCAAGGCTGTTTGCCATGCGCTGAAAGAAATTCCCGCGGTCAACGCAGAAATCGACGGCACTGATATCGTCTACAAGAATTATGCACATATCGGCGTTGCTGTAGGCACCGACAAGGGACTGGTTGTTCCGGTGGTTCGCGATGCTGATCAAATGACAATTGCCGAGGTCGAAAAGGAAATCGGCAATCTGGGTCGCAAGGCACGGGATGGAAAACTTGGCATGGACGACATGCAAGGGGGTACATTTACCATCTCAAACGGCGGTGTTTACGGTTCGCTGATGTCGACGCCGATTCTGAACGCGC
This sequence comes from Hyphomicrobiales bacterium, assembly GCA_011087605.1. Classification (GTDB taxonomy): domain Bacteria; phylum Pseudomonadota; class Alphaproteobacteria; order Rhizobiales; family Rhizobiaceae; genus Pseudahrensia. The sequence goes on from JAALLE010000063.1 coordinate 8,500, forward strand.
CGCAATCCGGTATTCTCGGCATGCACAAGATCGAGGAACGGCCGGTGGTTCGTAATGGAGAAATCACCACTGCCCGGATGATGTATCTGGCTCTGTCCTATGATCACCGTATTGTCGACGGCAAAGAAGCTGTGACCTTTCTGGTTCGCGTTAAGGAAAGTCTTGAAGACCCGCAGCGTCTGGTTCTGGATCTGTAGAGATGGCGGCGGTCTATCTGGTAACCGGAGGGGGGCGCGGCATTGGTGCCGCTGTCGCCCGTCTTGCCGCTAAACAGGGTGCTGCGGTTGGTGTCAATTATGTCGCCAATGCCAGTGCGGCTCAGGCCGTTGTCGACGAGATAATCGACCAGGGTGGCAAGGCGATTGCCATCCAGGGTGACATGGCCATCGAGGCGGATATCATCTCCTTGTTCGACCAATGCGAGGCCGCTCTGGGACCCGTGACTGTTTTGGTCAACAATGCAGGTGTGTTGGATCAGGAAGGCAGTCTGGAAGATTTCTCTGCCGAACGCATCACCCGAATTGTAGAATTGAATGTAACGGGCGCTTTGATTTGCGCCCGTGAGGCGGTCCGTCGCATGTCGACCAAAGCTGGTGGAAATGGCGGTTCGATCGTCAATATTTCATCCATGGCGGCAACTTTGGGCAGTGGCGGTGTTTATGTTGACTACGCTGCCTCCAAGGGTGCTATCGATAGTTTGACCATCGGCTTGGCTCGCGAAGTGGCGCAGCAGGCAATCCGGGTCAATGGTGTGCGCCCGGGAATTATTGACACAGATATTCATGCCTCTGGTGGCAATCCCTCGCGGGCCATCGATCTTGCCCACACCGTGCCGATGGGACGTGCGGGAAGGCCGGAGGAAATTGCCGAAGCGGTAATCTGGCTGGCTTCAGATAAAGCCTCATACGTTACCGGCAGTACGATCAATGTATCGGGTGGTCGTTGAGACCGCTCACCTAATCACGAGAGAGAGTTCAGATGGCAGATCAGTTTGACGTAGTGGTAATTGGCTCCGGGCCAGGCGGATATGTGTGCGCGATCAAGGCTGCACAACTTGGTCTGAATGTTGCCATAGTGGAAAAATCGGCAACCCTTGGCGGCACGTGTCTTAATGTTGGCTGCATTCCTTCAAAAGCACTGCTGCATGCCTCTGAAATGTTTCACGAGGCCCAGCATGGATTTGAAAAGCTCGGCATTCAAACAAATAAGCCAAAGCTCAATCTGTCAAAAATGATGGAACACAAAGACGCTACCGTGAAGGCCAATGTTGATGGCGTGGCTTTTTTGATGAAAAAGAACAAGATCACGGTATTCCATGGAACCGGGTCGATTGCTTCAGCCAATTCAGTCACGGTGACGGATGAGAAAGGTAAAGCCGAAACCCTTGAAGCAAAAAATATTGTCGTTGCCACCGGGTCTGTGGTTGCCGGAATTCCTGGCGTCGAAGTCGACTTTGACGGACAGGTGATCGTTTCCTCCGACCATGCAATTGCCCTGCCCAAAGTTCCCAAGGAAATGGTGGTTGTCGGCGGCGGTGTTATCGGCCTCGAACTCGGCTCTGTCTGGTCGCGTCTTGGAGCGAAAGTAACGGTGGTCGAATATCTTGGTTCAGTTCTTGGTGGTATGGATGGCGGTGTTACCAAGCAGTTTCAGCGCAGCCTGAAAAAGCAGGGCTTCACTTTCAAAATGAACGCCAAGGTCACTGCAGTCACCAAGAAAGCTAAAAAGGGTCTTGTGACCTTTGAACCTGTTAAGGGAGGAGATGCGGTAACATTGCAGGCCGATGTGGTTCTGGTGGCCACCGGACGAGCTCCGTATATCGATGGTCTGGGACTGGATGCCGTTGGCATCGAGACCGACCGTGGCAAGGTCAAGACTGATGCCCACTGGCGCACCAATGTTGCCAATATTTATGCAATAGGTGATGTCACCGACGGTCCGATGCTGGCCCACAAGGCGGAAGATGAGGGGGTCGCCGTCGCGGAAACCATTGCGGGCAAACATGGCCATGTAAATTACAACATCATCCCCGGTGTGGTTTACACCCAACCCGAAGTGGCATCAGTGGGAGCAACTGAAGAGCAGCTGAAGTCCGACGGAGTTGACTATGTGTTGGGGCAGTTTCCGTTTACCGCAAACGGTCGTGCCCGGGCAATGAATGTAACCGAAGGTTTTGTTAAGTTTCTGGCTGACAAGAAAACGGATCAGGTGCTGGGCGTTCATATCGTCGGCTTTGGTGCTGGTGAAATGATTCACGAAGCCGCTGTGCTGATGGAATTTGGCGGATCATCAGAAGATCTCGGGCGTACCTGCCATGCTCACCCAACCATGTCGGAGGCAGTCAAAGAAGCTGCCATGGCAACCTACGACAAACCAATTCACATGTAAGTCTGCGTCGTGCTGCCAGCCGCTCTGGATTGGCTTGGATTAGTATCCGCAGGTATCGTCGGCGGCTTTTTCGGCACTGCGGGTGCACAGCATTTTGCTGGAACAAAATAATCCTTCGACCTTGGAATAGGTCATGATTCCGGCCTTTACCCGGTTGCCCTGACGTTCGCAGCGCAATACGATTTCGACGATCAATCCCTTGTCAGACGTCATTTCGACGAAGGCGTCCCGGTCCGAAAACCCGGGGTAGAGATTAAAATCGCTGGCGATAGCGAATGAGGGAAGGGTCAGAAAAAATCCTGCAATGAGGGCCGCACGCATGGGTCAAACTCCGTAACTGCGATGCGCCGTTCAAATCTTGCGCATCCATGCAACGGAATTTGCAAATGCCATGCCAGCATCTACTCTTATTATTGTCCCAGATTGGGACGTTTATTGAGTAACCCGGCTGAGCCGGTAACCTTTCTGTGCCAAAATATTGACCATGCCCTGTTCACCGGGAAGGTGCAGCGCCCCGACTGCGATGAACACACTGCCATTGGCAATATGCTTTTCAGCCTCTTGCACCATAGTGTGATTGCGCCGGTGCACAATATCGCGTTGAAACTCGGCATATTGGGAATGGTCCTGGGCGGCAGCAAAACCATCTTCCGATACCCTGCGCATCATAGCCCAGATGAGCGCCGTTTCCTCTTTCGAATAGAGCAGTATCATCGTTTCAAACAGATCTTCCAGACGTGGGCCCAGCGTGACGGTTTGCATCAGCCCGTTGAGCGATTCCGATTCGGGGAGGCCGTCCATCGCTTTTAGTTGACTGATCATTGTTTCAAGAGCCACGATCTGCTTACCTTGGGTCTGTGCCATCTGTCCGAGATAGGTATCAACGATAGGTTTTTGCAGCTTCTTGCGTGCCATTTCGCAAGCCGGTACTCCGAGCGTTCCCATTAACGTCCAAGGTTTCATCTTTTGCGCAACGGACCACGGCAACCCCAGCTTTTTTTCAACCGCTGCGGTCAGTGCCTTTTGTTGTGGTTCACTCAGCTTGTCAGTCAGGGTCGTGCCATCTGTATATGTCGTGTATTGAAATGCGGAGAACGCAACGCCGGCCATTTTATTGGGGTCGAGCAATTCAGTGATTTCCAGCGCCAGCGTGTCACTTGTGTCAAACGCCTGTTGTGCCGCTGGCTTCAATTTCAGCAATCGTGGGTCCGACAGGTGAATCGTGCCAAACAGATAGGACGGCCGACGGCCGTCCTTCTCAATCTTCCAAATCAGTCCCTTGCCATACAAGGTCGCCGCCGCCTCTGCATACATCTGCCTGGCAATCTCGGGATTTTCCCGCTCGATTTGGGGGATCAGATATTTTCCGGCGCAGGCAATCTCTTCAGCGTTTGCGATGTGAAAAGCACCCACCGAAACGGCGAATGCCAGTGCCAAACGACTGATCAAACGGCGAATTGATTTGTTCATAAAGTTTCCTGCTCTTTTCACGCCCGGGGATGGGCTGTGTTCCATGTTTCCAATAGCGCATCAGTGTCGACCGCGGTATATTTTTGTGTGGTGGATAAGCTGGCATGTCCCAGCAATTCCTGAATCGTACGCAGATCACCGCCATTGCCCAAAAGATGGGTGGCAAAGGAGTGACGCATTGCGTGGGGAGTGACAGTGGCTGGTAAACCCAATGCTCCACGCATAAGTCGCATTGCACGCTGAATGACAGCCGGTTGTACTGGTCCACCCCGGGCACCACGAAACAATTTCTCATTGCGTGGCAACAGATAAGGGCAACGGCGGATGTAATCCTCTACCGCCTGGCCGACGATGGCCAACAGAGGCGCCAGCCGCGTTTTGCCGCCTTTGCCAAGAATTCGAAGGGAAGTTGCGCGTACCAGCGGATTTGCCGGGTCGCTGATCTGAAAATCGTCTGCAGTCAGACCCAGACACTCTGAAATGCGCAACCCGCATCCATACAGCAACGTCATAATGGCGGCATCGCGGGCAGCAATCCACGTTTCGGTGTTCACTTGCTGATCCTGGCTGATCAGTCGCACGGCTTCCTCAGCACTGACCGGCTTTGGCAGTGTTGCGGGTTGTCGGGGGGCACGCATGGCGATCAATCCGGCACTTGAAGCCTCGCCACGTCGCTCCAGAAATCGCACAAAGGAACGAATTCCGGCAAGGTCCCGTGCCAGGGTGCGCGCACCATTTCCGGCTTCCCGGCGACGTGACAGATACCCGCGCATATGCAGCGGTTTAAGATCCGCAAAGTCGGATTTTCGAGGTGGATGACCGAGATAGTCGGTGAGGTGATGACAGAACTGGCGCAGGTCCCGTTCGTAAGCTTCCAGGGTATTTGCAGCCAGTCGTCGCTCGGACTTCAAATGATCGTTCCATTGCGTCAAAGCCGCCAAAAGGCAGGGAGCAGCATAGATCAATATCTGTTGCGAATCATCCATAACCACATGTCTGACAGTCGTAAGTTAGGATTGGGTTTAAACATGGCCGCCTCGGCAGGGGCGACCATAGATATTCAGGGCTTTGACTGGCCGGTCAGATTTTTTGACCGGTTTTTTCCCAATCTGCCAGAAATGCTGCAAGGCCGGCATCGGTCAAAGGATGTTTAACCAGTTTTTCAATCGTGCTTGGTGGCATCGTGGCAACGTCTGCACCGGCCAATGCACAATCCTTCACGTGGTTGACGGTGCGAATCGACGCGGCAAGAATTTCGGTGTCGAAATCATAATTGTCGAAAATCGCGCGGATTTCTTCAATCAACTCCATGCCGTCAATCGCCATGTCGTCCAGACGACCGATAAAGGGGGAAACATAAGTGCCTCCGGCCTTGGCGACCAGCAATGCCTGGTTGGCGCTGAAGCACAATGTCATATTGGTCTTGAAACCTTCGTCCACCAAGGTTTTGCAGGCGCGCAGGCCATCCATGGTGATGGGCAGCTTGATGCAGATATTTTTGGCAATCTTGGCCAATTCACGACCCTCAGCCAACATCGTGTCATAGTCGGTCGCAGCGACCTCACCGGATACATCGCCGTCAACCAGATCACAGATTTCTGCCAGCACTTCCTTGATGTCGCGGCCGGACTTCAGGATCAGCGATGGGTTTGTTGTGACACCGTCTAACAGGCCGGTCTGGCTCCACTGGCGGATTTCATCCACATCTGCGGTGTCGAGAAAAAATTTCATGGGTGCGTCTCCATTTGTTATCGCCCATAGTTGAACGTAGTTTGCGCCTGTCATAGCTGAGGCTTGTGGCAAGGTCACGTCCGAAAACGTCAATAAATGGAACTCAGCGCTTCTATGGAACTCGCACTGGACCTTCCCAACGATTTGCAGATCGTTTCGGTGTTGTTGCCGATCCCGGCATTGCGGCCCTATTCCTATAGTGTCCCGGAAGACATGCAGCTTGCACCCGGGGATTTCGTTCAGGTGCCGCTGGGGCCTCGAAAAGTTGCCGCTGTGGTTTGGGATGATGCTGATGAAGAAGAAAGCACCAAACCGGTCGACCCCAAAAAGCTCCGCGCCGTTGAGTTGAAGTTTGACTGTCCGCGCCTGTCCCGGCAGATGCGCAGTTTTGTCGACTGGCTGTCTGATTATACGGTTTCACCACCGGGCATGGTTTTGCGCTCGGTGTTGCGTGCTCCGGGGGCACTTGATCCGGAACCACCGTTGCAGGGGTTGCGCTATCTGGGTGGAGAGCCGGAACGTCTGACGGATGCCCGCCGTCGCGTATTGGAACTGGTCTGGGAGAATCATCAGGGTGAGGAATTCATGTCCTGGACCCGCTCAGGTCTTGCCCATGCTGCTGGAACCTCCAGTTCAGTTGTAGATGGCATGACAAAGCTGGGTTTGTTTGAAATCATTCAGATTCCGGCTCCGGCGGTGGTCGCGTCGCCACAGGCCGATTTTGCGGCCCCCAAACTCAGCCAGCAACAACGACAGGCTGCAGATTTGCTGGTCACCAGCATCGAACAGAACCAGTATTCATGTTTGTTACTCGACGGCGTGACCGGCTCTGGAAAGACCGAAGTCTATTTCGAGGCCGTCGCGGCGGCGCTGGAGCAGGGTAGGCAAGTGATGATTCTGTTGCCGGAAATCGCCCTGACAACCACATTTCTGGAGCGGTTTGAACAACGGTTTGGCGCGCCACCGGCGCAATGGCATTCCGGAATGGCCCCGAAGATGCGCGAAAAAGTCTGGCGGCAGGTAGCCACTGGGCAGGTGCGGGTGATCGCGGGCGCCCGTTCGGCTCTGTTTCTGCCGTTTAAGGAACTTGGCTTGATTGTCGTCGATGAGGAACATGACAGCGCCTACAAACAGGAAGATCGGGTGTTTTATAATGCCCGGGATATGGCAGTCGTACGGGCATCGATCGGCAAATTTCCCTGTATCTTGTCTTCGGCGACACCAAGCATCGAAAGCCGGGTGAACGCAGATTCGGGGCGCTATCAACACATCAAAATGCCTGACCGACATGGCGATGCCGTTCTGCCGGACCTGTCAACCGTCGACATGCGTGCCCATCCGCCACCGCGCGGCAAGTTTCTGTCACCGGTCTTGCTAGAAGCCATGAAGAATTCTCTGGAGCGGCAAGAACAGGCTTTGTTGTTCCTGAACCGCCGCGGCTATGCGCCTTTGACCCTGTGCCGGGTCTGCGGCTTTCGATTTGAGTGCAAGAATTGCTCAGCATGGTTGGTCGAGCATCGTTTTCGCAACCAGTTGCAGTGTCATCATTGCGGTCACAGCGAACCGACGCCGGAAGCCTGCTCGAATTGCGGGACGCTGGATCATCTTGTGGCATGTGGTCCCGGGGTCGAGCGGCTGGCCGAAGAAGTGGATGAATTGTTCCCCGAGGCACGGATCATCGTTTTGTCTTCCGATATGGCGGGAGGCGTATCGCGATTGCGATTGGAACTTGAAGCGATTGCAAAGGGTGAAATTGATATTGTCGTTGGGACTCAATTGGTCGCCAAAGGACACAATTTTCCACAGATGACTTGTGTTGGTGTCGTGGATGCAGATTTGGGGCTGGCCAACGGTGATCCGCGCGCTGCTGAGCGAACCTTTCAATTGTTGTCCCAGGTGACCGGCCGTGCGGGACGTGATGGTGGACATTCGGTTGGATTGTTGCAGAGCTACAATCCTGAACATCCGGTGATTGCTGCAATTGTCGGTGGCGACCGCGAGGGCTTTTATGAGCGGGAAATTGCCATGCGCAGGCAATCGTCACTGCCACCCTTTGCCCGATTGGTTGCACTGATCATTTCAGGACCTGACAAGCGAGATGTGGAAGCTCATGCCAGAGCTTTGAAGCGGGCTGCGCCTCAATCGTCTGACGTATATTTGCTGGGGCCTGCCGAGGCCCCGATGGCGCTGGTACGTGGTCGCCATCGCTATCGGCTGCTGGTCCATGCGCCTCGTCAGTTTGACGTGCAAACCTACATCCGCGGCTGGATGCAGACCGGACCCAAAGAGCGAGGCCAAATCAGAGTGCAAATCGATGTTGATCCGCAGAGTTTTTTGTAATTCTCAGTCCTTTTTGGAGATGATGTTCTGGGCAATTTTGAAGGTCATGAGGACCAGGGCAAAGACCATCAGATGTCCAAAAGTTTCCAGAGTTTCTTCTACATTGTCGTTCCAGGAACGATAATGCGGCAAAAAATAAAACAGATGCCGGTCCATCATGTCTGAAATGAAATAGGTGCAGAAACTCCCGGCAAGCCAAAGCCTGATCCAAAAACACGACAGCCATTCGACCAGTTCGTGGCGGACATTGGACAGCCACCACATCAGACCGGCCAGAGCAAAGAGTATACCGCCATTCATGAACTCAAAATGCAGTTCCCGAAGGAACAACGCCCAGACGAACAACGACAACATCAATGTGAATTTGGCCCGGGTCCAATGGTGGACCAGCAAGACCGACCCCGCTGCCAATGCCAGGACGGTAGGCGCGATGATTTCCTGCACAGGTTTTTCTGTGGCCCAGCCCACCGGTGACAGGCGAATGAGTAATATCAAACCGGCCGCGAAAAATGGTATGGCAAAGGCTGGCAAGGGGGTTGCACCCAGCGCGGCCCAGCCGGAGTCCCAATGAATCCGAATTTGCTGTTTGAGGCGAATGCCTGCTTCGGAAAGATTCATTGGGGCTAATTCCATTTCGTGAAAGACTTGCAGGCCCCGGCATATCGCTGCTGCGTCCGGATATCAATAAGTCAGTCTGCTCGAATGCCGCCCGGTTCGGCCAGCTTCCAATTTAACTGATCCAGCCAAAGCCGACGCAACGTTTCGCTTTCACCAATAAAGTGTTCGTCCAATACCTCACAGCCATACAGGCGGTCGGTACGGAAATGTCGCAGCGCCCCACGTAATTCACACCAACCAATCAATATTACATGCTCCAGATGATAAACCAGAGATATCGGGTGGACGATGCGCACGGTTTGCTGCTCATGTTCATCGCGATACGTCAGTTTCAGCTTGGTCTCGCTGCGAATGGCGGCCCGCAGCGTTGCCTTGGAAACGCAGCCCAATTCCGGGTCATCCAGAGGTGCACCCCAGGGGGAGACCTGCAACCAATCTGCACGACCCTGTAGCGCATCAATTTTCTCGCAAATCCGCTGGGCAGCTTGCTGCATTTGGCTGTCCCCGGTGCGTGACAACATCAGCAGTCCCACCCGAAGGGCTTCGATTTCTTCTTGATCAAAGTTGAGCGGCGGCAGATCATAACTTTTGCGCATGATATAGCCGATACCGGCCTCACCCTCGATGGGTGTCTGCATCGCCTGCAAGGCTGAGATGTCGCGATATATCGTGCGTTCGGAAACTTCCAGTGATTCGGCCAGATCCTGGGCCCGCACGGGTCGATCTGCAGCCCGCAGAATCTGAATGATTTCAAACAAACGATTTGATCGGGACATGGAGCAGTCCTTACACGCTCTTGAGTGACTGCTGACACGTTAGCACACTCTCCTGACAACAGGGTGTCAGGAGTAAACGCTATATTTGGGAAAACTGGAGCTTTCCCATGTGCTATTATGACCACGCAGTTGCAATGACCTTGAAGCTGGACAGATGGAGCAACGATACCGGCTCTATGAGATCGACACGGGTGTCAGGATATCAGTCAGCCAAAACGAAACGGTCAAGGTCGAATGTTGTTGCCGTCATGGCTCTTGTGACGAGTTGTGGAGCCCTTGTTGCAGCCGCTTCTGTCTGGCCGATTTGATAATGCGGGCCTGCGAAAAATATCAGACCTGAAAATCTGCAAATTTACCGGATGATCGGATTTGTTGGTGCGATTCGTCCGTCCAAATCCAATTTTTGCACCGGGCAGGTACAATTGCCTGTGCATGAATTGATTTGCAGGGGTCATTGCACCGTCAGGTCGGTAAAACTCGGGCCATGTTCATCAGCACGGTGCGATTTCATGGTCGAAATAGTTTTTCCCGACGATTGGTCGGAACGATTGGCATGGCTTTCAGCAATGGCCACTTTGGTCATTGGCCTTGCGGCAATGTTGTTTCCTCAAACAATTGGCCATTTTTTGGGGCTGTTTGTGCGATCGGGCTCAAATAATGGCCTATCAGAGCTTAGAAGCTCTTTTGGTGGCATGTGGGTGGGTCTGGGCCTGGCCTGCATCATTTTAGCGCAGCCATTTACCTATTTTGCCCTGGGGCTGGCCTTTCTGGGTGCGTTGCTTGGACGCCTCATTGCAATGGTGGTTGACCGCAGCTTCAATTTGCACTGTCTGGTGGCAACTGTGATTGTCGCGCTGGGGGCCTATTTTCCATTGCGATTTGCCTTGGAAGTCTTCGGTTTGGTCTAATTTTATCCCCGCTTTTCGAAAAGAAATGGCCGGAATCGCCCGGATAGGCAAAAAGCAGTATAAAAGCCATGCCTCCCCCTGTTGCGAGTCTAAAAAACCCGTGCTAGGGGAAGCTCGATTTTGCCGTGGGTTGCAGTCGTGGTCCGGGCGAAAATAACAATTACATCCAGGTTCAGCGGTCCATCGGCATCTTACGCTAATTGGCCCTGACGAAACGCTTAAGAAGATCGACCTTTGGCAGACACCTCTTCCTCAGCATCCGGCCAGATTTCCGGTGTGGCAGAACGCTATGCGTCTGCGTTGTTTGAATTGGCCGTTTCTGAAAAAAAGATTTCGGCCGTTGAAAAAGATCTAAATCGGATTGATGCATTGCTGAAAGGCAGTGATGATCTGATGCGGCTGGTCAAATCACCGGTATTTACCGCAGATGATCAGGTAGCGGCGATTGAAGCTATCATGAACAAAGCAAAGATTACCGGCCTTGCTGGAAATTTCATCCGGGTTGTTGCAGGCAACAGACGCCTGTTTGCAATTCCTGACATGTTGATCGGATTCCGCCAGAAACTGGCTGAACATCGCAGTGAAGTGAGCGGACAGGTAACTGTTGCGCAAAAACTGACCGCCGATCAGACAAAACAGTTGAAGACAACACTGAAAGGTGTTGTCGGCAAAGATGTGGCGCTTGATGTGACGGTTGATCCGTCGCTTTTGGGCGGCATGGTTGTGAAGATTGGCTCACGCCAGATCGACACTTCAATCAAAACCAAACTCTCTTCCTTGAAGCTCGCACTTAAAGAGGTCGGCTAGATGGATATTCGTGCTGCGGAAATTTCCGCAATTCTGAAAGACCAAATTAAAAATTTCGGTAAAGAGGCGGAAGTCTCTGAAGTAGGACAGGTTCTGTCCGTTGGTGACGGTATCGCCCGTGTTTACGGTCTGGACAAAGTCCAGGCTGGTGAGATGGTCGAATTTCCCGGTGGGATTCAGGGCATGGCCCTGAACCTTGAAGCCGATAACGTTGGTGTTGTTATCTTCGGTAACGACCGTGGCATTAAAGAAGGCGACACCGTCAAACGGACCGGCGCCATCGTGGATGTGCCGGTTGGCAAAGAACTGCTCGGCCGCGTGGTCGACGGTCTTGGCAACCCAATTGATGGCAAGGGACCAATCAAGTCTAAACAGCGCGCCCGCGTTGACGTCAAAGCTCCCGGCATCATCCCGCGTAAATCGGTGCATGAGCCAATGGCAACCGGCCTGAAGGCTATTGACGCCTTGATCCCGGTTGGCCGTGGTCAGCGCGAGCTGGTTATTGGTGACCGTCAGACGGGTAAGACTGCGATCATTCTCGATACGTTCCTGAACCAGGCACCAGCCCATGCTGGCGACAATGAAAGCGACAAGCTTTATTGTGTCTATGTGGCGATTGGTCAAAAACGCTCAACGGTTGCCCAGTTCGTGAAAGTACTCGAAGAGCGCGGCGCCATGGAATATTCCATCGTTGTTGCTGCGACAGCTTCTGATCCTGCTCCCATGCAGTATCTGGCACCGTTTACCGGCTGTGCGATGGGTGAATATTTCCGCGACAACGGCATGCACGCCCTGATCGGGTATGATGACTTGTCAAAACAGGCTGTGTCTTATCGTCAGATGTCCCTGTTGCTGCGTCGTCCGCCTGGACGTGAAGCTTATCCCGGTGACGTTTTCTACCTTCACTCCCGTCTGTTGGAACGTTCTGCTAAATTGAACGAAGACAATGGTTCTGGTTCCTTGACCGCTCTGCCGGTTATTGAAACCCAGGGTAACGATGTGTCAGCGTTTATTCCAACCAATGTGATTTCGATTACTGATGGTCAGATCTTCCTGGAAACCGACTTGTTCTTCCAGGGTATTCGTCCTGCTGTGAACGTGGGTCTGTCTGTTTCCCGTGTGGGATCTGCAGCGCAGGTTAAAGCGATGAAACAGGTCGCTGGTTCGATCAAAGGTGAATTGGCTCAGTATCGTGAAATGGCTGCCTTTGCGCAGTTTGGTTCTGATCTGGATGCTTCCACACAGCGCTTGCTGAACCGAGGTGCACGCCTGACAGAATTGCTCAAGCAGCCACAGTTCTCACCGCTTAAAACGGAAGAACAGGTTGCAGTTCTCTATGCTGGTGTGAACGGCTATCTTGATGACCTGGCAGTCAATCAGGTTGGTGCATTTGAAGAAGGTCTGTTGACTTCGCTTCGCACTGATCATGCTCAATTGTTGGCCGACATCGGTGCTAAGAAGGCGCTCGATGACGATCTGACAGCCAGTTTGAAAGCTGCCATCGACGCATTTGCCAAAGGCTTTGCTTAAGCACTAACGGATAAGGTGAGGAAAGGCCCAAATGGCTTCACTCAAGGATCTTAGAAACAGGATCGCCTCCGTCAAGGCGACGCAGAAGATCACCAAGGCCATGCAAATGGTTGCGGCGGCAAAACTGCGCCGTGCCCAGTCTGCAGCTGAGGCCGCCCGGCCTTATTCTCAACGCATGGATAATGTGATGGCCAATATTGCTGCGGCAATTGGTGATGATACGTCCAATGCGCCAAAGTTGCTGGCCGGTACCGGAAGCGACCAGACGCATTTGTTGATTGTTGCAACCGCTGAACGTGGTCTGTGTGGTGGATTTAACTCATCCATTGCGCGTCTTGGCCGCGATAAGGCACGCGAGTTGATGGCTGCTGGCAAGACGGTCAAGATATTGTGCATCGGCAAAAAGGGTGCAGACGTTCTGCGCTCAGAATTTGATGACATCATGCTGCCGGTGGTTGACCTGCGCGAAGTCAAGAACGTTAGCTATAACAACGCCTCCGACATTGCGCATCAGGTTCTGGGCATGTTCGATGAGGACGACTTCGATGTAGCAACACTGTTCTACTCAGAGTTCCAGTCAGTTATCAGCCAGATACCGACCGCACAGCAGATTATTCCGCCAAGCATTCCAGAAGTGGAAAGCGACGCTGATTCGGCTTCGACATTCTACGACTACGAACCGGACGAGAATGAAATTCTTGCCGATTTGTTGCCCAACAATGTGACCGTTCAAATCTTCCGGGCATTGCTGGAAAATGCCGCCTCCGAACAGGGTGCGCGCATGTCAGCTATGGACAACGCGACCCGTAACGCGGGCGAAATGATCGACAAACTGACACAGACGTTCAACCGTCAGCGTCAGGCTCAAATTACCACTGAATTGATTGAAATTATCGCGGGCGCCGAGGCGCTCTAGTCCGAGGTCTTCAGAATTGAAGATCAAGGCAAACAAGGAAAACAAGGGTTAGACACTATGGCGAAAGCAGCAGCCCCCAAAAAAGCACCGGCCAAGAAGGCCGCCGCTAAAAAGGCTCCGGCCAAAAAAGCAGCAAAATCAGCATCCGGGAAGATTTCCCAGGTTATTGGTGCTGTTGTTGATGTTCAGTTCGAAGGTGAATTGCCACCGATCCTGAACGCGCTGGAATGTGACAATAACGGTAACCGTCTGGTTCTCGAAGTTGCGCAGCATCTGGGTGAAAACACAGTTCGTACCATCGCGATGGACGGAACCGAAGGTCTGGTTCGTGGTCAGCCAGTTGTCGACACCAACAGCCCAATCAAGGTACCTGTTGGTGAAGAAATGCTCGGCCGCATCATCAACGTGATTGGTGAGCCTGTGGACGAAGTTGGTCCTGTGACAGCGACTTCATCCCGCGCCATTCATGCCGAAGCCCCTGATTATGTGGATCAATCCACAGAAGCTGAAATTCTGGTAACCGGTATTAAGGTTGTCGATCTGCTGGCTCCCTACGCAAAGGGTGGTAAAATCGGCCTCTTCGGCGGTGCAGGTGTTGGTAAAACCGTTTTGATCATGGAACTGATCAACAACGTGGCGAAAGCCCACGGTGGCTATTCGGTATTTGCCGGTGTTGGTGAGCGTACCCGTGAAGGTAACGACCTGTACTGGGAAATGATTGAATCCGGCGTGAACGTCGATCCAAATGAAAACAAAGGCTCCACAGCCGGCTCAAAAGCTGCGCTGGTGTATGGTCAGATGAACGAGCCTCCCGGAGCCCGTGCACGTGTTGCTCTGTCGGGTCTGACAATCGCGGAAGACTTCCGCGATCAAGGCCAGGACGTGTTGTTCTTTGTTGATAACATCTTCCGCTTCACTCAGGCCGGTTCAGAAGTGTCGGCTCTGTTGGGTCGTATTCCTTCCGCTGTTGGATATCAGCCTACGCTGGCAACAGACATGGGCACCATGCAGGAACGGATTACGACAACTCATAAAGGATCGATCACATCGGTTCAGGCGATCTATGTGCCTGCAGATGACCTGACCGACCCGGCGCCGGCTACATCATTTGCCCACCTGGACGCGACAACGGTGTTGAACCGCTCTATCGCTGAAAAAGGCATTTATCCTGCGGTTGATCCGCTTGATTCAACATCGCGCATGTTGGACCCACTGGTCATCGGCGAAGAACATTACGAAATCGCACGTTCCGTGCAGGAAGTTCTTCAGCGCTATAAGGCTTTGCAGGACATCATCGCCATTCTCGGCATGGACGAATTGTCGGAAGAAGATAAGATCGCCGTGGCTCGCGCCCGTAAGATCGAACGCTTCCTGTCACAGCCGTTCTTCGTTGCTGAGGTCTTCACTGGTTCACCTGGTAAACTGGTTGACCTGGAAGACACAATCAACGGCTTTAAAGGCCTGGTTGCTGGTGAATATGATCACCTTCCAGAAGCTGCCTTCTATATGGTTGGCAACATGGATGAGGCGATCGAAAAAGCTCAGAAACTGGCCGCGGAAGCTGCCTAAGTTTAACTTTGCATCATGATGGCCGCCTTGAACCGCGGCCATTGACGCAAAAGGTTTAGAGAAGTCATGGCTGACAATTTCACATTCGAACTCGTTTCTCCCGAAAAGCTGCTGTTGTCGGGTGATGCTGAAATGGTGACTATCCCTGGCGTTGAAGGTGATATGGGCGTTCTGGCAAAACATGCTGCTGTAATGACCAGCCTGCGCCCCGGCCTTGTTGGTGTCAAAATGGGTGATGGATCAGAAAGTGCCTTTTTTGTGCGCGGTGGTTTTGCCGATATTACGCCGACCAGCGTGACAGTTCTGGCTGAATTTGCCATGCCAAAAGAAGACGTGACCAAGGAAGCCTGGGAAGAGCAGAAGCGCATCGCCCAGGAAGAATATGACCTGCATCATGCCGCTGGCGATGAAGAGAAAAAACTGGCAGCACGCAGCTATCTGGATCAACTGAACCATCTTGAGCCGAGCATTTTGCCAGCCTGATAAGGGTTGCGCTAAGAAATCAAAAAGGCCGCTGTTGCAAATCAGCGGCCTTTTTTGTTAGCCGACTGGCTCAAACATTTGCTTTCTCACATTTGGGCCAAGCTGTGGGCTGCCACCATCGTCGAAAATGCCAACAGTGCTGCGGCCATAGACCAGTCTATCAGGCGCCGCACCTTTGGACTTTCGTAAATTTTGGGTAACTACCCAGCTACCCCAACCTGATGCTTTTATAGACGGCCCATCAGACGG
>JAALLE010000064.1 GCA_011087605.1 Hyphomicrobiales bacterium
TCTGATGGGCCGTCTATAAAAGCATCAGGTTGGGGTAGCTGGGTAGTTACGACAATCGATCAAAATTAACAATTAAACTGGGAGATATATCATGTCTGGAATAAGAAAAATGGGATCAATGGCGGTTGGGACGGCCATGGTCTTGGCTGGAACGCTGGGGTTTACCTCCACCTTATCGGCTAAGGAAATTGTTATCCGCATTGGTTCGGGTCATCCACCGACCGTCGTTTATGCGGGCCTGATGAAGAACTATTTTCAGCCCGAACTGAAAAAGGCGATCGAATCTCAAACCGATCACACTGTAAAATTCATCGAAGGATACAGTGGCTCGATTACCAAGGTCTTCGATACATTTGAAGGCATTCAAAACGGTGTTCTCGACATTGGTGGTTTTTGCTTCTGCTTTGAAGCTTCCAAGCTGCCGATGCACGCATTCCAGATCATGCTTCCGTTTGGCACCATGGATCCGGAACAAAGCGTTACGATTGCCAATAATATTTACAAGCAGTTCCCGAGCCTGGAGAAAACCTTTCAGAAATATAACCAGACCATGCTCGCGCGGATTGGTGATGGCGGCTACAATCTCGGCACAAACTTTGCCTGGAAGGAATTGTCCGATCTCAAAGGCCGCAAGATTCTCGGTGCCGGTCTCAACCTGAACTGGATGGAGAAAGCAAATATCGGCATCATTCCGGTGACCGATGGATTGCCAGGTTGGTATCAGAAAATCAAAACCGGGCTCGCAGAAGGCGGAATCATGTTTCCCAGTGCCTGGGGACCTGTATTCAAGCTTCATGAAGTTGGCGAGTTTTACACGACGATAGGCTTCGGATCCATTACTTGGCATGCGTTGAACGTCAACAATCGTTTCTGGGATCGACTGCCGCCCGAAGTTAAGCCAATTATGATGGAAGTTGCGGAGCGATATTCGGTCCAAACCGGCGTTTTCAATAAAATCGGTTACGAGAAGGATATGGAGTGGCTCCGTAAAAATATCACGGTGAGTGACCTGCCGGCATCCGTCCGTCTCGATTGGGCGAAGCGACTGAAAGATTGGCCCCAAGAATACGCCAATGAACTTGAAGCCAAAGGCTACCCAGCCAATGCGATCCTCAACGCCACATTGGATGAAGCTGAAAAGGTCGGTTACGAGTGGCCGGTGCGTTATGTAATCGAATAAGCGACGCAGACGATTACGAGACGTCCATTCAAATGTTACCGGCTGAAACCAACTAACACGGATTTCAGCCGGTAAGTTTCAAGATTTCGATTTCAATTGACCGCCGAAAAGAGGAACAAAATGTCGCTCATTACATTCAGTGATCGTTTGTCAAAGTTCTTGATGATCGCCGCCGCTACTTGGGCCTTTGGTCTTTCGTTTCTGGTTATGGCGAACATCATCGGTCGGTCAGTTTTCGATTCACCAATTTACGGCACCGCCGAAATCGTCGCAGCCTCGATTGTGATCATTGTATACCTGCAGGCCGGATATGCCATTCGCAGCCGCTCGATGCTCAAGGCCGATTTTCTGGTGGTCCATTTGCCGGATATCGTCCAACGGATTTTGCTGGCTATCGGATACCTTCTTGGAGCTGCATTCTTTTTGATGATTATCACCGGCGGATGGGATGAGAGCGTGTTGTCCTATGTCGAAGGCGAATTTGAGGGCGAGGGCGCATTGCGGGTGCCGTCGTGGCCAGCGCGCTGGACGGTTTTGATTGGCAGCGCATTAGCAATGATCAATTACCTGGTTATGGCCTATATCGACGTATTTAAACCGACCAACCTGGAATCCGATTAAGCGGCCATTTGGCATCCCCATTAGCTGATATTGTCAATAAGAGAGAATAAGCCTTTGTTCGAAGTCAACACTGCCGTTTTGCTCATAATCAGTCTGGTCGTCCTTGTGGCAATCGGTGTCCATATTGCCATCGCACTAGGCATGACCAGCGCCCTTGGAATTTTTCTGGTAACCGGCGCCGACTCCTATGCCTTCGACACGGTTCAACGCATGCTGGCGGCGACCGCCTATGAGGCCATCCGCGCCTACGTCTTTGCGGTCATTCCATTGTTTATGTTGATGGGTTAATTTATCGGTAAATCCGGAATTGTTACCGATGTTTACAGGGGCATCAACCGGCTGCTGCGCCGATTGCCCGGCCGGTTGGCGATTGCCACAATTACCGGCAATGCGCTGTTCTCATTCGTAACCGGCGTCAGCATTGCCTCCGCCGCTGCATTTTCACGCATCGCCTATCCGGAAATGAAACGGTTTGGCTATCATAAGGGTTTTGCGCTGGGCACCGTTGCGGGCTCAAGTTGCCTCGGCATGCTGATTCCACCTTCGGTTCTGATGATCGTTTGGGGCATTCTCACCGAACAATCCATTGGCCAGATTTTTGCTGCCGGCATCTTCCCAGGCCTGTTATTGGCCACCCTGTTTGTGCTCTATGTACTCGGTATCGCATGGTTCCGACCAGCCACAGTGGGCATTGGATCGGGTGCTGAGGGATCATCCTTGGCTGATGAACCGGACGGAACAGCTGAGGATGAAGTCTCAAACCTTCAATTTTTTATCAGCCTGACAGGCATCATCGTTGTCATAGTCGCAGTTCTGGGCGGGATCTGGTTTGGGATTTTCACCCCCACCGAAGGCGCCGGCGCGGGGGCGCTTATCGGCCTGGCGCTGGGCATTATCAAGGGCATGCGTTTTCGTGACATAATTGATTCCATTTTGTTGGTTGGGCGAACTTCTGCTCCGATCCTGTTGCTGTTGGTGACCACATCTTTGTATTCCAGAACCCTCGCCATGACCGGTCTTGCCAATGCCATTGAAAGCGTCTTTTTGGATTCCGGCATGGAGCCCTGGATGATTATCACCGTCATGGTTTTGATCTGGTTTGCGTTGGGAATGATTGTCGATTCTATTTCCATCATGCTGTTGACGGCGGCCATATTTGCGCCAATTGCCGTGCAGATCGGTTACGACCCGATCGCCTTTGCCATCATCGGCATTATCGCCATCGAAGCGGGTCTGCTGACTCCCCCCTTCGGGCTGTTGGTTTATACCGTGAAGTCATCGATCCACGAAATCGAACCGGAAATGAGTGTGGTCCCGATATTCAAGAGTTCGACACCCTATTGGATAATCATGCTGATCGGCATGATCTTGATCATTAATTTCCCGGAAATTGCGACCTATCTGCCAAGCCAATTGTTCTAGAGCAAAGATGTGCCTCTAATTTAACACAACAAGGATTGAACCAATGCCCGCATACTGGATTGCACGCTCGCTGATCAACGAGCCGGTTGCCTACAAACGCTACACCGATCAGATACCTGCCATTATTGCGAAATACGGCGGCAAGGTTCTCGCCCGGGGTGGCAAATATCAGATCATGGAGGGACCGGAGAAGTTCAAACGCTTTGTGGTGTTGGAATTTCCCGATTTCGATTCTGGGGTCGCCTGCTTTACGTCGAAGGAATATGATGATGCTGCCCGCCACCGCCGTGAGAACGGTGCCGGCGAAGTCGAAACCGTCATATTGGATTCCGGCGAATTCACCCAATAGTCGAACAGGGCAAGTTCCATGAATATAAAACACGTCATGATCCATCATCAGGGTGAACCTGAAGTCATGGTCATCGAATCTGCACAGCTCGCTGCGCCGGGTCCCGGAGAAGTTCAGGTCGAACAAACCGCAATCGGCGTCAACTATATGGACATATACCAGCGTTCCGGTGCCTACGATTTATCGCTGCCCAGCCCATTGGGTCTTGAAGCAGCGGGCAATGTCATTGCGGTGGGACCGGATGTCAACGGGTTTGAGGTGGGGGACAGGGTAGCCTATGGGCCGGTATTGGGAGCCTACGCATCTCACCGAAATGTCCCAGCCGCCCGATTGGTTCTGGTTCCGGATGGCATATCAGATGAGGTCGCTGCCGCAGTTCTCATGAAAGGCACGACGGTCGAATATTTGTTGAACCGCACCTACAAGGTGAAAGCCGGAGAGGATGTCCTGTTTTGGGCCGCGTCTGGAGGCGTCGGTCAGCTGGCTGGTCAATGGGGCTCGCATCTTGGCGCGCGCATGATCGGGGTTACTTCAGGCAAAGATAATTGCAGTTCTATCCGCAAACTGGGCTATGCAGAAGCCATCGACCGAACCAGTGAAGACATTGGAGATCGTGTGCTGGAACTAACGGATGGTGTGGGTGTGCCCGTGGTCTATGACAGTATCGGCGCCGCGAGCTTCGATGCATCGATCAAGTCGCTGGCAACTTACGGCATGTTGGTATCCTATGGCGCTACAACTGGTGAGGCACCACCGGTTCCTCCGGGTTTATTGCAACACAGTGGCTCGCTCTATTTTACCAGACCAACGCTGGCAGACTATATCAAACATCGAGATGATCTCGAACATGCTGCCAATGAAGTGTTCCGGCTGATTCTGGAGGGTGTTTTGAGCGTCAATATCAATCAGCGCATGGCTCTGGTGGATGTTGTGGAAGCGCACCACGCGCTGGCAGCGGGAACAACCACCGGATCGACAATTCTGATTCCCTAAAGATGTGATTTAGTAAATGAATGTCCGTGCAAATGCGTCGCTAATCCTTTGTGCTGCCGCGATAATGAGCGTGGCTGGTGTGGTGGTGTTGACGGGTTCTGATGAGTCGCTGCCTCGAGTTGCGGTGATCGGCGGGCTGGCGATATTTTTTTTCGCCACGCGAATTGTGCCGGAACTGGTCACCAGCCTTTTGTGTTTCCTGGCATTTTTACTGCTCGAGCTCGCTCCGCCTGACGTGATTTTTTCCGGCTTCGCAGTCGGTGGAATCTGGTTGACTATTTCGGGTCTGATCATCGGCACGTCGATCACGCAAACCGGCTTGGGTCAGCAAATTGCGACGCGCATCTTCGCCCGCACAGGCGCATCCTACATCCGCACCGTCCTGCTGTTGGCAACCAGCGGCTTGCTGTTGGGATTTTTGGTGCCTTCAACGATTCCCAGGATAATCGTGATGATGCCGGTTGCAGTATCTTTGGCAAGCGCGATGGGAATGGAAACCGGCTCTCGTGGACAAGTCGGTCTGGCCATCACCGCTGCGACCAGTACATTGCTGCCGACCTATGCGATCCTGACGGCAAATCTGCCGACCATCGTTCACTACGGCGCGTTGGAAACCCTGCTCGGAATCAGAAGTTCATATGCAGATTATTTCGTCGCCCAATTGCCGGCAAATCTGGTTCGGTTTACACTGATACTGGCTTGTCTGCTGCCATTTGCAAGAAACACTGGGCCGGTTGAGTTGGAGGATACTTTTGAGAAAGTTGAACCTATGACAACAACCCAAAAACAACTTTTGGGATTGTTGTTTTTGGCAATTGCTTTTTGGGCAACGGACAGTTTGCACGGTATCTCACCCGCTTGGATTGCGATGGCGGTTGCGGCAATTGTGTTGGTTCCAAATTTGAACATGATGAAAAGCGACGCCATGAAGACATCGGCGGACATGACGCCGGTGTTTTTTCTGGCCGGGGTATTTGGCGTCAGCGCGGTTGCTCAACATGTTGGTCTCGACTCGCAGGTTGCAAGCAACCTCGTGCCGCGCCTGGGTCTGGCTGCAGGGTCAGGCCTGCATGACATATACGCCATTGCCGGATTTTCCACGCTCATCAGCCACCTGACAACAGCTCCGGCAGCGCCGGTCGTCCTGGCGCCATTGGCAAGTGCCATGGCGGAGGCGGCGCAACTGCCTGTACTCACAGTCGCAATGGCCCAGATTATCGGAATAGCGACCCCGATATTGCCGTATCAGGCACCGCCGCTGATTGTCGCAATGGCGCTGGCGCATATCTCTGTTCCCACATTGACTCGTGTGTGCATGGTTCTGACCATTGGCGTCGCCGTGATCGGGATTCCACTTACCTGGGTCTGGTGGCGTTTTATCGGCATCATGTGATTGCTGGCCGGTTCCCGCTTTATTTGTTCCACGGCATACGGGCGCGTTCTATCGCCAGCATTACAGCGGAATTGTCCAGGTCCCCCTCCCCTTGGGCAATATTGTCACCAACAACTTCGAGATATCGCTCGGCCATGGGCAGACCCTGCCCGGCATTTTTGGCCGCCTCATAAATCAAACCGAAATCCTTGGCCGACTGGGTAACCCGACCCAGTGGCTTAAAATCACGGGCGACCATTTTCGGCCCCTTGGAAACCATCACCTTGGAAGCCGCTGCAGACTCGCGGGCAATGTCAAAGAAGGTCGCGGGATCAAGTCCCACCGCTTTGGCAAATACCAGCCCCTCGGCCACCGCCATGCGGCTCAATCCCAGGATCAAATTGATCGCCAGTTTCGCCTTGTTGCCATTGCCCATGGTGCCGACAAAAAAATGTGCCCGGGACAATAGGTTCAAAACGGGCGCAAGGGCGTGCGAGGTCGCTTCATCACCGGCAATCAAAAGGATGGCATCGCCATTTGCCAGATCCGCACTGGTGCCTGAAATTGGCGCTTCAACCAATTCCAACCCTTTTGCGTTTGCCTTGACGTCAATTGCAGGCATTTGTGCGGGATCACATGTGCTCATTGAAATAAGACGCTTGCCCGACTGCTGCGGGGCATCATCAACCAGATGTTCAAGCTGCTCGGTATTGAATACTGCCGAGATGACAAGATCGGCGTTCCAAACATCCGTTGCCAGAACAGGTTGACCGCCAATTGATTCAAAATTCTGCACACATTCGGGTGTGGGATCATGGCCAATCACCTCAATGCCAGCTGCCATCAGGCGCTTGGCAAGCGCACTTCCAATTAGGCCCAGACCGAACAGTCCAACCGAGTTCGGCAAGCTGTGATCGCTCATTTGTCATCCTCCATTCGATCCACAAGCTCTTCGTACAGGGGGAACAGGTGTGAAAAATCGGTGACCGCATGACCAGCATCCAACGCTTCGGTCAGCAGCGTGCGGGTCATGGTTGTATAAGGAATGCGGGCACCAAGCTGTTCACCAAACTGCTGTGCCAGCCCCAGATCCTTTTCCAGATTGGATATCTGTGACCGCGCCATCATCGTGCCGCTGAGAATGTCGCGGGGAAACCGGGTATCGGTTACAAAGCTGCGGGCATTGCCGGCGTTCAGCACGTCAATTGCCCGGTTCAGATCAATTCCGGCATGACCGGCGAGTTGCATTCCTTCGCAAGTTGCCATGAAGCTGCTGTGCAGAATCAAGTTGTGAATCAGCTTCATGGCATGCCCGGCGCCCACCGGACCCAGGTGAAACATCTTTGAAGCAATCATCTCCAAAATCGACTGACAGCGGCTGATGTCGTGATCTGCTCCGCCAACCATCAGTGTCAGCGAGCCAGCATCTGCGCCCGTTGCGCCGCCTGTCATTGCCGCATCAATATAGGAGAACCCCCTGGCAGATAATTCGGTTTCAAGAGCCCGGCTTTGGCTGGGATGAGAAGTTGTCAGATCAACGATCATCTGGGGCTTTTGACCAGCCGAATGGGTTTGAAGTATTTGCGCAATTTGCTCTGTCGACGGGACAGCAAACAGAACAATATCCGATTGGACCAATATCTGTTTAATATTTGCGTTCTGCACCCGATCGGAAAATTCCGCTGCCGCGAATGCTTTTGAGTTAACATCGCTGGCCGCTACCAAGACATTTTGAGAATCCAGGTTGCGTGCAATGCCACAACCCATCTGACCAAGCCCGACTACTGCTGTTTTGCATTCCGATGGCACGGTCAACTCCCTGGCGGTTTTGGCGATTTTTTAAAGGGCGGCTTTCATATCCGCCAGTTTGGAAAGCGAATGATTGGACAGAGGCAGGCCCACGGGCTCACCAGTTTCGGCCGATATGTCTGCACCCAGATAGGACTCCATTACCATGCGCGCATGTTCCGGCGCGACCATAGGCTCGCGGTCGAGCAGAACGCTTTCCAGAAAGTGTATTGTTTCCGGTCCCATTTGACCGGCAAACATGTGGTCGACATGCTCCCCTGGCATTGTCGACATGGGATATTGAGTGCCGTCTTTAACCGTGTTCAGCCAATTGTCCCGCGATGTGTCATCCAATATCAGGGCACCCTCGGTGCCGGTGATCTCAATCCACGTTCCGCAATAATTGGGATAACTGGGTGGCAGGTTCCAGCCGCCACCGACCACGACAAGTGTGCCATCATCCATGGTCACGGTGCTCCACATGCAATCGTAGGACCCATTGAGGTCTTTCATGTAGCCATAGGCACCCTGCGAATAGACTTTGACCGGTTTGGCCGGCGCCAGCAGCCAAAAGACGAAATCCAGATCATGGGTGGATTCCATGGCCACCGGAGACAGCTTTACCCGATTGGCGATCTTCGCCCCCAGATTGCGCGACAGATGGCGGCTGACCATGACATTGACCACCTTGCCCAGCTTACCCTCCGCGACCGACTTTTTGGCGTAGGCGATCTTCGAGTTGAATCGCTGGGAATAGCCGATGGTAAATTTCAACCGGTTGCGCTTCGCCAAAGTGATCAGCTCATCGGCCTCCCAGAGCTCCAGCGCAATTGGCTTCTCCAGCAGGACGTGTTTGCCCGCTTTGAGACAATCGCGAGCGATCGGATAATGCGACCCCTCAGGAGTTGTGGAAATATAGACAACTTCAATATTCGGATTTGAGACGATATCCTGATAATCCAGCGTTGCCGATGCCGGATTGGTCAGCGCCTCGACTTCCTTCAAACGCTCAGGCTTGATTTCGCAGATGTGAAGCTTGTCCACCAGCGCCGATTTGGCCAGCGACTCAGCACGAATTCCTCCGCACCACCCAGTCCCGATAACGGCTACCTCAACCTGTCTCATTCATCGTCTCTCCAAATTTCTAAATTTCAGAACCATTCAGATCCGAGCCAACGTTCAAACCTGACCATGGTCGCAGTTAATGGCGGGCAAAATTCAATTATTTACTGTCATCGTCGATAAAGTGCTCTGCAAATGCTTCTGCATCGCTTTGGATGCTTCGCTGCCAGAGCGTTTTTCAAGCGCCTCCACAACCGCATCATGCTCATCAAATGAATGGTAGTCAGGGTCAGGAGCGGCCTCAGGTGTATCCAGACGTCGCCAGACTACAACAATGCGAACCCCGTTCAGAATTTTGTGCAATTCATGCAACAACGAATTGCCGGACGCCTGGGCAATTATGTCGTGAAACTCTGAATCCAGCTCCTCGTAAGTGTGCCAACTGACGGAATTGCGCATTTTGGAAGCAAGCTCCCGGATACGACGCAATTGGCGCGGCGAAGCGTGCAACGCTGCCATGCGTGCCAATTCAGGCTCCAATGCAAGTCGAGCCATCATCGCTTCCAGCGGTCCGGTCCGTTCCGCCAAGTCGGAGATTGTTCGCTCACTATTGTCGGATTTGCGCTGTTCGGGCTTTCTGGTCAAAAACGTACCGCGGCCAACTTCTCGCGTCAGATTTCCATTTGATTCCAAAACGAGAAACGCCTTGCGAAGCTCTGTACGGCTCACGCCAAGATTGGTGCAAAGGTCCCGTTCGGGCGGCAGGCGTGCACCGGCGGGCAGGCCTGACGAGGCGATCCATGTACGAACTCGGGCTAATACTTTGGCGCTCATTGGTTTACCAAATCCACGTTAGTTGCGACAATTTTTTCAAATATTTTGGTCAATCTTCAATCCAGAATAACTGTTTTATTTCAGGAATCTCAATTATATATCGGTCATACAAAGTTTTATTCACACGCAAGGCCAAATTGGTCAACCATACTGGCGCAGGAGACCGAATTCGGAATGCCCATGTCCTTCAAATTACCCATGCGACGTTCAAACCTGGTCGCGCGGAGACATGTGAGGAACGGTTTCACCCGTGTCGGTAAATGTGCGCGTCACATCTCTGGCTCCGTAAATCCAAAAGATTACAAGTTTCTCCTTTCCGGTATTGCGAAAGTAATGCGGCACGTCTGCTGGAATAAAACTTGTGTCCATCGGTCCCAACTGCATCAGCTTACCGCCAACAAGGGCTTCCGCCTGCCCTTCCAGAATGGTCACCTGCTCGGCGCAATTGTGGGAATGGAGCGGTGCAGCGCATCCGGCGGGAAACGCCGTCGTACCGCTGGTAAATGGCGCGGCATCGGAAATTCCCTTGCCAACCATCAAGCGTGTTTCAACCCCGTCTCCCCGAGCGAATGGGTTAATCGCATCATATTTGAGCACCACACCATCAGTCATATTATCTCCTTTCAATTCGCCACCCGCGCGGCCTCGTTTGGCGCGTTTGATAACCAAGGCCAAAAACAATGTTGAATAATTCCGACCGGATAGACTCTGCCACGATGAAAGCGTTTATCACCCGCAGTTTCATTGCCTGTGGCATGCCCGGCACCGACGCGCGACATGCGGCACAGCTGATGACCAGGGCTGACCTTGTTGGACAGGACGGGCATGGGGTGTTTCGGCTGCCAATGTATATTCGCCGCATTCAGGCAGGTGGTCTGAATGTGGCCCCTAAATTCCAGAAACTGCAAAATCGAAAAGCCACCGCTTTGATCGATGGCGACAACGGGCTTGGCCATCTGGTGATGCGCCATGCAACAAAACTTGCCATGCGCAAGGCGCGCAAGACCGGTATTGCCTGGGTGGGAGCTCGCAATTCCAACCACGCCGGACCGGCTTCGCTTTACGCCATGATGCCGTTGAAGAGGGACATGATCGGCGTTTACATTGCTGTTGGCAGTGCCAATCACTTGCCGCCATGGGGCGGAACCGAGATGCTGTTGAGCACCAACCCGATTGCGGTGGCGATTCCTGCCGCCACCCGACCGCCTATTGTTTTGGATATGGCGACGACGGTTGCCGCCTATGGCAAGGTGAAAACTGCCGCCCAACGTGGCGAAACCATGCCCGAGGGCTGGATGGTCGACCGAAACGGTGCGCCGCTGACCGATCCAAGCCGCGCTTCTGAAGGTTTTCTTCTGCCGATCGGAGGTCCCAAGGGATACGGACTGGCCCTTGTTTTCGGCATTCTTGCCGGCACCTTGAACGGCGCTGCGTTCGGACGCGACGTGGTCGATTTCAATGCCGACGCCACGACGATCACCAATACCGGGCACATGATAATTGCTCTCGATATCAATGCCTTTACGGATGTCGATATTTTCAAGGCGGGCATTGATCGCATTTACGAGGAAATGAAATCCTCTCCCCGCCTTCCAGGGGTTGAGGAAATTCGACTTCCCGGAGAGCGGTTGCAGCGGGTTTTGTCTGAACGGCGCGCGACAGGCATTCCGCTTCCGGATCAGTTGCGCCAACAGCTGGATCATCTTGCGGACGAACTCGGCATTGCACCAATCCAGTGACAGCAACGGCAATTGACGAGCTGCAACCGGAATTAGGTCCCGATCAATTTGAGATGTCGATCCTTGCATCCTCGTTGTATTCTCCATCACATTCCTGGAACCGGGAAAACCACCAGTCCAGGCATGAATTTTCGGGCCATCAGATCTGCTCAATCTGACATTGCTGAAGCCCTGGCTGCTTTATCTCATGGCTCGCGTAAGTGCCCGGCCAGCGGCATGCGTGTCAGCTGCCCTCCCCGGTCCATTTCATCTTCTATTCCCATCATGCGAAGCGCATACCAATAGGTCGCAGCGTTTGACGATACGACCGGGCGGCCCAAACGAGCTTCCAAATCGTCCAGCATATCAACAATGCCGAGTGCACCACCGACATGTAAAAATGTGTCTATGTCGTCGGTGTCGACGCGATCGAAGGCCGCATTGATTGCGTCTACGGGTATGTCGATGATCCGGTCAGATGTAGCGACTTTTAGCCAGGTGGCGTTGGGAACCTCAAAGCCGTGTGCCTGATAGTAGGCGCGCGCGCTTTCCGACATTTCTTCACTCATGGGAGAAATAACACCAATTCTTTTAGCCCCTACCGTTTTCAGCGCTGCCACGCAGGCATCGGTGGCCGTGACAAATGGAAGGTCTGGTAAAACATCCCGGATTTGCTTTCGGTAAAGCGCCTGACGTTCAGTCGACCACCAGCGCATCTCCAGCGAATTGCTGCAAATCACCATATCCGGCCAGCAACCACGCACCTGTGGCAGGGTGGTCAAAACAGCCTCGGGTACTTTGATGTGGTCTGAAATATCAAACCGGTACATCTGGTTGTTAATGCCCTGTGGGCGCATCGCTTCATATTCGGGCTGCATGTTTGAGTTCTGCTGCGGCACGGCAACAGCAATCACGCCCCGTGGTCCGAACCTGTCTGGCATTGGGTTCTCTTCCAGTTGAGAATTTGCATAAATCTGGTTTCCCGGGGCGGGAAATGCCACCCCGGGAAAGCTGATTAGTTTGTGATGGCTTCAACCAGTGCCTTGTAGGACACGTCCTGCTCATCACGCATTTTCTGATATTCATCACCCAACATCAGATCGGCATTTTCGCCCAGGCGCTTCAACAGGTTCTTGTAGGTTTTGTCGCCTTGGAGCGCGGTGAACGCGTCCTGCAGTTTTTTCACAACCGCATCCGGCGTTCCGGAGCGAACCAGAACCACGCGATGCATGAATCCAATATCGCCAACGACGCCAGCTTCAGTAAAAGTTGGAACATCATCATAGATACGCTTTGGACCGGAACTTGCCAAAACCCGAAGCTTGCCGCTTTGCAACAAGGATCCAATTGTGGCCGGGAATCCCATGGTCACATCCGCGTCACCCGACAGCAGCGCCTGCATAGCAGGTCCACCACCTTTGTAGGGTACCAGATTGAACTGCACGTCACGTGATTTCATCATTTGCGCTGCCGGCACAAACAATGCGCCCCAGTTGCCCGAATGAGCCATGCTCACACCGCCTGGTTTGGCCTTTGCCGCGGCGATCAGATCTTCAAAGGTCTTGTGCGGGCTGTCGCCACGAACAACAACCGCAATTGGCGCAAAGTTGATGCGGGCAATCGGGATGAAATCTTTCTTGGGGTCATAGGGTAGTTTTTCAACGTGCTGCTGAAGCATGTCGATATAATTGTGCGAAAACAACAGTGTATACCCATCGGCTGGAGCCTTTGCGACTTCGTGTGTTCCCTTTTGACCACCGGCGCCTGGTGTCAACCGGACAATCATTGCCTGATTGATGTAGGCAGGAATAACCGAGGTGATTACCCTTGCATTCAGGTCATGACTGCCGCCAGGACCAAGCGGAATGACCATTGTGATCGGCTTTTCCGGATATTCTGCCTGGGCCATACCGAGGGACACCCCCAGTGCCATTCCGGCAGCCACTAACAGGCTGGTCGTTTTTCGGATGCTTGCATTTAACATTCATCGTCTCCCTTGTTGCATCGATTGTGTTATCAGTTCGAGGCGCCGATGCGCTCGCGATCGAACCAAATCTTGCGCTATCCGGAGTCCACGCTCCGCATGCGCTTCCAAAGCAGATAGCCAATGACAGGTGTTGCAACCAAAACCATCAATGCGCCAATCCGTTCGGTCAAAAAGAACCCGACAAAGTCGCCACTGGTCATCGCGACCGTTTGTCCAAATGCATACTCCAGAGGCGGCCCGAGAATGAATCCCATCACCATCGGCATCACGTCGAAGCGTGCATATTTGGCAATAATGCCAAACAGGCCAAACCCAACCAGCATCAGCAGGTCAACGGAATCTGAGCGAAACACAAACGCACCGGCAAAGGCAAACATCATGACCAGCGGAATCAGGATCGAAACCTTGATCGTGACAAGTCTGGAGAAGAACGGAATCGACAGATAGCCGATCACCACAAACAACAGATTGGCAAAAACCATGGCAATCAAAATTGCAAACACAGTCGCCCCCTGCTCCTCAAAAAGCTGTGGGCCGGGGCGCAGGCCCTGAGCAACAAATGCACCCAGCAATATGGCCGTTACGTTGTCGCCGGGTATTCCCAGTGTCAGCAGCGGCACCATTGTCGGTCCGTTTACTGCGTTGTTTGCCGCTTCCGCCGCGGCGACGCCTTCCAACTCTCCCTCGCCGAAATTTTCCGGATTGTCGGAGGCATTTTTGGCCGCCGAATAGCCCATCATGGCAGCAACAACCTGCCCGAGGCCCGGCACGATGCCGATGGAAGTTCCAATGACGGTCGAGCGGCAAATTGTTTTAAAGCATCGTTTGAATTCCAGCCGAGACAGCCGCTCTCCCATCAAGGTGGATAATTGCCGCGCCTTTTCATTGCGCATAACAACGGCTGCAAGTTCGGGAATTGCAAACACGCCGATCAACATCGGCAAAAGCGGAATACCGGACTTGAGATCGAACAGTCCGAAAGTGAAACGTTCGACACCTCCCAATGGATCGGTTCCGACAAATGACAGCCATAATCCGAGCATCATCATGACCAGGCTCTTTAACGGGCTGGAACCCGATGTTGCAGCGATAATCACCAGACTCATCAACAACACGGCAAACAGTTCCGGCGGACCGAACAGCATCACCAAAAAGGCGATCGGAAAAATCATCATTATTGTGAAAATGTCGCTGGCGGTATCGCCGAGCACAGAGGAGAATAAAGCGATGTCCAGTGCTTTGCGTGACTTTCCCTTTTGCGTCAGTTTGTAGCCATCACGCGAGGTGGCAACAGCGGCTCCGGTTCCTGGCATCGATATCAGGATTGCCGGAATGCTGCCGCCAAAGATGCCCCCCTTGTAGATACCCAGCAAAAACGGAATACCAACTATTGGATCGAGAAAGAAAGAAACCGGCAGCAAGATGGCCATCGCCATGAGGGTCGTAAATCCCGGCAGTGCACCAACCAGCATTCCGCCGAACAGCCCAAGGCTCATCAACACAAATGTGTCGACCCGCAAAGCCATGGCGAAGCCCTGATAGAACTGGTCAATCACGGTGCCGTCCGATCACATCGTGGGATGGGCTCACTTCACTCTCCTAACAAGCGCGCATAAAAGATTTCGATGGTGTTGAGCTCAGGCAATGACACCGCCAGAAGTCGGGCGGCAGCGAGGTACAGCGCCACCGGCCCAAGTCCCGCCACACAAAATATCTGCAGTACAGATCTGGTACCCATCAACAAGGACATCGCGATCATCGCGATCGCTGACGAAATCAGGAATCCAAAGGGCGTCATCATCAGCGCATACCCGATCATGATCGAAAAAAAGACGAGACCACGCTGCCATTCACTTTGTGCTAATGTATCGCCGGCATTGGCTGTTTCAGCGCCTTTTGTGCGTATGACAAACAGCAAAATTGCGCACATGGCTGCCAATGCAGCGAGGATGATCATCGGGAACAGGCTTGGCGTGATTGCCGTCAGCGCCCGGCCAAACAAAAGTTTCGGAGGTTCAACCAGCGACCCGAGAAATACCAGAGCCAGGCTCGAGACAATCAACAATACAACGACCGTCAGCACTTCCGGGGTGGCACGTCGTGAACTTCCCGTCATGACGAAACCCTTTCCAGATCGGCTTCAAAAAGATCGATCAGGTCCTGATTGAAACGGCTGCGCGTGGTGTCGACCTCCTGTCTTGTGGCTTCAACAAGGCTGGCCCTTTCCGATTGTGAAAGATGAACCAGGTTCACACCTTCTTCCATCATTGCCTTGGAGCAAATATCATCGTCTTCTTCGGCAAACCGACGCTGCGCCTGCGTCGCCTCCTGCAGCGCAGAAGTGACGGCATTTCTCGTATCATCCGACCAACCATCAACGACTGACTGATTAAACAGAACCGGCGCCACCCCCAGTAGATGCCCAGTCAGGGTGACGGTTCGATGGGTATTGTGCAGTCCAAAATTGTAGATATTTGTCAGTGGATTTTCCTGCGCATCGACAGTGCCGCGTGCGACGGCATCCGGCAGGTCCCGCACGTCGATCGCAACGGGCAAGAAACCTAAAGCTTTGAAAACTCTTTGATGATCGTCGCTGGCCAATGTCCTGATCTTCATGCCCTGACAATCCGCCGGGGAGCGGAAAGCCGTCTCCGCAGAGCTAATGTGACGCAATCCATTGTCCCAGTATCCCATGATCTGGAACCCGGTCGCTGCTTTCACTTCTGCGGCGAGGCGCGTGCCCAGCGAGCCGTCCAACACGGCGTAGGCCCGGCGGCGATCAGGCACCGCAAAATGTTGATCAAACAAAGCCAATTGAGGCGCCCTGCTGGCGAGGTAGCTGGACGAAAAATAGCACCCATCAAGCTCACCACCTTCGGTTGCCGACAAAAGGTCTGATGCCTTGCGCCCGCTTTCGACGATATTTTGGATGAAGTCGACCTCGATTTCGCCTTCGGAAATGCGCGAAACTGCGTCGCGAAATACACGAGCGCCACGGGTGTGAACGGACTTGTCGCCCTGATAGCCACCAAACTTGATCTTCAAACTCATCAAGCGAACTCCCGCGACCGATCGAAGGCGTTGCGAACTGTCCTACCTGCCATTTTCAACTCCCACAGACGCTCGATATCAATTCGCCAACCAATTGGTTGACCTTTCTAAAACGCCAACCAGTTTCGCAAACCATTCAACAGATAAGTTAGCCCGGATGCAACATAAAAAGGGCGAAACTGCACCGAAAACCTTATGATTTTGCTGTATTTTTCCATAGGATTGGTGGACCATTCCAATTTATCTACAGCTTTCAATCAAGCCGTTTGAAATGCACTCTGCAAATCTCGCAGGCCCGACGAATTTCGGCGCTCAATTGTTCGGTAAACAGCCTGATCGCGGCAGATTCTGCCCGGATTGCGGGCTCGATCAACAGGTAATCCACGGTCATTTTAGGCTGAACAATGGGATAAAGATGCATATTGGGATTGTCCAAATCAGCCACGCACAGACAACCGGGCAGAATCGAACAAAAATCGCCGCGCTTTATGATGTCGAGGGTCGTCATCATCGAATCCATTTCCAGGATTGTGTGACCAACCTGCGAAACACTTTTTAACACCTGATCAATCTTGGCCCGTCGCGCATTGCCCTGCCCCGGCAAAACCAGGCTAAGAGCTTCAATCTGCGCCAGATCAACGCTTTTTTCGACTCCTGGCAGAGCACGGCGACTGGCTAGAATCTCCAGATCAGTATCCAGAAATGTCGACCGCAAACCATCGTGAACCGAACCGTCGGGCACCACGGCAATGTCCAATTCGCCCGCCAGTACCATCTGGGTGAGCAAGGCGCTGTATCCTTCGGTGACGGTGACAACCACCAGCGGATTTGACTGGGTAAATTCAGCCATGACCGGCGCAAGAATAGACCTTGCAAAAGTTGGCATGATGCCAATTCGCACCTTGCCGGTCAGAATGTTTTCTTCCGGCGCCACGTCTTCGCTAAGCCGGCTGACTTCGCGAAGGATATTGACCGCACGGTTATAAATAATCTCCCCTGCCCGAGTGGGGACGACACCGGTCGACACCCTTTCAAACAAGGCTACACCAAGTCGGCTTTCCAGGTCGCGCAATTGAACGCTCACGCCTGATTGAGTGGCATGAACCTTTCGGGCAGCGGCCGATATGGACCGCTCCTCGTAGACGGCAACAAAAAATTTCAGATTGTTGAGCTTGATAGAATTCATCGCATAGCCACCATAGACAATGCGGCATTTGCCGCAACGCTGCCACCACTCACGTGAAGCGCGGCCCAGACCAGCGCTGGCAGGCAGACAAAGGTCAATATGGTTGAAACCACAACGGCCCCAGCGACCCTGTTTGGATCTTGCTGATATCTTTCGGCATATACATACGTCACGATCGCTGATGGCATGGTGGCCATGATGAAAACCACCCCAGCTGCGATGCCGGAAAGATCCAGCAAATAAATGACAATGAGAGCGGTAAGGACACCAATTGTCAGTCGCGCCACGGCCAGCGCCAGGGCGGGCAACAGATCTGTCACCTTCAACGTTGCCAGCGAGGTTCCCAGCAGAATCAACATTGCCGGGATCATCATATCCCCCAACATACCCGTGGTGATCATCACGACTGGCGGAAGCTGAGTGTCGGTCATCAAAACAACAAGCACCAGCACCACAGAATAGAGCAACGGCTGCCTGACCAGTTCACGAATACGAACGGATCCGGCGGCAATTGACAGGCCTATGCTGTGCTGAACCAAGGCAATGACAATAAAATAGGCCACTCCCAATTGTGTTCCGATCGCACCAAATGTCAGCACCACCAGAGGCAAGCCCAAATTGCCGGAATTGGGAAACATCAAACTTGGCAGAAAACTTTGCGCCGAGCTGCCGGCGAGTTTCAAAACCAGAAAGGCAATCGTGCCGGCAATGGCAAGAGACATAAAAGCCGCAATCGATAATTCGGAGATCGTTGCACCATCAACCGTCGACGATACATTGGTGTGAAACACAAGCGCCGGCGTAGCGACCAGAATGACGAGATTGCTCAACGTTCTGGACTGTAGGCCGATCGACATTCTGCCCAATATAAACCCGATAAAGGTTATCAGCACTATTGGGACCAGTATGTTGAACATTGCCATCAAAGCCGAAGTTCCAATGCTTCGATCAGGATTCAGACACCAATTCTCCATTCAGGGTCCAACGTTCGATCACCCGGGTTCCAGATTCCTGCAACATTTTGGAGACTGCACAATGGTCGCGCAGTTTTTCAACAACCTGCATGACCCCCGCACGCGACCCATCATACGTGGCATCAATCACCAGGGTGACTTCCGGAAAAGGCACGTCGATGGGATTGATCAAACGGGTGCCGTGGCTGTCCATGGTGACCTGAATGTCGATATCCATTGACGTAAACTCAACACCATTTGCGGCGGCCAGCTTGTTTGAAATTACATGGGTACACCCCAGCAGACCCATGAACACATATTCCACCGGCATTGGGCCCTCATCGGTTCCACCGCGCTGAATAGGTTCGTCAATAATGGCACTTTTACCGCGCGCGGTTGCTACCGACTGGGTTGAGGTCTTGTGACCGCCGGTAATGTTAAACTTCCAGATCGGTTTTTCTTTTATGACTACCACGGAATATCCTCGCTTGCATTTGGTCAGAGTGAGAGAAAGTCGCTGATTGCAGAATTGAAGGCATCAGGTTGCTCGATATTCGACAGGTGAGCAGCGTTTGGCAGAATTTTCAAACACGCTTGAGGAGTTCGGTCAGCCATGTCCTGCATCACCGCAACTGGTGCCGCCATGTCAGATTCGCCAACAATGTACAGCGTTTTGCACTGCAGCGATGGAAGACCGTCGAGCATGTCGAGATTTTGCAATGCTCGCGCTGCACCTTCATATCCGATTGCCGAGGTCGCGTTGAACATTGAACGCACCGTTTCCAGCGAACCGGCATTATTGGGTGCCATAATAAATTCAGATGTAAACCAGCGCTCAAGAGTTGGCTCCACCAAGCCGGCTATTCCCTGCTCTTGGAGATTTGCAATGTTGTTCTCCCACATCGACTTGTAAGCATCCGGTGCAGAGGCCCGCGCGTCGCAACACACCAACCGACCGACTCGTTCAGGCGCACACATGGCAAAGGCCAGGCCGGTCATTCCGCCAAGTGAAATTCCGATGAAATCCGCCTGCTCAATTTCAAGTTCTTCAAACAAGGCATGAACATCTTCTGTCAGATGCCCGAAATTGTAGGGCGCAGTTCCGGCCTGACTGGCACCATGCCCGCGTGTATCATATCGAACCACTCGGTATTTGTTGGCGAGTTCATGGATCTGGGGTTCCCAGACGCGCCGGTCCGTTGCCAGCGAGTTTGACATAACAAGCCACGGAGCCCCTTGTGGGCCATCAACCTGATAGGCGATCATGGTACCTCCGCTGCCAGGCACCTGTCCGGCAATGGGAGCGCTCACTCAGCGGATCCGATTGCTGCATTGAGTTTTGGCATCACCTGTTCGGCCATCAAGATCATCGATTCGCGACCAAGGTCATAATCGGTCCAATCGTGCCCGGCATAAACCAGATTTCCAAACGGGCCGGTCGTCTCGCGAAATTCAAGAATCTGTTCAGCTACACTGGACGGATCGCCATGAATGACCAGCCGGTCAAGCACGTAATCGAGCGTGACGTCTTCGTCAGGCATTTCCTGATCTTCCTTAAACAGGTTCAGCCTGCCGCCTTTCGCCAATTTGGTAAACAAGCTGTGGTAATACAAAACATAAGGACTTCCCGGATCCCGCGCGTAACGCTTGGCGGTTGCCTGATCTTTGGCAACGCAAATATTTTTCGCCACGCGCCAGTTATTGGGGTCTGCAGGACGCCCCCCCTGTTCGCACCCTTCGACATAATTGGGCCAATGAGTCGCGACCCATTTAGGCAACAGGAAGTTAGCTGAAATCGGCTCCCATCCGCGCGCCGCCATCGCGGTTACACCCTTGGAGTAAGGCGCAACAACCGTTCCAACGATCAATGGATGTGGCTCTTGGTAGGGACGCATGATGATACCCTGGCCAATTTCCTTCATCATCGTCTTGCGGGTCGACACGTTATAGAATTCACCTTCCAGATCGTAGGGTGCATCGCCCTCCCAAATCTTCAGCACCATGTTGATGCATTCAACAAACATGGCATTGCGATCACGATCCAGATTGCCGAACACTTCTGCATCCGACATCAGGCCACCGGGCGAAATTCCAAAATTCAAACGCCCCTCGAGCATGTGATCCAACATCGCGACTTCTGCAGCAACACGGGCCGGATGGGAATTCGGCAGGTTAACTGTTCCAGTACCCAGCACGATGTTTTTGGTTTCGTAGGCCAGACTGGCCAAAAACGCGACGGTCGAGGTGATGATCTCAGCCTGGTCGGTTGTGTGCTCACCGCAATAGGCTTCTGCAAAACCCAGTTGATCGGCAAGAATGAATGCCTCCCGGTCCTCGCGTATGCTTTGCGAAAAGGGCTTTCCCAAGGGATGAATCGGCATGGTGAAAAATGAGAGCTTCACAAAATTTCCTGAATTCGGTTACGCAAACGTCTTTTATGAGACGACTAAATCCAGAATGAATAATGATATTTACTCATGTCGTCCATCATATTTACTTCTACCTTACATTCAAGCAACCCATCACAAAAAACGATTGCAGCCATAAATATACATAAGTTGTGGATGTGGCGACCAGCGCATAAGGTCCGTGTTTTAGGTTTTGCCAAGAGGTATTTGAACATGAACGCACATTCAGTACCCTTGGCCGAACAGCCCATTGATGCCCGGGCGTTGCGAGACGTTTTGGGGCATTTCGCAACTGGTGTAACCGTGATCACAACGATCGGCGATAACAACGCAGCGGTCGGCCTGACGGCCAATTCCTTCTCATCGGTATCACTGGACCCGCCCCTGGTGGCCTGGAGCCTGAGCCTCAACGCTCCCAGTCTTTCTGCGTTTCGCCAACATCCGGCCTTCGCAATCAATATTTTGTGCGATCAGTCCAAGGAGTTGGCGCTGAAGTTTGCCCGACCAGCCCCCGACAAATTTGAAAATGTCGACTGGCATGCCGGAGAAGATGGCGTGCCAGTGCTGCAGGCGGCGGCGGCCACGATTGAATGTCAAACAGAGACGCGCATACCCACTGGCGACCATGAAATATATCTCGGACGGGTGATCAATTTCAAACAGACCGGCAGACGACCATTGGTGTTTCACAAAGGCGAGTTTGCTTCGTTGGGAGGATCAATTTGATGCCGGTCGCGCACCCGTTCACGGTTGTGATTGCCGGGTTTGGTTGGTGGGGCAAACACATGGCCGTCCGTCTGAAAGGACATAAGGATATTCGGGTTGCCGGAATTGTTGAACCGATGGAAGCCAACCATTCAGCCATCAAGGAAATGGGCCTGAAGATTTGGACTGACATCGCCCAAACACTGTCCTTGGACGAAGTCGACGCCATCATTTTGACAACTCCCAACCCTTTGCATGAGGAACAGGTTATCCAATGTGCGCGAGCTGGTAAGCATGTATTCTGCGAAAAGCCGCTTGGCCTGACAGCCGCCAGCGCCCGTCGTTCGGTTGCGGCCTGCACCGAGGCAGGCGTCCAGTTGGGCATTGGCCATGAGCGGCGATTTGAACCCGCCATGCTTGCGCTTAAAGCGGACATTGAGAGCCAAGCGCTGGGCACGATCATGCATGCCGAAGCCGCCTTCAGCCATGACAAGCTCACCCACGTGCCATCGGGCGACTGGCGCACTTTGAAAGCGATCTCACCTGCCGCCGGAATGACCGCCATGGGCATTCATCTGACCGATATGTTGATATCCTTTTTCGGCCCGGTGGAAACCGTTCAGGCGATGACGGCCGATAGGTCGCTGGGCTGGGAAACCGGTGATGTGGTGACCGTTCAATTAGGATTTAAGGCCGGCATGACCGCGACATTGAGCGCCGTATTGCACACGCCACATTTCATACGCATGCACGTTTTCGGAACACAAAAATGGGTTGAGGTGATCAATGACAGTCACCCCGACACCCCAGACGGGATCGTGCGGGTTATCACTGCCGAAACCGGGAAACCCATGGTCCACAAACAATATGAATGGACCGACGCGGTGACAGAAAATCTGG
Source organism: Hyphomicrobiales bacterium (assembly GCA_011087605.1). Taxonomy (GTDB): domain Bacteria; phylum Pseudomonadota; class Alphaproteobacteria; order Rhizobiales; family Rhizobiaceae; genus Pseudahrensia. The sequence goes on from JAALLE010000064.1 coordinate 22,530, forward strand.
AGGCCTTCTGCCGTGCGGCACGTGGGATTGAAGACTATGCGTTCACGATGGCCGAAATGGTTCACAACATAGAAGTGCTAGAAGCCATCACCCTGTCAGCTGAAGACCGGCGCACGGTTGCGATTGACGAGTTGGCCGCATCTAAAAAACCACCATTGGCGACTTGATCATGATTAAGTTGCTTGAAGGTGAAAATTCCTGCATCGACAACCAGTGAACGGAAGATTGGTGGACCAATGTTTTTCAACAAGCGCGGCAAATATGTCAAAACGCTGGATTTATCCCGACATCTGTGCAGAAATATGGCCACGCAAACCGGAGAAATATCGTAGTCTACATCCAATCGTTACAACATCTGCATTGGTTGACCAATAATTACCAAAGATGAAAACATAAAACCAGCTCTGGGAGGAGTTCAAATTGCCCCATATTCCACCTGTGTCTGAAGCTGCGACAACTGAAGCTACAGACGAAATTTCTTGGCTGGCATCGGCAACCGGTTTTACAGCAAATTCCATGCTGACCCTCTCCCATCGGCCGGAAATTGCAACGGCTGTGCTCGGATTGATCCGGGCGGTTGTGCGCAATCCGCAGGGCACGGTCGACCCAGCCCTTCGCTGGATGATCGCTCATGTGACCAGTCTGGCAAACGGCTGCAGCTATTGCTCCGCCCACACCTTTAAAAACGGTGCCGACAACGGCGTGCCGCAGGACAAGCTGGATCAGATCTGGAATTTTGAAACGTCTGAAATTTTTAGCGAAGCTGAACGGGCAGCCTTGCGTGTTGCCCTGACCGGGGGCCAGTGCCCGTCTTTTGCAACACCGCAGGACATGGCGGCACTTAAACAACACTTTTCCCAGGAACAGATTGTCGAGATCGGAGCTGTCATTGCTTTGTTCGGATTCAACAATCGGTGGAATGCGTTCATGGAGACCGATGTTGAACCTGAAGTTACGTCCTTCCTGGCGGAACGAAACTACCAGGGACCGAAGGAGAATCGTTCGACGCAGAACGACTGAATGGGTGCGAACTGATACTCCGCACCGATAACAAGGAGGAATACCAAATGACCAAAAAGTCCAAATTAGACCGGCGCGAGTTTCTCGCTGCTGCCGGAGCCGGGATGGCGGCTCTTCAAATAACCATGCCGAGTGGTGCATTTGCCCAATCGTTTCCCGGACGACCGATTACGGTTGTGGTCATGTATGGTGCAGGTGGCGGAACCGATACCATCATGCGCAAGCTTGCCGAAGAAATGGCAAAGGCACAGGGCTGGACGATCAACGTGATCAACAAGCCTGGTGCAGTTGGTGGCGTGGCCACTCAATTTGTCGGCGCCGCACGGTCGGATGGATATACCGTACTTGGTGGAGCCAATTATAACAGGTTCGTACGTGTATTGGGGCATGCCGATTTTGTACCCTGGGAAGATTGGGTACCGATGAAAGCGGGCAACGCGCTTGCCAGTTGGTCGGTGCGCAAGGATTCACCTTTCCAAAACTTCGACGACATCATCAAAGCTTCAATGGCCAATCCGGGATCGGTATCAATTTGTAACTACCCAGCTACCCCAACCTGATGCTTTTATAGACGGCCCATCAGA
>JAALLE010000008.1 GCA_011087605.1 Hyphomicrobiales bacterium
TCTGATGGGCCGTCTATAAAAGCATCAGGTTGGGGTAGCTGGGTAGTTACGAATAATCACCTAGTTGTGTCAGATGCCGTTGCCCGCGCGCTGGAGGGAGGAGACCCTGTGGTAGCGTTGGAATCCACAATTATCACCCACGGCATGCCGCATCCCCGCAACCTTGAAACCGCACTGGCGGTCGAGGCAGAAATTGTCAGCCGCGGTGCAGTTCCGGCAACCATCGCCATTCTAGAGGGCAAAATTCACGTTGGACTGGAACGTCACGAACTGGAAGCTTTGGCGGTTGCGAAAAATGTTTTGAAACTGTCACGCGCCGATCTGGCCTATGCTGTGGCCAGCGGCAAAAATGGTTCGACCACTGTGGCAGCCACAATGATGGCGGCCGAGATGGCGGGAATATCAGTGTTTGCTACTGGCGGCATTGGTGGGGTTCATCAGGGGGCGGAAGACAGTTTCGACATATCAGCTGACCTGTCGGAGTTCGCTCGTACAAATGTCATTGTGGTTTGCGCTGGTCCGAAGGCCATTTTGGATTTGCCCAAAACGATGGAAGTTCTGGAAACCAATGGTGTACCTGTCGTTGGATATCAAACCGACACCCTCCCCGCATTTTGGTCGCGCAACAGTTCAATGGACGTGCCCATACGGCTGGATAGTGCATTGGAAATTGCTCGCCATTCGATCACCCGGCAACAACTCGGGATCAACGGAGGAACGTTGATTGCCAACCCGGTGCCGCAGGAATTTGAAATCCCCGGTTCCGTCATTAATTCGATCATTGAGCGGGCTCTGAAGGATGCAGATCAGTTGGGTGTTTCAGGCAAAGACGTCACACCCTATTTATTGTCGCGCATGTTGGAACTCAGCGATGGCAAAAGCCTGGAAACCAACATCGAACTGGTGCTGAACAATGCCCGGCTTGCATCCGACATTGCTGTGGAGATGGGAAAATTGGGGTCTGCCTAAGGCTTCCTGCCAGATACAACGCTGGACACGTGAGGAAATGTCAAACTAGTGCCGTTATAAAACTCGCCAAATCCGGTAAGAATATCGTCGATCAGCGCATTGCGGGCTGTTTCCGACCAGTCGGAAATAATTCCAGCAACAGGCGTTGATAAGATGCCGTTTTGGACGAATGCACGACCTTCGCTATGGGTCAGAGTTAAATCTACCTTGTCAAAATTCACATCAACATATCCCGCCTGCTCAAACAGGCCGGCAATTTCATCTCCATCGGCCAAACCACAGACGGATCGGATGCCGTTTGCTGCATCAGCACCCACATGCTTCGTCAGCGCATCTACCTGGCTGCGCATGAGCGGGTTTTGATCCAGCGATTGCGCAACCACGGCAAAGCAAAGACCGTTGGGATGAAGTAACCTTGCAATTTCCTTCAACGCGCCAACCTTGTCAGGAAAAAACTGAAGACCTTGTTGGCAATATGCGGTGTTGAAACACTCATTTTCCAGGGGGATATCCGCGACGTCGCTTTCAATCCACTCAATCAAACTATCGTTGGCAACCGCTTTTGCAACTTGCAGCATGCCCGCGTTCAGGTCGGCACCAACAACACGCCCGGTTGAACCAACACGGGCTTTGGCCATTCGTGCCACAATGCCGGTACCGCAGGCGACGTCCAATATGTTTTGTCCGGTTTGAGGGGGCGATTTGCTCAACAGATGTTGTGCCCAGGGTACAAAAATGGTTGGGACGAGGAATTGCTCATACAATTCGGCAGCATTGCCCGACAATTGCCATTCGGTGTTTCCGCTCATATTTGTCTCCTACCATCGACGCCCTGACAATCTGCCTCGGTACGAAACGATTGGCAAATGTGGGCCATGTCGCACCAACCCGGCGCAATACCGGCAAGAGTTTTGAATAAACCGGTGGTCAAGTCACTGGATTGCATAATAAGGCATTGATTGTACTACGGTTGTCAGCGTAGAGACGGAGAAGTGGGTAAGTAATTGATTTGAGGGCAATGGGTTGGTGGGCGATTCAATTAGATTATTCAAGTATATCGCCGCAATGCTTCTGGGCCTGGCTCTGGCGGGCTGCACCACGACTTCAGTGCTGCGTGAAACCCCTTTTGATATTCCGTCCAAGAGATTTGCGGCAATCGTTATTGATGAAAGCTCCGGCAAGGTACTGTATGAAGCGCGCGCTGATGCCATACGTTTTCCGGCGTCACTGACAAAAATGATGACGATGTATATGGCGTTTGAGGCGCTTCAATCCGGCAAGATCAACAAAGCAAGTCGTGTACCTATCTCCAAGCGTGCAGCACGCCAACCTGCTTCAAAACTTTATCTCAAAGCATCTGACTCTCTCAGCGTAGACGAAGCGTTGTCCGCATTGGCGGTGAAATCAGCCAACGACGTCGCTTACGCAATGGCAGAGTTTCTTGGTGGCAGTGAACCTGAATTCGCCCGGGCCATGACACGAAAGGCACGCAGTCTTGGCCTGTCATCAACAACGTTTCGCAACGCATCTGGATTGCCCGACAAGCGCCAGGTAACCACCGCGCGTGACATGGCCAAGCTGGGTGTCATTTTGCGCAAACAGTTTCCGCAATATTTCTACTATTTTAAGAAGAACTCGATGACGTTTCGGGGCAAGAAAATACGGGGACACAACCGGGTCCTTCTCCAGATGAAGGGAGCTGACGGCATCAAGACTGGCTATACGAGAGCCTCCGGTTTTAATCTTGTTACGTCGGCAAAAGCACCGCGCGGTCGGGTGATTGGTGTGATCCTTGGGGAAAACACCTCTAAAGTTCGCGACAGGCATATGATTCAGCTGATTAAGAAATACGGTCAAAAGAGCGTATCTGCTTCAGCTGTTGTTCCCAATTAGGTAGATTTCGCTAACGGCTCCAATCCGCGAGGGATGATCCAGTGAAACGCATCTGCTTGGCAACTACTGCCTGCTCGGTCCTATTGTTCGGTTTCCTCTGCCAGTCCATGGCAAAGGACAAGTCCACTTTGGAAGTTGCCCTGGCCTTGGCCAAGGGGTTGGGCGAAGACCAATGTATGTTGCAGCATCAGGACCACCAGGATGATTCCTTCGCACCGCAATTGTACAAATTCAGCCATAAAGACACCTATGACGACGAGGCACGCGACTATCAGCTTTTTCGCATTCCCTGCTGGATGGCCGCCTACAATCAGGGAGACGCTTTCATACTGTTCGATTCCTATGGAGAAGCGTCTCTTATTGCCTTTGCTGTTCCAGATTACACGGTCAAATATGTCGATCCGGAATCTGATGAAAAAGTAGAATCCGTGATTGTGACCGGCTATCGGGCCCGGATGACTGTGGGATTTAGTGATTTTAACCCCGAAACCCTGCAGATTTCGGAATATCACAAGAGTCGGGGACTGGGTGATGCTTCCACATCGGCGATCTGGCAGTATTCCAGCGGTACATTTGTGCTGCGCAGTTTTTCCGTTGACGCGTCCTATGACGGTGAACTCAACCAGAACGGTTTGGTGGATTTTGGAGCCTCGAAATGAACCCCTCGCGCGATGTATCTCGTCTGGTAGAAATTATGTCGGCCTTGCGCACGCCAGTGACCGGCTGCCCCTGGGATCTTGAACAGACCTTCCGATCTATTACGCCTTATACGATCGAAGAGGTTTACGAGGTGGTTGATGCGATCGAGCGCAACGACATGGAAAATCTGCGAGAAGAACTCGGTGATCTACTGCTGCAGGTCATCTATCACGCCCAGATGGCGCAGGAAGAGGAAGCCTTTGATTTTGGGGATGTGGTCGAAACGGTTACCACCAAGATGATCCGGCGACATCCTCACGTTTTTGGGGGCGAAGAAGCCCGCAATGCCGGTATGGCCAAAGGCGCCTGGGAGCGTATTAAGGCTTTGGAAAAGCAGGAACGAGCGCAGCGCCGCCAGGATATGGGCTTGGAGCCTGCTTCTGAAAATTCCAGCCTGCTGGACGACGTGCCTGCCGCAACGGAGCCGATGCTCGAAGGATTGAAACTGCAGCAAAAGGCCTCAAAGGTCGGATTTGACTGGAATAATCCGCACAGTGTTTTGGCCAAAATTCGAGAAGAGCTCGAAGAAGTGGAAAGCGAGATTTTGGACGGAAGTCCGGCCAGTCTGGAAGACGAAATTGGTGATGTTCTGTTTGCTGCGATCAACCTGGCGCGGCATCTGGATATTGATCCTGGAAATGCACTACGACGCTGTAACAGGAAGTTTCGCACCCGTTTCGCCCATATCGAACAGACGGTTGGCGATCACAACGAAACGCTTCAGAGCGCTGATCTGGATCTGATGGAAAAATTATGGGTGGAAGCCAAATCAGCGCCGCAAAAATAGGTTCAGGTCAGTCTGGCTTTCAACGCCGTTTTGATTTCAGGACTTGCCCGCACTTTCATTCGCAGCGAACCATCTTCCTCATCCGATCGCTCTATGACGTGGGTATTGTCATAAATCCAGGTTAACTGACCCATCGCGGAAAGTGGCAATTGGAATTCCATCACATTGTCTGAACCGGCGATGCGCGCCTCGATCAGTTCCAAAAGTGCATCGGTGCCCTGCCCCGACTGGGCGGATATCAGCAGAGCGGCATCTTCGCCATTTCGAGTTGCTCGAATGGATTCCAGTGCGGCCTCATCGAGCAGGTCAATCTTGTTCCAGACTTCCATCACATTGGCGCGCCCCTGCTTGTCGATGCCCAGTTGTGACAGGATGGCGTAAACGTCCTCAGCCTGGGCCTGCGTGTCCGGGTCAGCAATATCGCGAACGTGTATAATCAATTCCGCTTCAATTACCTCTTCCAGCGTGGCCCGAAAGGCTGCGACCAGATGGGTCGGTAGATCTGACACAAAACCAACCGTATCCGACAGGATAGCGCGGGTGCCTTGCGGCAGGTTCAACTGACGCAGTGTCGGGTCAAGTGTAGCAAACAGCATGTCCTTGGCCATCACTGTCGATCCGGTCAAATGATTGAACAATGTCGATTTTCCGGCATTGGTGTAGCCAACAAGGGCAACAACCGGATGGGGGATTTTGCGTCGCTGGGACCGATGCAATGTGCGGGTACGGCGAACTTTCTCAAGTTCTCTTTCCAGCTTGTTGATGCGCTCCTGAAGTTGACGGCGATCTGATTCAATCTGGGTTTCGCCCGGTCCGCCCAAAAACCCGGAGCCACCGCGCTGACGTTCCAGATGTGTCCATGACCGAACCAATCGACCCCTTTGATAGTTCAAATGCGCCAGTTCGACCTGCAAGCGTCCTTCTTTGGTTTGCGCCCGGGCGCCAAAAATTTCCAGAATCAGCCCGGTTCGATCCAACACTTTGGCCTTCCAGGCCTTTTCCAGATTGCGCTGCTGCACCGGAGTCAAAGGGTGGTCAACAATCACCAAGCCGGCGTCAAGAGCGGCAATCAATCCGGCGAATTCGTCAACTTTGCCGGTTCCCAGCAGAGTGCCGGGTTTTGGTTTGGCGACAGGCACGATTCCTGAATGGACAATTTCCAGGTCGATGGCACGCGCAAGTCCCACCGCCTCTTCAAGACGAGAAGCATCGGTTCGTTGGTTCAGTCCCGCGGCATTGTCACCGCGTTGGCGCAAGACCGGCACAATGACAACCGCTTTTTCAGTAGACCGCTGCTTGGATGTGTCTATCTGAAACCGGGCTTTTCCAGCCTTTTCAATGTCGCTCAATGCTATTTTACTCGCTTGTATCGGAGTCGCCGGATTCCTGATCGCTGCCGTCGAACATATTCAGCGGTTCGCTTGGCATAATGGTTGAAATCGCATGCTTGTAGACCAGTTGAGAATGCCCGTCACGGCGCAGGAGCAGGCAAAAGTTATCGAACCAGGTAACAATCCCCGTCAGTTTCACCCCGTTTACCAGAAATATTGTCAATGAAATCTTGTTCTTACGAACATTGTTGAGAAACGCATCCTGCAAATTTTGTTGTTTTTCGGCCATGTTAACCCGACCTCCCTTTATTCCGCAAAGGCCAGTATATGTGCCGCGTGGCATACCGCAATCAAAATCGTCGACAATCTAACGATGAGCGGTTTGTCGCCCTTCTACCGACTGCGCCAATATTGTGTGCTGAACAGGGCAAGAACGGCGATAATTTCCAAACGGCCCATCACCATCAGGATAATAAGCGCAACTTTGGCCGGATCTGTAAACTCTGAAAGCAATGGCCAATCTTGCCCAACTGCAACCGACCAACCGGCGTTATAAACCGGACCAGCGGTGGTGAAGGCGGCGATTGCCGCTGTCAATGCACCCTCAAATGGAATGCCCGTGGTAGCAAGAAAAATTGAGCCCGCTGCCAATATCAAAATTGCAGCGACGAAATAACTCCAGATTGATTTCATCAATTCCAAGTCAAATTGCTCAGTTCCGAAATGTGACGACCGAACCGCATTTGGATAGACCAGCCTGTCCAGTTCGTTCCAGGATTGCACCAACATCCCACCCATACGGTAGTGCTTGAGACCTCCCGATGTGGAAAAGGCACTGCCGCCTGCCAGAACGATGAAAAGTACGACAACCAATGGCATCAATGTAAAATAGCCTGGCTGGCTCTGCACCCCACTGGTTGCGACCAGTGATGCAGCGTTCAATATGCCTTGAACCAATGACCCAATCGGAGCCTGCGATTGCCCCCCGGATACGACGATCTGAGTTGCGGTAAAAACCACCCCAACAAACAGGATGATCAAGATGACTGAATAACTTTCCCGGTGTTGTAAAACCGCTGACCATTGGCCTCTTAGGAGCATGCGGTGCCAAAATATGCTGGTTGCACCGATTATCAGAAAAAGCGCGAATATCGCCTGTCCGCCCACACCGATTGTCTGATCGAGACTGGTATCGAATGGTAAAAACCCGCCGGTTGAGACCGCCGCCATTGCCAGTAACACAGAATAAAATGCGCGGGTGCCGGTGAGAAAAAATCCCAATGAACAAAGCGCCGTTGTGGTGGCATAAAGCAGACCGAGATTGATCGCAAAGATCAATATTCGATCCTGACTTGCCCGCAGATCGGCACCTACCGACAAGGATGACTTTCTGCTGCTCAGTCCGCCAACCCCCAGAGGCGCTAGAATCAATATGATGGTCAATAAGGTGAGATAGCCCCCCAGCCATTGCAACTGCACCCGCCAAAACAGGATCGATCGGGGCCATTGAGAAAGGGACTTTGCTGTTGAACTGCCGGATGTTGTGAAGGAAGAAAAGCTCTCAAACAGTGCATCAACCAGTGGCATGTCGGTCATCTGATAGAACGGCAACGCCGCGATGATTGGCAAAATTGTCCAGACCAGAAACATCAGCATCAAACGGCCAATTTGCGGAATGCGACGCAAGCGGCCGAGCATGGCCAATATCGGCGTGCCGAATATGAAACCACCGACGAGAATATAAAATCCAAAGCGCAGAGCTTCTGCATTTTCCTTGGCCAGCAGAGCAACCATGACAGGACCCAACAACGAGACCGTAAAAAACAATCCCACACATGCCAGATAGAAAAGAACTGCAAGCATCAGAAGAATTCCAGGCTGACCCGGAACATGTGCTCAACCTGTTTTACCCGGTCGGCAGTGGCAAAGATGATCACTCGGTCGCCGGCTTTGATTGTCGTGTTGCCATCGGGCACGATAACCTCGTTGGCGCGATAAATGGCTCCGATGCGCACGCCTGCTGGCAGCGCAAGATCTCGTAGCGGTGAACCAACCAGCGGAGAAGTTTCCAACGCGTCTGCTTCAATGACCTCCGCAGCTCCGTTCTGGACGGAATGCACCCCCCGGATTCGCCCGCGACGTACATGCTGCAAAATCTTTGAGATTGTCACTGATCGCGGATTCAGATGGGCATCAATACCAAGCGTCTTTGTAAACTCATAATAGCCGGTATTGTTGAGCAGCGCGAGATTTGCTTCGCAACCAAGTCGCTTGGCCATGACGCTGGAAAGAATGTTGACCTGATCGTCATTGGTCAGTGCGACCATTAAGTCGGCATGTTCGATATCGGCTTCCAACAAAATTTGTTGGTCCAGAGCACTGCCGTGCAGAACAACACTGCGGTCCAGTTGATCGGCAATCGCTATGGCGCGCTCACGCGAATTTTCAACGATCTTTACGCGTGCCTGCGTCTGTCGGGTTTCGATGGCCTGGGCAACGTAGAGGCCAATATTACCACCGCCTATGATGACAATTCGGCTGGCGGTGGGTTCTTCATGGCCGAAAATGTTCAAAGTTCGCCGCACCCGGTCCCGTTTTACCACCACGTAGGCGAGATCTCCCGCCATCATCCCATCGCTGGCGTGGGGAACAAACAAATTGCCGGCGCGCCAAATACCGGTGACGACGGCTGAAAGGTCAGGAAAGAGTTCGCTGAGTTGACCCAATGGCGTGTCGATAACCGGGCAATCTTCCAGACATTCAATGGCAACCATTGCCACCTCACCGTCGGCAAATTGTACGGCGTCCGTTGCACCGGGAAGCGCGATGCGACGCAACACCATTTCACCGACTTCAATTTCCGGAGAAATGATCACGTCAATCGGCATGTTGTCGCGCGAAAACAGATCCCGATAGATTGGCTGCAGGTAGGTTTGCGCCCGAATACGCGCAACCTTTGTTGGTACGTTGAACAGCGAGTGGGCAACCTGACAGGCAACCATATTGACTTCGTCATACAGCGTAACACCGATGATCATGTCTGCGTCTTCAGCACCCGCTGCCTGCAAAACATCGGGTTGCGAGCCATGGCCGACAAATCCACGCACGTCGAGCTGATCGCGAATAACCTGCACCAACGACGCAGAGCTATCGATTACCGAGACGTCGTTGCCTTCAGTGGCAAGGCGTTCTGCAATGCCGTATCCAACCTGGCCTGCGCCACAAATAATAACTTTCATGTCGCCTCAGCTTCTTGTGTCAGCATGATTAACAGCAAACCGGGGTGCACTATATGCCAAGCGACTTCAATTTGCGATGCAATGCGGAGCGTTCCATACCAACGAAAGACGCCGTGCGCGAGATATTTCCACCAAATCGCGTAATTTGTGCCAGCAAATAGTCGCGTTCGAACATTTCACGAGCCTCCCGCAACGGCATGGACATTATGTGATCATCGCTGGTTCCGGGGGTTTTGGGCAGCATATCACTGATTTCTCCGGGCAAATGTTCCGCATGGACTTCTTCGCCATCATCTCCGCGAGACAGAATCATCAAACGTTCGACGTTGTTGCGTAACTGACGCAGATTTCCCGGCCAGGAATGGGCATGCAGAACAGCCATAGCATCTTCACCGATGGTGCAGCTTTTAATGCCGGACTGAGCTTCAATCTGTTCCATGAATGCGTCGATAAGTTCACCAATGTCTTCGCGGCGGTCAGCCAATGGAGGCACCTGGACAGGCACCACTGCCAGTCGGTGAAACAGGTCTTCGCGAAACAGTCCCTGAGCTATCCGTTCTTCCAGGTCAATCGACGTGGATGACAATACCCGCACTTCGACGGCTACTTTTTTGGTTCCGCCTACACGTTCGAATTTCTGTTCGACCAAAACCCGCAAAATCTTGTTTTGGGTTTCGCGTGGCATTTCCCCCACCTCATCAAGGAACAACGTGCCCAGATGGGCCTCTTCCAGCGCGCCCACTTTCGACTGTTTTCCATCTGTGGCTTCTACACCGAACAATTCGGTTTCCATGTTTTCCGGTGTTATTGCGGCTGCATTCAGCACGACAAATGGCCCATCAGATCGCGATGAGTGTTTGTGAATGGCACGGGCAACCATTTCCTTTCCAGCGCCGGAAGGTCCTATTATCATCACACGTGAATTTGTCTGCGCGACTTTTTCGATATTGGAACGCAACTGGTTCATCGCCATGGACGACCCAATCATTTCGGGCATATCGGGGGTGCGCCGTTCGAGTTCTTTGACCTGCTTGCGAAGACCCGCAGTTTCCAGGGCACGTTCGGCGATCAGTACCAGCCGGTCGGCCTTGAACGGCTTTTCAATATAGTCGTAGGCACCGCGTTTTATTGCAGAAACGGCGGTTTCGATGTTGCCGTGACCTGATATCACCACCACCGGCAGATCGGGATGCTGTTCCTGAATTACATCGAGCAGAGCCAGCCCATCCAACCTGCTGCCTTGCAGCCAGATGTCGAGAAATATCATCGACGGACGGCGGTCCGAAATCGCCGCCAGGGCGCTGTCACTGTCAGATGCCTGACGCGTTCCATGGCCTTCATCTTCCAGCAGACCGGAGACCAGATTTCGAATGTCGGCTTCATCGTCGACGACCAATATGTCAGATGCCACCTGTTGCTCCTTTTTGAGTTTCGTCCCCATCCGTGTTGTTCACATGAATCGGCAGATACAGCCGCATGAGCGCGCCATGTCCGCCGCTAGCCACATGCGGCGCGTCCATCAGTTCGATACGCCCACCATGTTCTTCGAGAATTTTGCCGACAATCGCCAGACCGAGGCCGGTACCCTTTTCCCGGGTGGTCATATAAGGCTCCAACAGTCTTTGCCGGTTTTCTGTAGGCAGGCCTTTGCCATTGTCGATTATATCTATTTGATGCATGTCGCCGGTCTGGCGGTGCAGTATCTCAATGTAAGGATGCTCATCACCTTCAAATTGCACGCCTTCCATGGCTTCGCTGGCGTTCTTGACCAAATTGCCGAAAGCCTGACCAAGCAAACGGCTGTCAAAACGCGCGACAATTTCCTGCTCATCCAATTCCACGCGAAAATCAATCTCAGGATGGGAAACTTTCAAAAGAAATACGGCTTCTCGAATTGGCTCCCGCAAATCACCCACGACCAGAGTTGGTTTTGGCATTCTGGCAAACGAAGAGAATTCATCTACCATACGACCGATATCCGCTACCTGACGGATGATTGTGTCAGTACATTGATCAAACACTTCCCGGTCTTCGGTAATGACTTTGCCGTAGCGCCGACGAATTCTCTCGGCAGACAGTTGAATTGGTGTCAGCGGGTTCTTGATTTCATGGGCAATTCTGCGCGCCACATCTGCCCAGGCCGAAGTTCTTTGCGCAGAGACCAGATCAGTAATGTCGTCAATGGTGATGACGTGTGAATTTACCCCATCAATTCCGTGATCCACGGAAACCTGGACATTCAGGGTCCGATCTCGGCCACCACTGGCAACCGATATTTGCTCAAGATGGGTGTTTTTGCCGCTTTGGTCGGCGTTTTCCAGCACTGAAGCAAGTTCACGACTTATCTCGCTGAGCGGTGCGCCCACGAGAGAATCGGCGTCTTTGCCCAATAATCTGCTGGCCGAGGAATTGGCAATCGCCAATCTCCCCTCGCCGGATATGCCAATTACTCCGGCAGTCACGCCGGCCAACACCGCTTCTGTAAAGCGGCGGCGGCTGTCGATCTGTTCTTGATTGTCCAGAATTTCATCACGCTGAGTGCGCAATTCACTGGTCATCAGGTTGAATGTATCGGCCAGTGAACGCAGTTCACCTTCTGATCGGGTAATTGGAACACTAACTTCCAGATCACCGGAGGCAACTTTGTCTGCGGCGAAAATCAATCGTCGGATGGGTTCAACCAGCCGTTCGGCCACCGCGATACCCATCCAGATGGCCGCCAAAAGAATGGTCAGACAAATGCCGACGTAAAGCAGTGCGAAGGCGATCTGCAGGGGAAGCCGTCCACTTTCCAGCAGATTGTATTCCTCGGTTATCTCTTCCATCAGTTGAATGGAATTAAGCACGCCCGGATCAACGGAGCGCAAGGTGTACAGATACACATCGTCTCCGAGGCCCTTCACCTTCAAAACGCAACCGGCCAGGTTTCTGATTTTGGGGCCACCACAGGCAGGTTTTTCATTCTTAGCGAGTTCCATCAGGCTCGGCGGAACTTGTGGCAGCTGCTGGCTGGCCGCATCGTCAATTGTAACAATCACACTGCCATCAGCGCGGATTAAAGAGGCATTCAACAGGCCACGGGCGCGACTCTGGCCGCGCATAAACTGAACAAACGCGCTCTGATCCAACACGAAAGCGCTGCGGTTGCGCGACAGAAGAAAGCCCATGTTAATCGTGTTGGAATTCAAAGTTGATGCGGTTTCAGCGACATAGGATTCCGCCACACTGACCGAGTTGGAAACAATTGTGCGGGTTCGGGTATCGAATATGCGATCCAGACCCAGATCAAGTGTTATGCCGGCCACTACAGCAACGATAATCGCTGGAAAAGCCGACACAACGGCAAACAAACCAACAATGCGGATATGCATGCGTGCCGCGGCGCGTCCACGACGGCGCGCCAACAGCAATATGCGTACTTCTCGCCCGACGAGCAGCAGCATAGTTGTGACCAACACCGCATTAATTGCCAAAACCGTCAATATGACGTTTTCGGTGGGCTCAATGGCGGTCAGTCCCAGCAAGACCAAAAACGAAGCCGCCCCAAAACACAGAACCAGCAGGACAAATGCGGCTCCATAGCGACGCGCATAACCGAGGCTCGAACCGCGGGATGTTACGGGTTCGGCAATCGAATCGACAGATTTAGCTTCTGACGCTGTCATCTACCTTTGGAAATTCCAGGCTGCGGGGTGTCACGTTGCCATTATGCAACAAATTGTTGCGCAAAGGCAACAGAATTGCCGATCACTAATTAATACCGCGCATTACCTGCAAGTCGAGATCTTTGATCTTTTTGCGCAGGGTATTTCGGTTCAGGCCGAGAACTTTTGCCGCCTTAATCTGGTTACCACGCGTGGCCCGAAGCGTCATGCTAATCAACGGCTCTTCTATCTCACGCAGAACGGTTGCATAGAGATTTTCAAGTGGCTGATCTTCATCGTTTGATTCAAGCAATTGGGCCGTGAAAGCCGATACAGACGCCTGCAATTGCTGTTCGTTGACCTCACCCAGATGGTTGGCGCTCGCAGATTGTCGGGCCGCTGAAAGTTCATTTTCAACCAATTCTGCGGAAATCTTCTCCTGAGGATAGAGGGCTGCTAGCCGCTGCACGAGATTTTCAAGCTCACGAACATTTCCTGGCCAGTGGTGTTGCTTCAGGCGGTCCAGCGCAGACTTGTCGAAAACTTTTCGCGGCAATCCGCGCAATTCCGCCTGCTCAAGAAAATGGCGCGCCAGATCCGGTACGTCCTGTCCCCGCTCACGCAAGGGTGGCAATCGAAGGGGAACGACATTCAACCGGTAGTACAAATCTTCTCTGAACTGGCCCCGATCAATCAGTCCACCAAGGTCCTGGTGGGTCGCTGCAACAATGCGCACGTCGGTGGAGATGGGGGTGCGACCGCCCACCGTCGTATATTCCCCCTCCTGCAACACCCGCAAAAGCCGGGTCTGGGCTTCCATTGGCATATCGCCGATCTCATCGAGAAAGAGTGTTCCGCCATTTGCCTGCTCAAATCGACCTGCCGATCTGCTGTTGGCACCGGTAAAAGCCCCTTTTTCATGGCCGAACAATTCCGACTCGATCAATTCGCTTGGAATGGCAGCCATGTTGATGGCAACAAACGGTCCGGACTTGCGCTTGCCAAACTGGTGCAGAGCTTTGGCCACGAGTTCTTTACCTGTACCAGATTCACCATTGATCATGACCGTCAGATCGGTCTGGGTCATGCGGGCAATGAGGCGATAAATCTCCTGCATGGCTGGCGACCTGCCAACCAGCGGCATGGTGGCTTCGGCCGCCACCGGCGCATGGCCAGCCTTGTCATTTTCCGCCGGCTGGGCCAATGCCCTTTCAACCGTGCCAATCAATTCTTTCAGATCAAATGGCTTGGGGAGATAGTCATAGGCCCCCTTCTCCGTAGCGGTAATCGCGGTCATGAAAGTATTTTGTGCGCTCATCACAATTACCGGCAGATCGGGTCTTACCCGTTTCATGCGAGGTAGCAGATCAAACACATTCTCATCCGGCATGATGACATCTGTGACGACCAGATCTCCATCGCCGGCCGCAGTCCACCGCCACAGCGTGTTGGCGTTTGAAGTGACGCGAACGTCGTACCCTTCCCGCGAAAGAGCCTGGGAGAGCACCGTTCTAATGGCTGCATCATCATCGGCAATTAAAATTTCTGGCATGGGGTTCTCAATTGCTCCGTTCTTCAGACCACATCGGCATCAGGACTTGAAAATTTGTTGCGCCGGGCTGGCTGTCACAGGAAATAATGCCGCCATGATCGCCGATAATTTTGGCCACCAGAGCCAGCCCCAGGCCAGACCCGTTCGGTTTGCTGGAAACGAAGGGATCAAACATGTAGGCGACCATGTCCTCCGGCACGCCGGGCCCGTTATCTGCAACGGTCATCGAGATGGGCAGTGAAATTCGTTCCCGGCTTCCTGGTGCTGCAACGCTCATCCCGGGCCGGAAGGCGGTAGTCAACGTAATTTGCGGATTCGGAACATCCAGCAACGCTTCGCTGGCGTTTTTAACGAGGTTCAGAAATACCTGTATCAACTGGTCTCGATTGCCCAACACAGGCGGCAGAGATGGGTCATAGCGCTCAACAATCGAAATATTGGTGGCGAAGCCTGACCGGGCCAGTTTTTTTACATGCTCCAGTACTGAATGGACATTGACCGGGTCGCGCTCAATGGGACGTTCGTCGGAGAACGCTTCCATGCGATCTACTAGACGGACAATGCGGTCTGTTTCTTCGGTGATCAGGCGGGTCAGTGCACGGTCGTCCTCATCGCTGTGAGCTTCCAGCAACTGTGCTGCGCCTCGAATGCCGGACAGTGGATTCTTGATTTCATGTGCCAGCATTGATGCAAGACCGGTGACGGTCCGAGCTGCCCCCCGGTGGGTAAGCTGCTTATCCAGCGTATCCGCCATTGAACGAACCTGTAACAAAACCACCACACTGTCAGCATGCTCGACAACAGGGGCAACATAGACGTCTACAAACCGTTCCGGGCCCAGGCGGGGTGAAGACACATCAACCTTGTATTCACTGATTGGAGAACGCGTCGCCTGAACCTGCTCAATCAACGTCCGCATCGGACTTCCGGCCGGAAGGAACCAGTTGAACTTTCGGTTTTTCAACACTGTGAAACTGGATTGGAAAAACGCTTCGGCTGCCGCATTGACGAATTCAAAATGGCCGTCCTTCGACACCATAAACACCGGATGCGGCAACGCATTGAGCACGTCGACAGGCAGACCAAATTGATTTGCTGAGTCCATATCGATCATCAGGCGGCCGCTTTTGGTGCAATATCTTGGGTAAATAACCGGCCTATTGTCGCAACAACTTCATTGACGTCGCGGCTGGTCATCAACAGTCTTCGAAGCGTTTGATAATCCTCCACCCCGCGCAGCCCAATGCTGTACCAATCAAGATGCTTGCGGGCGTTCCTCATGCCCAGTTCAACACCATACAAGGACAAAATAGCCTCGTAGTGGCGCGTCACAATATCTGCCAACACGGCGCCAGACGGTGCCGCTTGGGCTAATTGTTCTTCAAGGGAAGCCCCAATTTGGCCCGGCAGCCAGGGGGCACCATAAGTGGCGCGACCGATCATCACCCCATCTGCCCCAGAAATGTCCATGGCCTTTCGAGCAGACCGAACGGATTCGATGTCTCCGTTGATGACTAATGGCACGTCGATGCGTTCGCGAACGGAACGCACTTTTGTCCAGTCCGCCTGCCCTTTGTAAAACTGATTGCGAGTACGGGCATGAACCGTAATCAGTTTTACCCCGCCAGCAACCGCCCGCTCAGCCAGTTCGGGTGCATTGATAGATTGATCATCCCAACCAAGACGCATTTTCAGCGTAACGGGCAAGTCAGTTGCTCCCATCACTGCGTCAATCAACGTCATGGCGTGGTCCAGATCGCGCATCAGCGCAGAGCCGGAATATCCGTTGGTCACCCGTTTAGATGGACAGCCCATATTGATGTCGATGGCATGGGCACCGGCCTGTTCAGCCATTTTTGTGGCTTGGGCCATCCATTTGGGCTGGCGCCCGGCCAATTGCACAATGTGTATCGGCAATCCAGCGGCTTCAGCTTTCAGTCGCATTTCTTCCTGACCGGTGATCAGAGCCTCGCTGGCGACCATTTCAGACACCACCATCCCAGCACCAAACTCCCAGGCTAATTGGCGAAAAGGCACATCGCTTACGCCTGACATGGGCGCCAGAAAGGCACGGTTGCGCAAGGTCAGGTCACCAATCTTCAAAGCAGATTGCGCATTTTTTGAGCAATTTTCCAACATGGCGATTTTCTAAGCATATCTGAATGGGGATGCAAGACGTACTATTGCGACATTGTTGCTGTCATGCCAAAGCCAAACCATGGAAAAGCAAAAACAAAAAGCATCCGGGACAGCTGCAATAATCGTAGCAGCGGGTCGCGGATTGCGGGCTGGTCAATCGGATGGGCCGAAGCAGTATCAGAATCTGGGCAGTGTCTCAGTTCTGACCCGAACAATGGGCGTTTTTGCAAACCATCCTCAGGTGAATTCGATTGTCGTGGTCATCCATCCCGATGATCAAAAGCTCTACGATTCAGCGAAACTTGTGAGTGATAAACTTTTGCCCCGAGTTCTGGGGGGCGCGACGCGCCAGCAGTCGGTTGCCGCCGGCCTGGAAGCGCTGGTGGAGCTGTGTCCGAGCCAAGTGCTTATCCATGATGCCGCCCGTCCATTTGTTTCACCACAAACTATTTCACGGGTGATCGACAAGCTGGACCGGTATCAGGCGGTGTTGCCTGCTATGCCAGTTGTCGACACCATGAAGCGGCGTGATGTCGAAGGTTTGGTAACGGATACTGTGGCAAGACAGCATTTGGTGGCCGCACAAACACCACAGGGGTTTGACTACGATGCGATCCTGCACATTCATCGCGCCGCTGCAGCGGACGACCGGCACGATTTCAGCGACGATACGGGCATGGCCGAGTGGGCCGGATTGGACGTGGTTGTGGTCGACGGCAACGCCGGCAATACAAAACTCACAACTGCAGAAGATATGATCATTGCGCGGGAGATGTTTGAGATGAAAGTGCCGGATGTTCGAGTGGGGCACGGCTATGACACCCATCAATTCATAGATGGCAGCAGCATTTGGCTGTGTGGCATTAACCTGCCGCATGACCAGTCACTTAGCGGGTATTCTGATGCTGATGTGGGCTTGCACGCCCTGACCGATGCCCTGCTGGCGACAATTGCCGATGGCGACATTGGTTCCCATTTTCCGCCAAGTGATCCGCAATGGGCTGGTGCCAGTTCGGACCAGTTCCTGAAGCACGCAGTATCACTGGTAACGGCGGCGGGTGGACGAATTACTCATATGGACGTGACATTGATTTGCGAAGCTCCGAAAATTGGACCCCACAGAGATAAGATGCGCAGCAGTATCTCCCAAATAAGCGGGATTGAACCGAGCCGCATTTCGGTCAAAGCTACGACCAATGAACGTATCGGGTTTGTTGGACGCAATGAGGGCATGGTCGCCATGGCTACTGCGACCGTGGTCATGGAGAGTAGTGAATGATAGCCGATTTATCTCAAAGCATCATTGAACGAGGCACAGAACTTAATATCCACGTTGCAACGGCTGAATCCTGCACAGGTGGACTGATTGCCGGCGCCTTGACCGAAATTGCCGGTTCGTCTGCGGTTGTGGACCGTGGATTTGTCACCTATTCGAACGAGGCAAAGAACGAGCTGCTCAATGTGCCGATGGACGTGATCGCCGACAAGGGTGCGGTTTCTGCCACGGTAGCGCGAGCCATGGTTGCAGGAGCCCTGGCAAATTCACGCGCCCAGATTGCGGTTGCTGTGACAGGCATTGCCGGACCTGGAGGTGGCACAGAAACAAAACCTGTCGGCTTGGTTTACATCGCAGTTCAATCGCTGGATGGACTGGCGAATGTAAAGGAATGTAAGTTTGCTGATCAGGGCGCGACGACCCGAGGTCAGGTTCGTGAGATGACGGTGCAGACAGCTCTTGAAATGTTGCTCGCTGAAATCGGCTAGTCGGATTTCCCGTAAAGAGCATCAGCACGATCTTCAAATGCCTGGGTAAAGCGGGCGAATGCCCGGTCGAACATTGAGCCCATCAGCAGCGCCAGCGCCCGACTCTTGAACTCGTAATCAAGAACAAAGTGGACGTTGCAAGTGCTCTTTCCAGTTGATTCAAAATTCCATTTGTTTTCAAGGAACTTGAACGGTCCATCAATATAGCTGGCCTGGATCTGAGACGTGTCCGGGTGAAGCAGCACCTGACAGGTGAAGGTTTCTCGGATCGATTTATAACCCACTGTCATGTCAGCCAGTCGGACCTCTCGTCCAGACTTTTGGCGAGTTGAGCGTGTCGTCAGTGACTGGCAAAGCGGCACAAATTCGGGATAGCGGTCGATATCAGCAACCAGATCGAACATATCTGTTGCAGAATGATGGACCGGATGGACTTTTTTAAAATGCGGCACGGCAACGGGCATTCAGTTGACCGACAATTGCTTCTCACGAGCCTGCCGCAACCGGGCAAAATCTTCATCAGCATGGTAGGATGAGCGTGTCAGCGGGCTCGATGAAACCAGCAAAAAACCTTTTGAATAGGCCGCTGTTTCAAAAGATTTGAACTCGTCGGGAGTGATGAAGCGGTCAATCTTGTGATGTTTCTTGGTTGGTTGCAAATACTGGCCAATAGTCAGAAAATCCACTTCAGCAGAACGCAAATCGTCCATCAGTTGCAACACCTCGTTGCGCGTTTCGCCGAAACCAACCATCAGGCCGGATTTGGTGAACATGGTCGGGTCAAGTTCCTTCACCCGTTCCAACAGGCGGATAGAATGGTAATATCGGGCTCCGGGGCGGACGGTGAGGTAGCGACCCGGCACGGTCTCGATATTGTGGTTAAATACATCAGGCTTTGCTTTAACAACAATCTCTAACGCACCGACTTTACGTAAAAAATCAGGTGTCAGAACTTCAATAGTTGTGTCCGGCGAGATGGCTCGAATTGCCAATATGGTGTCGGCAATATGCTGTGCACCGCCATCGTCAAGATCGTCGCGGTCCACAGACGTAATGACCACGTGTTTAAGCGCCAGCTTGGCAACAGCTTTTGCGACATTTTCCGGTTCGTCGCGATCAAGTGCATCAGGCTTGCCGGTTCGCACATTACAAAAGGCGCAGGCACGGGTGCACGTGTCACCCATGATCATCATTGTGGCGTGCTTCTTCGACCAGCACTCGCCAATATTGGGGCAGCCCGCCTCTTCACATACAGTGACAAGGTTGTTTTCCTTGACGATGTTTTTTGTCTCGGTAAAGACCGCCGATGTCGAGGCGCGCACTCTTATCCAATCAGGTTTTTTCAAAACCGGCTGATCAGGGCGATGTTGCTTTTCAGGGTGGCGGGGACGCGTATCTTTAAGTGTATCCAGCAGCGTGACCATAATCAGTCTATTCCTGTAAAAATCTTAGCAGTCTCGCCCGTCGGCCCTTGCAGACTAGGCGTTTTCAGGCGCGGTTGGTGAAGCCGGCATCAATGTGACGCTCTCACCACAACCACATGCCGATGTCTGATTGGGGTTGTTGAAGACGAAACCGGAGCGCAATTTGGTCACTTCGAAATCCATTTCAGTTCCGAGAAGGAACAGAACGGCTTCCGGCGCAATGAACACAGCGCTGCCGCCAGCGTCCACCTTATCGTCTTTTTCATCTGCCTCGGTGACAAGATCAACGGTGTATTCCATACCCGCGCAACCACCATTTTTGACACCAACACGAATGCCCAGAGCACCGTCTTCGGCGGTATCCACAATCTCGGTTACCCGATCGATTGCGGCATCCGTCAATGTAATGACTGCAAATCTGCTCATTTTTGGCTCCAAATCACTTGGTTTAAAGATAAGCGCTGTGGCGATGGAATACAATCAGGCGCCCATGCGCCCTAAACATACCAGCCCAGCGCAATCTGCGCCTCTTCACTCAAGCGTTCCGGGGTCCATGGCGGATCAAACACCATATTGACCGTAACACCCGAGACGCCCTCAACAGAACTGACGGCATTTTCAACCCAGATTGGCATTTCGCCAGCGACCGGACATCCTGGTGCAGTCAATGTCATATCGATATCCACCAGGCGATTGTCGTCCATGTCGATACGGTAGATTAGCCCGATTTCGTAAATATCTGATGGAATTTCTGGATCGTAGACTGTTTTTAATGCGGCAATGATGTCTGTTGTCAGCCGATCCAGTTCTTCTGGAGCAATTGAACTGGGTGTATTTTCACCGATGGCGGCTGCATTGGGGCCGGTTTCCATATCAGCGGCGGTTAATGTCTGCTCGGTCATGAGAAAAACTTTCTTGCCTTTTCAAGCGCTTCTACCAGCACATCCACTTCGTTGCGGGTATTGTACAGGCCGAAGCTTGCCCTGCAAGTAGAGGTTGTGCCGAAGCGTTTCAACAGCGGTTGTGCACAATGGGTCCCAGCGCGCACCGCCGCACCTGCCCGGTCAATCACCATCGACACGTCATGGGCATGGATACCTTCCAGTTCAAACGAGAAAATCGCCCCTTTGTCAGGCGTATCTCCGAACACCTTCAATGCATTGATTTCACGCAGGCGTTGGCGTGCATAATCGCGCAAATCGGCTTCGTGATCGGCAATATTTTCGCGGCCGATCCCTTCCATATAATCCAGGGCTGCGCCGAGGCCAATTGCCTGAACAATTGGTGGTGTTCCGGCCTCAAAACGGTGCGGCGGGTCATTGTAGGTCACATTGTCGAGCGTAACATCAAGTATCATCTCACCACCGCCCTGAAACGGCTGCATCGCCTCCAGAGCTTCTTTCTTGCCGTACAGAGCGCCAATACCTGACGGGCCATAAAGTTTGTGGCCCGTAATGCAGTAAAAGTCGCAATCAAGGTCCTGCACATCAACCGGCATGTGCACGGCTCCCTGCGAACCATCCACCATCACTTTGATGCCGCGTGCATGGGCCATGGCGCAGATCTCTTTGACCGGCAAAACGCTGCCGGTAACATTCGACATATGCGTAATGGCAATCAGCTTGGTCCGGCCTGTACAGGCGGCTTCCACGGCTTCCAGCGATACGGCTCCATCATCCTCGCAGTCAACCCAGACCAGTTTGGCACCCTGCCGCTCGCGCAGAAAATGCCAGGGGACTATGTTTGAGTGATGCTCCAGGATCGAAATGACGATCTCATCACCTTCACCTACATTGGGCATCGCATAACCATAGGCCACCAGATTTATCGCCTCGGTGGTGCCGCTGGTAAAAACGATGTTGTCGTCACTTGGCGCATTGAGAAAGTGACGCACCTTTGTGCGCGCTGCTTCGTAAGCGTCGGTTGCTGCATTGGACAGAAAATGCAGCCCGCGATGCACATTGGCATATTCATTGGCGTAGGCGTAGCTGACGGCATCTATGACTTGTTGCGGCTTTTGAGCCGACGCCCCGTTGTCCAGATAGACCAGCGGTTTGCCGTGGACTTCGCGGTGCAGGATTGGAAAGTCGGCCCGCACGGCCTCAATATCAAAAGTATCACCCGGCATAAGAGATAAACTCCATCAGTGAACCGTCCGGGTCACGAAAATAAATACTGGTGCCTTGGCCCTGGCCACCAAACCTTTCGACGGGGCCTAATTCAAGCGCCACGCCTTGTTCTGCCAGGTGATCAGCGGCGGTGGCAATCGGACCGTTCCAGCAAATGCACAAATCGCTGTTGCCCGGCTCGACTGGAATGCGCGCCTTAGGCTCGGCAAACAGGTCGGGACCGTGACAATTCAACTGTTGATTGCCCCAGCGAAACCGGTAACCGTGACCAGCCGGTACGGCTTCGGCTCCCAGAACTCGCGTGTAAAAATCCCTTGCGACATCCCAGTCGGAGACGTGAATTACGCAATGGTCGAAGCTGACAGGCAGGTCAGACATGCTGTTCCATCCAGATGTCGATGCGCCGCTCTAGTGCTTCGATAAGAGGCTGATCTTCGAGCTCTTCGACGATTTCTGCAACAAATGCCTTAATCAGCATGCGACGTGCACGGGTTTCAGAAATGCCCCGTGCCATCAGATAGAACATATAGCTTTCTTCAATGTCCGTCACTGTGGCGCCGTGCGCGCACTGCACATCATCGGCAAAGATTTCGAGTTCCGGTTTAGCGGAAAAATCGCAATCGTCGGACAAAAGCAATGTATTGCAGGCCATGCGCGCATCCGTCTGCTGAGCTGCCTGACGCACATTGATCTGACCCTGAAATACCCCCCGGCCCCGCCCCGTGGTGACATTGCGGAACGTTTCCTGCGAATTGGTGTCGGGAACATGGTGGGTAATTCGGGAAGTCACGTCGATATGTGCTTCACCACCAACAAGGTTGACGCCAGAAATATTGAGGTTTGCCCCTTCGCCCATCACGTCGAAGTTGATCTCTTGACGCACCAGCTTGCCGCCAGCGTTGAGGATGAACAGGTTGAGAGTGGCCGTCTCGCCCATGGTGACGTTGAACTGTGCCAGCCGCTGGGCAGCATCGCCTTCTTCAATCGACAGCACGTAGTTGACCGTCGCACCGTCTTTGATGTCCAGATCAACCAAGGAGGAATGCAGATAAAACACGTCGTTTTTGCCAACAGCCCGGTCAATCAACCGGCATGATGACCCCGATTCCGCAACGATGCAGGTGCGCATGGCGGCAACCGTATCTTCTGCACCCGTATGAGCGTGGGCGATCCCGACTATCTTCTCAACTTCTGCATTGGCCTGTATCGTGATGGATGCGCCGCTGGATGCAAATGCTGTATTTATCCGGGCAACCGCGTCATCTGCACCGGCTGGCGCAGGAAGCTGGGCATCCACAAGGATCCCCTTCGGCAATTCATCGCCCCAATCAAAATAGTGACCATCGCGAAAATGCAAAACACTGGCATCTTCAACCAGGCGAGGAAAACCCGTGCCAATCGCCCTAGCATCTTCCTCAGAAGGCCGTTCTGCAATCTTGTATTTGCCACGCAGCAGTGCGCGCAGATCCGTATAGTGAAACGCTTCCAGGCGTCTTGTCGGCAATCCCAATTCCCGCAGCGCGTTAATTGCAGTTGTGCGAGCTTCATTGTGATCGGCTGGTGGGGCGCTGTCATAGGCCGCCATCAGCACCGTTTCGCCATCGGTAAGAATACGAGGAGTATGAGCTGTCATCGTCATGTCGCCCTATGCCGCAGCAGAAATAATGTCTGCATAGCCTTTTTCTTCAAGCTCGAGCGCAAGTGACTTGTCACCAGACTTAACGATCTGGCCCTTAGACAAAACATGCACAGTGTCAGGAACAATATGGTCGAGCAACCGTTGATAATGGGTGATGACGATCACAGCTCGGCTTGGATCACGCAACATATTCACACCGTCGGACACAACTTTCAGAGCATCAATATCCAGACCGGAATCTGTTTCATCCAGAACGCAGAGTTTTGGCTCAAGCAACGACATTTGAAGAATTTCGGCACGCTTTTTTTCGCCACCGGAGAAACCCACATTGACCGGGCGCTTCAGCATGTTGAAATCGATCTTAAGAGCGGCAGCGGCGGCGCGCACCCGTTTGATAAATTCCGGCGTTGTCAATTCGTCTTCTCCACGCTGTTTGCGCTGAGCGTTCATGGCTTCTTTGAGAAACGTCATGGTCGGCACGCCCGGAATTTCAACCGGGTATTGGAACGCCAGAAACAAACCGGCCGCGGCGCGTTCAGAAACATCCAGATCCAGCAGGTTTTCACCGTTATAAGTGATCGAGCCCTGCGTAATCTCGTAGTCTTCCTTGCCCGACAGAACATAGGACAAGGTCGACTTTCCCGATCCGTTAGGCCCCATTATGGCCGCCACTTCACCAGCAGCAACTGACAGATTCAGGCCCCGAATGATTTCTGTTTCATCTTCAGCGATGCGCACATGAAGGTCTTTAATTTCCAGCATTTCTCTTCTCTCTTGCCCTTGCGGGCTACTTTTTAACCCTTGCGGGCTCAATTCCTGTTCAATCCGACGGGTTCTTGGTGTTGCCGCCGCCGACATATTTCAAAACAATGGCCACCACGAGTGGCCCCAATACCCAAACGCCAAAGCCCCAAGCCGGAGCCAGACCCAATTCTGCCTCTCCCATCGCCATCTCCAGCGCCGGAATGGCGATAAAGACCAACGGGAATACGATCAATCCAAAGGAACACGAGAATGCGCATCCAGATGGAAGAAAACAGGCGGGTTTTGTCCACTAGCCTACAGATCCTTCCAAGCTGATGCCGATCAGTTTTTGCGCTTCCACGGCAAATTCCATGGGCAGTTCCTGAATAACTTCCTTGACGAAACCGTTGACGATCAGCGCAATGGCTTCCTCTTCAGGAATGCCACGTTGCAAACAATAGAACAGCTGATCATCGGAGATCTTCGACGTGGTCGCTTCATGTTCCAACTGGGCGTCTTTGTTTTTGGCTTCGATATACGGCACCGTATGTGCACCGCACTGATCGCCGATTAACAGGCTGTCGCACTGGGTAAAATTGCGCGCTGAATCAGCCCGACGCCCGACGCTCACCTGACCTCTGTACGTGTTGGAGGATCGACCGGCGCTAATGCCCTTTGAGATAATCCGGCTGGTCGTGTTCTTGCCCAGATGCAGCATTTTGGTGCCACTATCGACCTGCTGCATGCCGTTCGACACGGCAATGGAATAAAACTCACCGCGGGATCCGTCGCCGCGCAGAATGCAACTTGGATATTTCCAGGTCACAGCGGATCCGGTTTCAACCTGTGTCCAGGATATTTTGGAGTTCTTACCGCGACAATCACCACGCTTGGTAACAAAATTATAGATGCCGCCCTTGCCGTTTTCGTCACCGGGATACCAGTTTTGAACCGTTGAATATTTGATTTCTGCATCATCCATTGCAACCAGTTCCACAACGGCGGCATGCAACTGATTTTCATCTCGCTGAGGCGCGGTACAGCCTTCCAGATAGGAGACGTAGGAGCCCTTTTCCGCGATGATCAATGTCCGTTCAAACTGACCCGTATTCTGTTCGTTGATGCGAAAATAGGTCGACAATTCCATCGGGCAACGGACACCTTCGGGGATGTAAACGAAGGTACCATCAGTGAAGACAGCACAATTGAGGGTGGCAAAGAAATTGTCAGTAACCGGCACGACGGTCGCCAGATACTTTTGAACCAGTTCGGGATAATCTTTGATGGCCTCGGTAATTGAGCAAAAGATCACTCCAGCCTTGGCCAGTTCTTCGCGAAATGTTGTGACTACAGAAACAGAATCGAAAACCGCATCAACCGCGACCCGGCCCGATTTGTAGATGTTGTCGCCAAGATCCTCTTCGCGTTCCACCTCTTCCGTCTTCGGCTTGACGACACCAGCCAGAATTTCCTGCTCGCGCAGCGGAATGCCGAGCTTTTCATAGGTGCGCAGCAGTTCGGGATCGACTTCATCAAGTGATTTTGGTCCGTCTTCAAAGTTTTTTGGAGCGGCGTAGTAATAAATATCCTGATAGTCGATCTTGCCATAGGCAACGCGTGCCCAGTCTGGCTCGGTCATGGTTTTCCAGCGGGCAAATGCCTCCAGACGCCATTTCAACATCCATTCAGGCTCGCCCTTTTTGGCCGAGATGAACCGGATTGTGTCTTCGTCGAGCCCTTTGGGGGCTTTATCAGACTCAATGTCTGTCGAAAAACCGTATTTATACTGGTCAATATCCAGTGTTTTGACGGTATCGATGGTTTCTTGAACCGCGACCATTATTATTCTCGCTTCCCTGCCTCAGGTATCCGCTAAGCGGCACCTGCAATTGCGTTTTGGGTCATTTCGCTCAGTCTTCTGGTGATCCTTTTGAAGGATCTTGCAAAATGTTCCACATCTTCTTGTTTTGAGTCCCAGCCAAGGCTCACGCGAATGGCCCCTCTGGCGACTTCCGGCTTCACACCCATTGCCTCGAGCACATGGCTGGCGCCAACTTTGCCCGATGAACATGCTGACCCGCTGGAAACCGCCACCCCGTCCAGATCAAAAGCGATCAGGGCAGTTTCAGCTTTCAATCCTTCAACGCTGAACAGACAGGTATTTCCAACCCGTTCTGAATCGCGTCCAAAAATCGTCAGCCGATCAGACAGGCCATTCTCGGCACATATAGGGTGCAAACTTGATTCAATCGAGTCCTTCAACGCGACTGTTTCCAAGTATTTTGCGGCGTCGATATTGGCGAGCCCCGCGGCCACGCCAAATCCGCTGATTGCTGCTGTATTTTCAGTCCCTGCCCGCCGGTTCAACTCCTGCCCGCCGCCGCGAATTGCCGGCGGGACCGACAGGACCGCGTGGGCATTGATAAATGCACCCACTCCCTGCGGGCCGCCCAGTTTATGGGCTGACAGGATCATGAAATCGACACCAAGTTCCCCGATATCAATACTTAGACGACCGGCAGCCTGCACCGCGTCACACAACACATAGCCCCCTCTAAGCCGCACGATCTTCGCAGCATCTGCTACTGGTTGGACAATGCCGGTTTCACTGTTGACCATCTGAATGGCCAAATATGGAACTTTGCCTGCGTGCTGACTCAACAATCTTTCAAAAGCTTGCAGGTCGATCTGTCCGTTTTGATGCACAGGCACCGTAACAACCTGATCCTGCTCAAAGCGCCCGCCGCTGAGTATGCAGGGGTGTTCCGTCGCTGCCACAAACAGGATATCAGCATCGCGCGGGCGCCCATCGCTGTAGATCAGAGGGCTCAACGCAAGGTTGGCGGCTTCAGTCGCGCTGCTGGTGAACGTCACGCCGTCAATGTCTGCCCCCACCAGTTCTGCAACCTGCTTGCGAGCGGCTTCAATGAGTTTGCGGTGATGGCGACCTTCGCGGTGAATTGATGAAGCATTCCCCGGATGAACGAACACGTCCTGCATTGCCGCCGAAACCTCAGGTCGCATGGGCGCGCTGGCGTTATAATCAAGGTAAGAACGACGGATTGACATTTAGCTGAGGCACCATTTATGGGGCTCCATCTGCATGGGCACCCTATTTTCCTTGAAATCTTGAGGCTGAATGGCCTATGTACGGCTTTCGCAGGGCAAAGCCGAGCCAGTTTCGGTATGTCTTGTAGATTTGAACTGTTCTAAACTAGGTTAGAAACTGCCCGCCCGTTCGTCAAGCCAAATGGCGAGATATTAGCGGGTGATTGACGAGCAAAATGTCGCTTGAGTCCGTCTAACACGGTTGTAAATGGAGTATTGTATGCCCGAAGTCATCTTCACCGGTCCTGCTGGCCGCCTCGAAGGCCGATACCAGCCTTCTGAAGACAAAAACGCCCCTATCGCAATCATCCTTCATCCTCATCCGCACCCCTCCTTTGGCGGTACGATGAACAACCCGATTGTCTACAAACTCTTTTACATGTTTCAGGAGCGCGGGTTTACGACGCTTCGGTTCAATTTTCGCGGTGTTGGTCGCAGTCAGGGAGATTTTGATCACGGTGCTGGCGAATTGTCGGATGCTGCTGCTGCGTTGGATTGGATCCAGACCTTGCATCCTGATTCGACCGGATGCTGGGTTGCCGGCTTTTCATTTGGATCGTGGATCGGCATGCAACTGCTGATGCGCCGGCCAGAGATTGAAGGCTATATGTCGATTGCGCCGCAGCCCAATATCTATGATTTCGCGTTTCTGGCTCCGTGCCCGTCATCCGGCCTCATCATTCATGGAGAAGACGATCAGGTTTCCAATCCCGAACACGTTCAGACTTTGGTCGACAAGTTGCGGGCTCAAAAAGGCATCACGACAACGCAGATCACAGTTCCCGGTGCCAACCACTTCTTCAGCGAACATCAGGAAGAATTGCTCGACGAATGCCAGATCTATCTTGATAAACGTTTGGGTCTGATTGAAGGCGGCATCGAAGAAACCATGTTGCTGCGTTAACCAGACGCCACGGCGCGGTTGGCCGATGCCAACACGCCTCCGCTGGTTGCTTTGTTGCAGCCAGTCGTTGTTGGGAAGGTAAGTGGTAAGCCGAGCTGACTGCGAATCGCCAGATAGGCAAATGCCTGAGCCTCCAGCATATCGCCTGCCAATCCTGCTTCTTCGGCCAAGATCACTTTGGCATTGTCCGGATTGGCCAACTGAATCAAGTCTGCAACAATGGCTTGATTCAAACGTCCACCCCCGCACAACACCCAGTTCGCGGGTGGTTTTGGCAGATGGTCAACCGATTTGTAAATTGCGGCGGCGGTCACGTGAGCCAGAGTGCGGGCACCATCTGACAATTCCGCAAGGGCCGGTTCGAGCGGCTTAAAATCACCACGATCGAGCGATTTGGGACCAGATTTTTCAAAATATGGCACGCTCAGATAGGGATCTGCTACCGACTGCAAAATACTGCCTTCGGACGCGATTCGACCCCCCTGATCAAAGGGAATCCCACCCTTGGTCTGAACCCATTGGTCGATCAGGGCATTGCCTGGACCGCTGTCAAAGGCGATGAGATCATTTCCATCGACATAGGTAATGTTGGATATACCGCCGATGTTTACGAAACAGACCGGCTCATCCAGCTCTGAGGCTTTAGCAATTGCCTGATGAAACACCGGCACAAGCGGCGCACCCTGCCCGCCAACAATCATATCGGCGGCCCGAAAATCGTAGATCGCGTCAATGCCGGTGGCATCTGCCAGACCTGCCCCATCTCCAAGCTGAACCGTCAGCCCTTCAGCGGGACGGTGCAGGACGGTTTGACCGTGAAATCCCAAAAGATCGATGTGATCAGCATTCAGGCTGTGAGCTTTAAAAAACGCCAAGACCGCTTCGGCATGCCGGTCGGTCAGTTCCTGCTCCAGCTCGGCGGTTTTTCCAGGGCGCTGATCACGGTGCGAAATGCTGGTTGCCTGGTGCAGCCCAGCTTCGATTCGACGCCGAAAACTTGCCGGATAATCAAAGGCCATTGTCGGGCCGAATTCGACCTTGGCCAAGCCATCAGATCGCACCAGGGCCACGTCAATGCCGTCCATTGAGGTGCCACTCATCAGGCCGATGGCTGTTTTCAAGATGAATACCTTTCAATATTCGCCCATTTGGGGCGTGAAATTAGTTCAAGCATGGTGTAACACCCACGAAATTCGCACTCTTATTTGCAAAATACCATGGCCACCTTCAAATCAGAATTCCTTCAAACATTGTCCCAGCGCGGCTTCATCCACCAGATTTCCGACGAATCCGGTCTCGATGACTTGTTGTCGAAGGAAACGGTCACCGCCTATATCGGATTTGATCCAACCGGACCAAGTCTTCACGTGGGCCACATGACGGGTATCATGATATTGCACTGGTTTCAGAAAACCGGTCACCGCCCGATTGCCCTGATGGGCGGCGGGACGACGATGGTAGGAGACCCTTCGGGCAAGGACGAAACGCGCAAACTGCTCACAGTTTCGGATATCGAAAAAAACAAGCAGCTTATCAAGCAGAGCTTTTCATCAATGCTGGATTTTGGTGATGGTCCAACCGATGCCATTATGGCGGACAACGCAGACTGGCTGCTGGATCTCAACTATGTCGATTTCCTGCGTGATTATGGTCGTCACCTGTCGGTGAACGCCATGCTGGCACGAGACTCCGTCAAGACGCGCTTGGACCGCGAACAGCATCTATCGTTTCTCGAATTTAACTACATGTGCTTGCAGGCATATGATTTTGTTGAACTGAACCGCCGCTACGACTGTCGTTTGCAGATGGGTGGATCAGATCAGTGGGGCAATATCGTCTCTGGGGTCGATCTGGGACGCCGCTCTGGATGTGCTCAATTGTTTGCACTCACCTCTCCGCTGTTGGCCACGGCTTCCGGCGCAAAAATGGGTAAGACGGCTTCAGGTGCCGTTTGGCTCAATCCCGACATGTTGTCGATTTTTGATTTCTGGCAGTTCTGGCGCAACACCGAAGACGCCGATGTCGGTCGCTTTTTGAAACTGTTTACGGAATTGCCGCTGGACGAAATCGCCCGTTTGGAATCTCTTGAAGGAGCAGAGTTGAACGAGGCCAAGAAAATATTGGCCACGGAAGCTACCGCTCTGGTTCACGGACGTGAATTGGCACAACAGGCGAGCGAAACAGCCCGCAAGACATTTGAAGAAGGTGCGGTGGCAGCAGACCTGCCAAGCGTGCAGATAAGTGGACTGGATGCTGAAGGCGGTATCGGCCTGCTCGGTGTGATCGTTGCAGCCGGTCTGGCAAAGTCAAATGGCGAGGCTCGTCGACATATCAAGGGCGGTGCCATCAAGATTAATGACAAGCCGGTATCCGATGAAGGATTGAGTGTCGATTTCAGCTATCTCGACAGTGATGGAGCCATCAAATTGTCATTCGGCAAAAAGCGCCACATTCTGCTGAGACCGGAGTAGTCCTGGTTAAAATTTGAATACCTGACGAAATACGCCGGGAGCTATGATCGACAATGGATTGACCTGCAGTTTGGGGTTGTCAAAACGGCCGCTTAATCGGAACGTGATGCCGAGCAATCCATTCACCTTGCCGCGACCAAACGCCAGACCAATTATCGGTATCTTGGAAACCATTCTGTTGAGCGCGCGGCCCGGCAAAAAAGTGCCACTTATATTCATTTTGTTATTTCGATCATAGACCTTGCCCTCGAACGCAGCGCTGGCGTCGCCGCCAGTTAGACGTCCTTTTGAGAGGTTGAAAAATCCTGGTCCCTTCTCAATACTTGCTTGCAGGCGGTCAACATGGGCGCGGTCGGTCTTGATCCGCCGCAATGTTTGCACGACTTCGTCGCCGTTCGCCAAGTTTTCTGCGGCCTTAGGCTTCTGCAGCAATTGCGCCAATCTGGGTTCGTTGAGGAGGATGAAGTCTTCGGCCAATACGCGGCCTCTGAAGACCTGAGAATCATCACGAATCAGATTGGCCCTGATGGAACCGCCTCTGATCTTTGTATACAGGTCCAGAAAACGCAGCACGGAGCCGGCATTGGACGTGGTAATGTCGGTTTTTGTGCCTCCTGGCACTGGTCCGAAGTCAAATTTCGTAGGTGCGTTGTTGGGGGCCATGGCATCAACAATCACCCGAGCTACCGCGCCACCACGTTGCAAAAAGTCCAGTTTAACATCTCGCAATTCCTGCCCCTCAAAGCCGATCAACCGACCAACCTGGCCGGTGACTGATATTGTCGTTTTGGCATTCTTGTCTGGCTTGAGCTTGGCATTCAACAGTGATCGGATCAGGGCGCGTCCGTCATAGCTTCGTGCATTGAGTTTAATCTTGTAGGAGTTTTTGCTGCGCTTTAGAGCGATGTCGAAATTGTCCGACTTATTGAGAATTACGTCGGTGATCTTGGCCTGGCTGAGACCAGATTTGTCGACACTGAAGGAACCATTTGCAGAGAACCCCTCGCCCCGCAACTTCACGTCTTTGAAACTTTTGATATTGCCCGATTGACGCAATAAGAAAGTTGCTTTTGCACCAATACCTTTACCTTTGCTCCAACCGACCCATGGAAAGTTCAATTTGGCTTGTTTCAGGTCGGCCTCTACGCGTTGTGTACCGTCGCCCAGATTGGTGATCGTGGCTTTGATCGGACCCATCACCACATCACCGGTATTCAACCCCATATTCCTGCGGTCGGCATCGGATAAGGTTAGTTGAATTTTGCCTTGAGAGGCGGCGCTTCCGTCCAGAGGCTCCAGCAGGGCGAGTTTGACGGGCACGCCATCCATTACCGCCGTTCCTTCGATTCTGGCCACGGCAGGCGACGCCAGAATGATCATGTTGGCATCGACCATTTTGCGACCATTGACTGGTTTGGTGGAACTAACACCCTTGGCCTTGATTTTGGTTTTCCAGGGCTTGTCCTGATTGAGTGTCATTTTCTTGTTGCTCAACATGAAATGAGCTTCAACTTCAGCCGATGCATTGCCCTTCAGGTGTGTCGGCTGGATTTTAAGTCTGTTTTGAAACCCCAGTGGCTTCAAAGACGCCAATTTCACCATCGCCGCTGCCGAACCAGCAAATTTCAGATTCAATGTGGCAGGTGTGTCGGGTATGGCGTAATTGCCCATCACCATTGTACTTTTCGCCAATCGCAATGGGCCGAAATCCGGCAGGTTAGCGACCCCGCTGTCCAGCGTGATATTGGTCTCGTTACCATTAACTTCCAACACCCCTGTTGCATCGACGATTTGCGGCAGTTCTCCTGGATTTTTCAACGCGGTTTTGACAATTGGGATGCGGACTGACAGGTTTTGCGGCTGGTAATTGGCATCCCGGCCGATAACGCCAGCTGGCAGGTCAGCCTTGACCCAGGCGTCATTCATTTGGCCTCCGGTCATATTTTTGCTCATCCATTTGCGCGCCTTGGGGGCCAATATCGCCGGCCAGAATTGCTTGAATTCTTCAACCGGCATGGAATCGACGATCAGAGCCAATTTTACGTGCGGCTCTTCCCCGTCCAAGCGGATGGACGCATCCCCCGTCATTCTTCCGTTTGGCGTCACAATCTCGACGTGATCCGCTTCAACGATTTGTCGTAATGGATCGAGAAATCCTTCCAGCGATAGTTTGCCAACTGGCGGATTGTCTCCTTCGACAAGACCAAATGCCTGGAATTCGTCTACTTCGATTCTGAACAGGGGTTGGGAGGAAATTGGATCGTTTTCGATTGAAGGATATCTGATGCCTCCATGAAATTTCACCTTGGAACCGACAAAACTGAGCGACGACGGATCAATACTCAACGTGTTGGCCTGCGGCTCCAGACGCAGTTTGATATCGGCCTGTTGCAGCTGGGCGTGCAATCCCTTGCCAACAGGAATGGCACCAGCGCCAATTTTGATGGCGGCGGTAGCATCAGTTGGTGTCCCGTCCATCTGATATGGAGCCGAAAAGTTCAAGGAAACACGGTTATTGAGCGAGCCTGCCCAGAGATCGCCCGCAGTTGGCCCGACCAATTCATCAATGTTCAAACCATCGGCATCAAATTGCAGGATTCTGCCACCAGCCGCCGTGCCACTCCAACGGCCTTTTAGATTCCATTTGCCGTGTTGAGTAATCAGCAGAGCCTTGAACTCCAGATCGTTATCGCCTGAAGGTCCTTTCACGGCATCTACGGTAAGGCTTTCGAATTTTGCCGTGCTCGACCGTAATCCAAATTGGTCAAATCCCACCAGATTTGTATCTTCCAATGCTAGACTTTCCAGTCCGGCGTTTTCAACTTGGCGCGCAATTCCGTCAATCAAATCACCAATCGACTGCAGGGCCGTTGAAAGATTAACCGATCTCGGCCAGGCGGGTCGCAGATCCTTGTCTGTTGCCTGCGGCAGCAACGTGTCTACAGCGATCGAAGCTCCCCGCATCGTCACACTTTCAGCAACGATGTTGCCCTTGATCAACGGCAGGGATTTCACTTTCACACCGACTTCGCGCGCAACGCCGAGATTGAGAATATTGTCCCGGAGAATTTTAACATTGCTGGCGTCTATTGACAGGAGACCACCATCTCCGAGCGCAATTTTGGTTTCGCCAATGACCGCAGAGTGATCAGCGCCTAGAAAAGTGGTGAGTTGGGATTCAATCTGTGCCCTGATTTGTTCATTCGACACCGAAGAATTGAGCAGAACCCACCACAACACCGCTGCGCCCAAGCCAAAGACAACGAGCACCGCAAAGCAGGATTGAATGGTTACCCTTAAGAACGAAACGCGGCGGCGTGGCTTTTTTCCAAGATCCCCCGACTGATATGCGGTCGCGGTCGCAGCGGCCAGAGAAGCAAATTCTGCGTCCTCCCGCGAATTGGTGACCACGACGGCGGGAGCCACAGCCGAATTGTGCGGTTCTGCGTTCCCGCCATTTGGTCCGTCTTGGAGGTTGGTTGTCGTATTCATTTCAGGAAGACCTGAACCCTTTATTGCCCCAGAATCATGCCCAATATTATCGGTGCAGATCCATTCTAGTTTCCAAACTCCCGTAAGGGAACCTTCACCCAACAGGTATTGGTTCCACCATAGCAAAACTTTGGCTTTGCAACAGCTTGCCTTCTGTCGCCATGCTTGTCAGGTAAGTGTGGTGAATTTGCGGACAGGCGCCTCATTAATGGAGAAATATCCCACATGGTAAATATTGGTGACCAAGCACCATCATTCACTCTGCCAACTGGCGGTGATTCCAGCTTGACGATTCCAGGAGGTCAACCAACCGTTTTGTTTTTTTATCCCAAGGACGATACACCCGGCTGTACGACCGAAGCAAAAGGGTTCAGCGCTGAAAAATCAAAATTTGCGGCTCTTGGTGTTGAAATTGTTGGATTGTCGCCCGATCCGGTCAAAAAACATCAAAAATTCATCGCAAAGCACGATCTGACTGTTGATCTCGTATCCGATGAAGAGCGGAAGGCTCTGGAGGCTTATTCCGTTTGGGTTGAAAAAAGCATGTATGGCCGCACCTATATGGGTGTGGAACGTTCAACTTTTCTGATCGGAGCAGACGGCAAGATTTTGGAGGCCTGGCGCAAAGTTCGTGTGAAAGGCCATGTGGAGGCGGTTCTGGATGCGGCAAAGAATCACTTCGGATAACGAATCTAGTTTCTCCGCATCTGCAGCAGCGGAACAATTGTTCAAGTTTCACGAGTGGTCGGAGCCTTTGCGTTGTCTGCCAGTGGGATTGGCTGAACCGCCAGGGTCATTGAAGGAAGGCGCGATTGCTGCTTTGCAGGCGGAAAATCTGGACCAAAAGGTGGAAATTACCCGACAGGTCGCTTTCCAGTGGTGGAATGGTGTGTTGGGTGTTGGTGGTGCAGTTGGCGCACGCCCTCCGGATCGACCCGGACGACCTTTGGAACCGAGGCTTGTCGCTCCTCGCAATCTGAAAAAGCGATCCATCAGGTCGCAACGCGGACGCATCGCCCTGCTTCACGCCATCGCCCATATCGAACTCAATGCAATCGATCTGGCATGGGATATTGTGGCCCGATTTGCTGACCCTCGCGCAAAGTCTGATCATCGAATGCCGCGTTCTTTTTTCGATGGGTGGGTGCGCGTTGCACTGGAAGAAGCCAAACATTTTTCATTGTTACGTCAACGCCTTATAGAACTTGGCTCCCACTACGGCGCTTTGGATGCCCACGATGGTTTATGGGAAGCTGCGCAAGCTACTGGCCATGACCTGACCGCCAGACTGGCAATTGTGCCACTCATTCTCGAGGCCCGTGGTCTCGACATCACCCCGTCATTATTGCGCCAGATAGAGGCGGTTGAAGATCCCGAATCCGCCGCCATATTCAAAATCATCTATCGCGACGAATTGGGACATGTAGCAGTCGGCGCCAAATGGTTTCGCTATCTTTGCCTGCGTCAGGGACTTGAACCGGCTGCAAGCTTCCAAATCTTGGTGCGCAAATATTTCCGCGGTCCGCTGAAACCTCCATTTAACGATTTTGCAAGATGCCGTGCAGGGCTCACACCCGGCTTTTACCGCGCCCTTTCGAGCGCCAGTCAATAATGCATGACTGCTTGCATGTTTGTTCCATCGCTGCCTCAAAAATCAAACATCTGTTAACTATAATGGCGGATAGTCACAGCAATAAGTATTCAACTTAGTGTGCCTATGACTTCGACACCGAAATTCAGATCTCTTCCGGTTTCCCGCTCAGCTAAACCCAAGTCTCGTCCTCACCGTTGGCAAAGACAGCACCCAACGGTCACCGTTCGCACCGATGGCAAAGAGCGCATCTACAAAGTTAATCCCTTGGTCACGTCGGCACTATTTTGCACCGGCGCCCTGCTGATCATCGGCCTGATGGCTTCGTCGTCTTATCTGTATCTACGTGATGACCTTTCGCAGGCCAGTTTAATGCGACAGGCGAAGATGCGGCATCTTTATGAAGACAGGATTTCATCGCTCCGCACCCAGGTTGATCTCGCGACGAGTCGCCAAATGCTTGATCAGCAGGTGGTTGAGAATCGCGTTACAAAATTATTGCTGCGCCAAAATGAATTGGGCGCCCTTCAGGAACACGTCAGCCGACTGTTTAAGCGTTCCGCACCGTTGTCGCCTGATTCCGCAAACGCCTTTGTGCTTCCAAAAAAGCCACAAAAAAATGAGGTGGTTCTTGGATTGAAATTGGGTTCCCTTGTCGGGACCAATAATCCATTTGCACAAAGTCACAGCGCACAACGTTCCACGGTTGTTGCCCATCATGAAGCTGACATTCTGGATTCGGTTGAAAGTTCCTTGGCTCAGACCGAGCGTGTTCAGATTGCCGAACTTTCCCTCCTTAAGCAGCGGGCCGACAGGAAACTGAAGAAACTGGCTTCAATCCTGAGCAAACAGGGTAAGAAACTTCCAAAAAATGCTGGTGTCGGCGGCCCCCTGATCGAACTTAAGGGCGGAGCCGCATTGGTGGACTCCATCAATGCCCTGGATAGCACGCTGGGAATGCTGCAAAAAATGCGCCACGCGGCGCAAAGTCTGCCGCATGGCAGCCCAACGCCCGGAAAAAGAATTTCTTCACGCTATGGCACACGCAAGGATCCATTCACCAAACGCGCCGCGGTCCACGGCGGCCTGGATTATCGCGCCCGTCGTGGAACTCCGGTGCGCGCAACTGCCAGCGGCAGGGTCATCAAGGCGAAGCGTTTTGGCGGCTATGGAAAATTGGTGGAAGTTGATCATGGCGATGGCATCACCACCCGATACGCCCATCTCAGCAAGATCAGAGTGAAGCTGGGACAGCGTATTAAAAAGGGCACGAGAGTTGGTGATGTCGGCAGTACTGGACGTTCAACCGGTCCGCACCTGCATTATGAAGTTCGTCGTGGCGGTCGTACACTAAATCCTATTCATTTTGTCCGGCTGGCAAAGCGTCTGAAACCGTATCTTTGATCGTTCAATCGCAAATTTGATGCAGGCAGTGATGTTTCGTGAGACGAGACTGGTTACTCCACATCCTCAATCTGCTTATCCTCGCCGCTCACCTGATGAGCCAGAGCTGATTCCATAAACGCGTTGAGATCGCCATCCAGAACTGCGGAGGGATTGGTACTTTCAACTCCGGTACGCAAATCCTTGACCAGCTGATAGGGTTGCAAAACATACGATCGAATCTGGTGTCCCCAGCCAATTTCAGTTTTGTTATCGTGAGCTGACTGGCTCGCTTCCTCACGTTTTTTGAGTTCCATGTCGTACAAGCGCGCACGCAATGCCTTCATGGCGTTGGCGCGGTTTTGATGTTGTGATTTTTCCGATGAGGTCACAACTATTCCGGTGGGTGCGTGGGTAATACGAACCGCCGAGTCGGTCGTATTCACGTGCTGGCCACCCGCTCCGGAAGACCGATATGTATCGACCCGAATATCTTTGTCCTGAATCTCAATCTCGATATTATCGTCAATCACCGGATAGACCCAAACGGAAGAAAATGATGTGTGGCGACGAGCATTTGAATCATAAGGTGAAATTCGCACCAATCGGTGAACTCCACTTTCCGTTTTCAACCATCCATAGGCATTGGGCCCTTTCACCAACACCGTCGCTGCCTTGATTCCTGCTTCATCTCCGGCAGATGTTGCCTGCACTTCCACTTTGTATCCGTTGCGTTCTGCCCAACGGATATACATGCGCAACAGCATGTTGGCCCAGTCGTTGGATTCGGTGCCACCGGCACCGGAATGAACCTCAAAATAGGCATCGTTACTGTCGGCCTCACCCGATAACAGGGTTTGAACTTGCCGCTTGCCAAGATCAGCGTGCAGTTTGCGCAGGGAATCTTCTGCTTCTTCCAGAACGGCTTCGTCTTCTTCGATTTCAGCAAGTTCGATCAAATCTGAAGCGTCACCAAGCTCCCCTTCAAGCGTATTGATTGAGGTGATTCCGGATTCCAGTTGCTGGCGTTCCTTCATCAGCGCCTGTGCCTTGCCGGCGTCATTCCACAAGTTGGGGTCTTCGGCGGCATCGTTCAGTTCAACAAGGCGCTTATTTGCTTTCTCCCAGTCCAGATGACGTCGGAGCAGGCTGATGGCCTGAGTGATTTCGTCGGCCAGAGTCTGCATTTCTGCGCGCATGGGGAAACTTTCAATAGACTAGATAAGGTGAGGAATACGAATGCGGAAACGATGTGTAAAGGTGTAGCGCTGCATGAAGTTGGCGATATGATGAGAATACGCATCTCGCGGCTTATGTAGGTTATGTGTTGCTCTCAATCGGCACCCAGATATCAAATTTTGTTTGGGCGATCGATTAACACATTGATGTGTAGGGCCGCCCGTTAAATGCATGCCGCTTCGTCATTGTGTGAACACAAAGGGAACATATGGTCTTGATGCCCTGCCCGACCGCTCGTATCGCGGCGTATTTTATGGCAGTTTTAGGCAAGGTGATTCGCCTGCAAACCACATCGACATACGGGATCATTAATGGCCGCCGACTTATTCGCAACCAATTCAAGCGCTCCACCGCCACGGGCCAAACCGGCATCAAAACCAAAGCCGGGTAAATCCAAGTCCAATGGAGAAGAATATAGCGCTTCAGATATTGAGGTGCTGGAAGGTCTGGAGCCAGTTCGTCGCCGTCCGGGAATGTATATTGGTGGCACCGATTCCAAAGCGATGCACCACCTGTTTGC
This sequence comes from Hyphomicrobiales bacterium, assembly GCA_011087605.1. GTDB lineage: Bacteria > Pseudomonadota > Alphaproteobacteria > Rhizobiales > Rhizobiaceae > Pseudahrensia. Next base: position 38,662 of record JAALLE010000008.1, read on the forward strand.
AGAAGTCATCGACAATTCAATGGATGAAGCCGTTGCCGGACATGCAACCTGGATTGAAGTCGATCTGGATGCCGAAGGTTATCTCACCATAACCGACAACGGTCGTGGCATTCCCATCGATCCTCATCCCAAATTCAAAAACAAGTCAGCGCTCGAAATTATCATGACCACGCTGCATGCTGGTGGTAAATTTGACGGTAAAGCCTACGAGACATCCGGCGGGCTTCACGGTGTCGGAATTTCAGTGGTCAACGCATTGTCGGATGATTGCGTCGTAGAAGTTGCTCGAAATCGTCAATTGTACAGACAGAGTTTTTCGCGGGGCATTGCTCTTGGCGGTGTCGATAAAATTGGCGAAGTCAGCAACCGCCGAGGCACCAAGGTGCGGTTTCATCCCGACCCCGAAATTTTTGGCAAAAACACAAAGTGTTCATCACTGACTTTGTTCAAGATGGCTCGCTCAAAGGCCTATCTGTTTGGTGGCGTGGAAATTCGCTGGTCCTGCGACCCTTCACTTGTTTCCGGCAAGGACGAAGTAACCGACAAGGCAGTGTTTCACTTTCCCGGTGGTCTAAATGACTATCTGATGACGACTGTCGGAAAACAGATGCAGGTCACAGATCAGCCGTTTTCAGGATCAACCGATAAAAAATCCGGTCACGGCGCTGTCGAATGGGCGATTACCTGGTTCGGTGATGATGGATTTGTCAATTCGTACTGCAATACGGTGCCGACCAACGAAGGTGGCACCCATGAAGCCGGTTTAAGGGTGACGCTGACGCGCAGCCTGAAAGCCTATGCCGAGCTGGTTGGCAATAAAAAGGGCTCGATAATCACCACTGATGATGTGATGACATCGGCTGCGGCGATGATATCTGCGTTTATTCGTGAGCCGGAATTTGTCGGGCAGACCAAAGACAAACTGGCGACTGTTGAAGCCACCCGAATTGTCGAAAACGCCATACGTGATTCATTTGATCATTGGCTTGCCGCCTCACCGGCCCAGTCGGCCAAGCTGCTGGAATGGGTTGTCGACCGGGCCGATGAACGCATGCGCCGCCGACAGGAAAAGGAAGTCAACCGCAAGAATGCCACGCGCAAATTGCGGCTTCCCGGCAAACTTGCCGATTGTTCCAAAAGTGCCAAAGGTGGCACCGAGATATTTATCGTCGAAGGAGATTCCGCCGGAGGATCTGCCAAACAGGCGCGGGATCGCAAGAGTCAGGCCATATTGCCGTTGCGCGGTAAAATATTGAATGTTGCTTCAGCCAGCCGCGATAAAATGGCCAATAGCCAGCAAATTCAGGATCTGGCGCAGGCTCTGGGCTGTGGCACACGAGGCAAGTTTTCGTTTGATGACCTGCGATATGATCGGGTAATCATCATGACGGATGCTGATGTTGATGGTGCCCATATCGCATCATTGCTGATCACGTTCTTTCACCAGGAAATGCCAGGCATAATCGAAGGCGGCGCGCTCTATCTGGCGGTGCCACCACTATATAAACTGACCCAGGGTGGCAAAACGCTATATGCCCGCGACGATCGCCACAAAGACCAGTTGCTGAGCGAAGAGTTTAGCGGCAACAAGAAGGTCGAACTCGGCCGCTTTAAAGGGTTGGGTGAAATGATGCCGGCCCAATTGAAAGAAACGACAATGGATCCGGAGAAGCGCACGCTTTTGCGCATTGCCATTGATGAACCAGACGCGGCCAAACAGTCGATAGACAAATTGATGGGAACCAAACCGGAAAAGCGATTTGTGTTCATCCAGGAAAATGCCCAGTTCGCTAGCGACGAACTGATCGATGTTTAGGCCAAAATTTGCTGTTGTGGTGACGCGTGGTCAGCCCACACCATGCAATCACCGGGTGTTGGTCGCGCTGGAGTTTGATCGGAGCCGCTTTAACCTTGAGTGAATTGGTTGGTCGGTGGTTTCTTGACAAAGGCCGCCTTATTACGTATCGCCCCTTCATGACCGTCTGGCGCGATGCAGTTTGGGAGCGCCACTAGCGGAAAACCATTGGGTATTTCTGCCCGCATTCAACGCAAATCAGTCGAAAAGACAAACACTGTATGACATTTACTGAATTAGGACTTAGTCCGAAAGTGCTCGCAGCCGTGGATGCTGCTGGCTATAGCTCGCCTACTCCCATCCAGGAACAGGCTATTCCTCACGTATTGCAACGCCGTGATGTCATGGGCATTGCCCAGACCGGCACCGGCAAAACGGCAGCTTTTGTTCTGCCGATGATATCCATGTCGGAAAAAGGCCGTGCCCGCGCACGCATGCCCCGCACATTGATACTCGAGCCAGCGCGCGAACTCGCAGCCCAGGTTGAAGAGAATTTCATCAAATACAGCGTCAACCACAAATTGAATGTTGCATTGCTGATCGGTGGCGTGTCCTTCGAGGATCAGATGCGAAAACTGGACCGGGGTGCGGACGTTTTGATCGCAACACCAGGTCGGTTGCTTGACTTGTTCGAGCGCGGACGCATTTTGATGAATGGTGTTGAAATTCTGGTCATCGACGAAGCAGACAGAATGTTGGATATGGGATTCATTCCCGACATTGAGCGCATTGTTAAAATGGTGCCATTTACACGCCAGACTTTGTTTTTCTCTGCCACCATGCCACCGATTATCGAAAAGCTGGCCGATCAGTTTTTGCAAAATCCTGTTCAGGTTGCGGTCGCGGCCGCCGCCTCGACATCCGAAACCATTGAACAAAAACTGGTGCGTGCTCCACGCAAGGATTACGAAAAACGCGCTGTCTTGCGCGGTCTTATTGACGGCGCTGAAAATCTCAACAACGGAATTATCTTCTGCAACCGCAAGCGAGATGTCGCAACGCTTTATAATTCGCTGCAAAAACGCGATTATTCAGTCGGTTCTTTGCATGGTGACATGGACCAGACCTCCCGTACCAAAACACTGACGGGTTTTCGCGATGGCGACATTAAATTGCTGGTCGCCAGTGATGTAGCGGCGCGCGGTTTGGATATTCCCGACGTTTCTCACGTATTCAATTATGACGTTCCAACTCATGCTGAAGATTACGTGCACCGGATTGGGCGCTGCGGACGCGCCGGGCGCGATGGCTGGGCATTCACCATGGCAACCAATGCTGATGATAAATATGTCAAAGCGATTGCCGACCTGACCGGTGACGATATTGAGTGGGCAACTGCAGAAAAAACTTCATCTACCGAAACTGATGAAGATGCCAAGAAGCCAACCCGCCGACGCACCAAAAAGGCATCAGATGCAGTGGTGCCTTCCAACGAGTCCAGTGAAAAGGCCACGAGAAATACGCGACGTCCTCGCGCAGCCAAGCAGACTGAGGAAGATATTGCGCCGGTGCCAACCGCCAAGCAAACCGCAGAAAAATCCCCTGCCACTTCTCGTTCGTCGCCACCAAAGAGCGACGAAAAGAAAAAATCCCGCCGCAAGAAAAAATCTGACAATGATGATGATTCCACACCTCAGGGTCTTGGTGATCACGTACCGGCATTCTTGCTTCAATCAACACGCGGACTGGGTTGAATTCAAAGAACGGCCCTGGAGCAGCACACTTTGCTTGATCGGTAAGAGCGCCGCACTTAAAATTCCTTCAGCTTGCGCTGTTTTAGCGGTTTGGCTTGATCAGCCCGACAGGCGGCCTCAAAAGCTTTTTGCGCCCAGGGTTTGAACTCCTCCGGGTCGTCCAATAGCCGCTCCGGCACAGACCAGTAGCTCATGGTCACCGCTTTTCCATTGTTTCTCTTATATTCCCAGGGGGTCATGCCTTCTGCAACGAAATCGGCAATGGTCTGCTCATCCGCCTTTAGCCGCAATTGGCCATCCATAATGCCTGCAAAGTTCAGGCCTCGGTAAAATATGCCGACACCACCAAACATTTTGCGAATTGTCACATCGCCAAACGGGGCGAAAAGTTCGCTTAGAAAATCCTTGTCCATGGTGTCGATTGCCTCCTGGTGTCGTTCAGGTCAGCCAGTCCTTCATTCGCTGCAGCGCTGATTTCATAGTCTTGGTGTCGCCGGCAAATGAAAACCGCAGATAACGATGGCCCCTGCCCTGATCGAAGTCCAGACCTGGCGTTACTGCTACATGAGCCTGATCCAGCATTTGCCTGGCAAATTCCATCGTATCGTTGGTGTGGCGGGTTGCGTCTGCATAGGCATAAAATGCCCCGTCAATGGGCAGAATCTTTTCAAACCCGATTTTTGGCAACTCTTCCAACAATAGTTGACGATTTGCCAGATAAGACAACCGAACCTGCTCCAGTTCCCGTTGACAATCCAGGGCATGCATCGCAGCAACCTGAGACATCTCCGGAGCAGAGATATACAAGCTTTGCGACAACCGTTCTACCGACCTCACACAATCCTGGGGCAAAATCATCCATCCAACGCGCCAGCCAGTCATGCAATAATATTTGGAAAACGAATTGATGACGATGACCTTGTCGCTGTATTGCAGCGCGGTGGCTTCTTCCACGCCGGTTGCTTCGGCGTAAGTTAGACCGTGATAGATCTCATCTGAAATGAAACGCACACCAAGATCTTCGCAACAGTCTATCAATTCGTGCAGCGCCTTTGGTGTCATCATCGTGCCGGTTGGATTGGCGGGGCTGGCAATCAATATGCCGGCAAGCGGCTTTTCGCGATGGACCTGCGTCACCTGGTGCGGCGTCACGGCCCAGCGATCTTCCCCATGGGTTTCGATCTCAATTACTTCGAGGCCCAATGATTTCAGAATGTTGCGATAGGCAGGGTACCCCGGTGCAGCGATAGCGACACGGTCTCCAACGTCAAATAATGACAGAAATGCCAGCGTGAATCCTGCTGACGAACCCGTCGTAATGAATACCCGGTCTGCATCCACCGTCACGTTGTAGGTATCCAGCATGTGCACGGCCAGACGTTCGCGCAGGTCGCGGCGCCCTGCCGCGTCGGTGTATCCAATGGCACCGTTCTCCATCAATTCTGCGGCGGCACGTCGAGCGGCCAAGGGCGCCTGAGCGGCGGGTTGACCGACACAAAGGAAATCTATTTCGGCCCCGTTTTTCTGCATCTGGTTGGCCGATGCGAGAACGTCCATTGCATGGAATGGCTCGACCTGCGAGCGGATAGACAAAAAGTGATTTGCATTCGGGCCTTCGGTCATCGAAACGCCTCATTACATGTTTGGTGTGACAGTGCTAAAAAGAAGCGCTAAACACCAAATATGCTGCTGGCAAGTCCCGGTGCATCACAGAGAAACGAGTACGACTTGAAAACATCTGAATTTCAGCGATGTAAATTTCCTGCAGCGATCATCCTTGCGTTGGTGTTGGTGCTGCCAAGTCTGTTTCCTCAATCGGCAGAAGCCCAGCGACGCGGCATCTCCTTGATTCGCGACGCTGAAATCGAAGCCCTGGTCAAAGACTATGCCCGACCGTTGATGAGGGCCGCGGGACTACGCGCTGGATCGATTCGATTTCAAATCGTCAATGATGGCGGTTTTAATGCCTTTGTAAGTGGGCGCGGCCTGTACTTGAACACCGGACTGCTGCTTCAGGCCGAAGACCCCAATGAAGTAATCGGTGTTATTGCTCACGAGCTCGGCCACATAATCGGTGGACATCAGGTACGCCTGCGGGAGCGCATAGATAATGCCTCGCGTATTGCCCGCTGGACCACTTTGTTGGGGATTGGTTTGGGTGCCGCAGGTGCAGCTTCGGGAAACAGTCAGGTTGGCAGCGCTGGATTTGGGATTGCCGCAAGCAGCGGAAATTTTGCTCTGCGTGATGTATTGCGCTACCAGCGAAATGAAGAAACTTCAGCTGACAGGGTTGCCGTCAAGCTGCTTAAGTCGACCAAACAATCAGGCCAGGGAATGCTTAATACATTTAAGCGCCTGGCCAGAAACACCAACGTGCTGAGCGGTCGTATCGACCCCTATTTGCGCAGCCACCCAACACCCAATCAGCGCATTACGAATTTACGCTCGATCGTTCAGTCAAGCCCATATTTCAATCAGAAAACCAGCAGCAGCCTGCGCAAGCGCCATGATATGGTGCGTGCGAAAATAGCTGCCTATATTGGTGGTTCTCGCTATGCCAAAGCTGTGCTGGCCGATAAGAAACTGCATCCCGATGCACAGCTTTACGGACGCGCCATTCTCGCCCATCTTTATGGCTCTCCAAAGCGCGCTGTTCCGCTGATCAACAAGCTGCTGAAAACCAACTCAAAAAACGCCTACATCCATGAGATGTTAGGAGAAATTATGCTGCGATCGGGCAAAGCCAGCCTTGCAGCAACCTCCTTTCGTAAAGCACTAAAAAATGACCGGACAAAGTCCGGATATATCCGTATTGAACTTGGGCACGCATTGGTGGAATCCGGCAAGCGCGAAAATCTTGACGAGGCAATTGTTCAGTTGAACAAGGGTCTGGCCCGTGATCGTACCGCTATTGCCGGTTATCAATATCTGGCTATCGCTTATGGTCGCAAAGGCGAAACTTCCAAAGCGCTTCTGGCTTCCGCCGACTATGCGCTGCGAACCGGAAAACGCGACCAGGCCAAAGAATATGCACAACGCGCGCAGTTGAAATTCAAGCGGGGATCACCCGGCTGGCTTCGCGCACAGGATATAATAACTTTTAAATGAGACGTTGAGCCTCAGAAATCGAATCGAAGAACGGATATCTAATATGATCGGTAGGAAAATTCTCAAGACGGCGGCCGCTGCACTGTTGGGTACATTTTTGTTGTTTCCAGCGACATCCGGCCAGGCATTTGATCCTGCGGACCGTCCGGAGATTGAAAAGATCATTCGTGAATATCTGTTGACCAACCCCCAATTGATGCTGGAAGTACAGCAGGCCCTGGAAGTTCAACAGCGCGAGGAAGCCGCCCGTCGCGCCGCAGAAGCGCTTGCCAAAAATTCCGATGTTATCTTCAACTCACCAAACCAGGGGGTTATCGGCAATGCCAAGGGTGATGTCACCGTCGTTGAATTCTTCGACTACAATTGCGGTTTCTGCCAAAGAGCAATGAACGACATGAATGCGCTTTTGGCAGATGACAAAAAGTTGAAATTTGTCATGAAAGAACTGCCAATTCTGAGCGAAGGCTCGGTTGAAGCCAGTCGCATCTCCACAGCTGTTTACCGTCTGTTTCCCGAAAAATATGCAGAATTTCACAATGCCTTGCTTGGCAGTCCGGGCCAAAAGGATGGCAACAGAGCATTGCGGGTTGCGCAATCCATGAAATTGGATGTGGACGCCATCAACGCTGAAGCTCAAAAGAACGATATTCTGGGCGCCTTCCGCGAAGCCAATGAACTGGCAAACAGCCTGGGTATCAACGGCACGCCATCCTATGTGATTGGCGATGAAGTTGTCTTCGGCGCTCTGGGTCAGGAAGTCTTGCGCGAAAAGATTGATAACGTGCGCAAATGCGGCAAAACCGTGTGTATTTAACGCTATTTGGCGAATTATTATCGACCGCAGGTTATTGATGTGGCAATGACAGCCTGTGGGAGCGAAATTCGCTCGTTTTATGAGTTAGTCCGGTATCATGGCTTCGGGAATTACAAAACCAATTTATGTGCTTAGCGGCCCTAATCTGAACTTGCTGGGTCAACGGCAACCAGGGGTTTATGGAGCAAAATCTCTGGCTGATGTCGAAGGTGAATGTCGATCCTTTGCTGCACAAAATGGCTTTGAAATAATCTGCCACCAAAGCAATCACGAAGGTGATCTGGTAAGTTGGATCCATGAAGCAGGAAATGAAGGCAGCGCGGTCGCAATGAATGCCGGCGCCTACACCCATACCTCGGTGGCCTTATATGATGCAATCAAAGGGGTCGATATACCGGTCGTTGAAGTTCACATTTCAAATATCCATGCTCGTGAGGCTTTCAGACACCATTCGATGATTGCCTCTGCCTGTCTGGGGCAAGTTTGTGGTTTTGGAACAAATAGCTATACACTTGCGCTGCGGGCGCTGGCTGACCACTTGGACAGCACGACATAAACTGAAAACCTGTACAGCAGGTCACAATAAGGGGCGAGCCCAAAATGGCAGCTAAGAAATCATCCATTGACACCAAATTAATCCGTGAACTGGCAAATTTGCTCAATGAAACAGACCTGCATGAAATTGAGTTGGAAGAAGGCGAAATGCGGCTGAAACTGTCGCGGGCTGGTTCGGTCGTCTCAGCTCCGATGGTGACGCATGCCAGTGTTGCGCCGGCACCAGCAGCAGCGGCAGTCGCACCCGCCGCCGCTGTGGTAGCACCAGCAGCAGAAGCGCCTGCAGCATCCGGTACGCCGATTTCCTCACCCATGGTTGGCACAGCCTACCTGTCACCATCACCTGATGCTGACTCGTTTGTTAAAGTTGGCGATACCGTCAAAACCGGTCAGACAATCATGATTGTCGAAGCTATGAAAACCATGAACCAAATCCCAAGCACTCAGGACGGCGTTGTCGCCTCCATTGACGTGGAAGATGGGCAACCGGTTGAATTTGGTGAAACCCTGATCACCCTGAAATAGGCGGCTGAGCAGATGTTCAACAAAGTACTTATCGCCAACCGTGGCGAAATTGCCCTTCGAATCCTGCGCGCTTGTAAGGAAATGGGCATTGAAACCGTAGCCGCTCACTCGACTGCTGATGCCGATGCCATGCATGTACGGCTGGCAGACCAGAGCGTTTGCATTGGCCCGCCGGCCTCACGCGATTCCTATCTTAACATGCATGAGATCGTTGCGGCGTGCGAGATCACCGGTGCGGATGCCATACATCCCGGCTACGGATTTTTGTCGGAAAATGCCAAATTTGCGGAAATCCTTGAAGCACACGGCATTACCTTCATCGGCCCGACGTCAGAGCACATCAAGACCATGGGCGACAAGATCATGGCCAAGCAAACGGCGCAACGGCTTGGCATTCCCGTGGTACCCGGATCGGATGGCGCGGTTACCGAAGACAGCGAAGCCAGACGAATTGCTGCTGATATTGGATATCCGGTAATCATTAAAGCTGCTTCGGGAGGCGGTGGCCGTGGAATGCGAGTGGTCAATTCCGAACAGGAAATGGAAGTCGCACTGCAAACCACCCGTACCGAAGCCGGGGCAGCGTTCGGTGATGATGCGGTCTATATCGAAAAGTATCTTGGCAAACCTCGCCATATCGAAGTTCAGGTGATGGGTGATGGCAAGGGCATGGGCGTCCATCTGGGCGAACGCGATTGTTCGCTGCAGCGTCGCCACCAGAAAGTCCTTGAAGAAGCAAACTCTCCTGCTTTGACTCCCGAGCAACGTGACAAAATTGGTATGATTTGCGCTAATGCAGTTGGCGATCTGGGATATTCCGGTGCCGGCACAATCGAATTTCTCTACGAAGATGGCGAATTCTATTTCATCGAAATGAACACCCGCTTGCAGGTCGAACACCCGGTTACCGAAATGATCACACGCATCGATCTGGTCAATGAGCAATTGCGGGTCGCCAGCGGACAGGAAATGTCATTTAGCCAGAAAGACGTTCGGTTCCAGGGTCATGCAATTGAATGTCGGATCAACGCCGAGAACGCCCGCACATTTGTACCGTCGCCGGGCGAAATCACCTATTATCATCCTCCTGGTGGACTGGGCGTGCGTGTCGATTCTGGCGTCTTCACGGGTTACAAAATTCCGCCCTACTACGACAGTTTGATTGGCAAATTGATTGTCGTCGGCCGCAACCGCGCTGAGTGCCTCAACCGCCTGCGACGGTCGCTTGACGAATTCGTTGTAGGTGGCATTCAAACCACTCTGCCGCTGTTTCAGGATCTGGTGCGCAATGACGACGTTATAGCCGGCGACTATGACATTCACTGGCTGGAAAACTATCTGGCTCAAACAGGATAAGACGCATGTCAGGTGTCGACGACCTGATGATGGAAATCACGCCTCAGGTTTTGCTGAAAGCCTATGCCTGCAGCATTTTTCCAATGGCGGAAACGGCCGCAGATCCCGGCCTCTTCTGGGTCGAGCCCGAAATGCGCGGCATTATTCCGCTTGATGCATTTCATGTTCCGCGAAGACTGGCCCGCACGGTACGTCAGCAACCCTACAGACTAAGCGTCGACACGGCCTTTGGTGAGGTGTTGCGGTTGTGTGCTGAAGACACACCAGACCGTCCACAAACCTGGATCAATGGCCGAATAGCCCAACTTTACAACGATTTACATGCAATGGGACATTGCCATAGCGTCGAATGCTGGAGCGGAGACGATCTGGTTGGCGGGTTATATGGCGTCAGGCTCGGCGGAGCGTTTTTTGGTGAAAGCATGTTTTCCCGCGCACGTGACGCATCAAAGATCGCGCTGGTTCATTTGGTGGACCGGATGAAGATGGGAGGATTTCAATTGCTGGACACACAATTCAACACCGCCCATCTGAGCCAGTTCGGTGCGATAGAAATTTCCAAGCGCGACTATGAACAGCTCTTGATCGAGGCTTTGACATTTGAAGCTGATTTCTACGCCTTCGACAAAGCAGCAAACAGCTAATTGCTCGTCAGCGATGCCGGTGGTGGTACGTCGGAAGTTTGTTTGCAGGTCACAAGCCAGACATCGTTGACCGGGTGTTCTATAGCATTCAAGCCGGGACTTTCGGCAAACATCCAGCCTGTGAAAAGGCGCCGGATACGCCGGTCCAGGGTAATTTCATCGACTTCCAGAAACGACGTGGTTTTTGGTTCTTCCGTCGCAGGGCGGGAATAACAAACCCGCGGTGTTATTTCCAATTGACCGAATTTGACCGTTTCATCGACATAAACATCAAATGTGTGCCTCTCACCGGTAATTTTATCGATGCCCGAAAATACTGCGACACGATTTTCTATCCGCGCGGCGTGGGCGTACTGCCCCCCTGCCCAGCCAAATGCAATTACCGCTGCAACGAATGCGGCGGCAAGAAAGCTGGCGGTTGACTTAGCGAATGTGGGTCTGATCATCTTAATTTAGATTCGACAGGATCTGTTGTTCTCATACACCAAAATTGTGGCAAATGTAGTGAAATGTCAGCGCATTTGCTGTTCTTTGCCATGATAATAGCTGCTCACGTGGCGATCTATAATTTCTGCGCATTGTTTCGAATGAGTTGAGATCAAAAAATGCCCAGCGCCTTCGACGACATGCATGTTGGCTCGCGGCATTACTCGCGACAATTCCTCGGTTATTTCGACAATTGCCTGATTGGCCAATTCTCCACGCACCAATGAAGCCGGAATGTCAATTGACGCATAATCATTGATACTTGGTGTAAATCCAACCGCCGTACGCCAATCAAGAACATTGGTATAAGTCGTCGCGCGACAATAATTGCGCACGACTTCTGGCATGGACGCGAAAAATCCGGGCGTACCCCAAAAATCAATGATCAAAGCAGCAGCATCCGCATCACCACTGGCATATGCCTTTTCAAAGCGCTGAACCAACGACACCACGCAATCATGCCACTCAAATCTACCTACATCAGGCAAAGAAAAAATTGGGTTGGCTTCAAATGTAACCAAACTAAGCGGGGTGACCGCACCTTTCAGGGTCGAAGCAAAAGTATTCAGTCCGCCATAGGAATGACCGATCAAGTGGACCGGTTCTCCAATCTGCTCAACAATCCCGGCCACGAATTTTTGCATAGTATTCATGTCAGATACGGTGTCGGGACGAATTTCAGGTGTTTTGCCGTATCCGGGCAGACTGACCGATATAAGCCGATATTGGCCTTTGAGTGCAGCGTGGACCGCGCTCCATGCTTCTTTGGTGCTGAATGAACCCGGCAAAAACAACAGGGCCGGACCGGTACCTGAGTCTGCTAATTCAACTTCCAATTTGCTGCCCACCTACATCCGCGGGCCGATGGTATCCCTTACCTGCCAGCCCGATTAATTCATTGTTTCCGGAAGCTAATCATCCACACGAGCCAGAAATCGCAGACGCACATAATCTGCAAACCACTTTCCATTGTGATCACACAATGAGTCTTTCAGAACGGCCTCAACTTTGTCCAAAGCCGCCTCGGATCCATCGCCAAACTGGTCAAAAAATGGGCCACTCATAACTTTCAACCATGCCCGCATGCCGGTTGGTAGCGGTGTTTGTCGATAAAAGGTCACGATGTTATCGACCTTAAACCCCTGTTGTTCGAGCAGGGCCGAATAGTGATCAACGGTTGGAAAGAACCATGGTCCAATGCGATCAGGATCGCCACCAAGTTCTTCACCCACTGCCCGCATTGCAGTGATGATTGCAGCAACATTGCCGAAACCACCGAACTCCCCAACAAACCGACCGTTTGGTTTCAATGCCCGCTTGACTGAGCTGATTACATCGTCTGCCTGAATCATCCAGTGCAGCGCAGCATTTGAAAATACCGCATCAAATTCCCGGTCAAATGGCAGGTTTTGAGCGTCCAGCACCCGAGCATCGAGGCCGCTCGCCCTGGCCGTCTGTACAAAACTCGGGCTGCTGTCGGCGCCGACTACATCTGCACCAGCTGCGACGATTTTCTGGGTTAATACGCCATCCCCGCAGCCCAGATCCAGTATCCGTTCACCGGCAACCGGTTCTAACCAGGACAAGACATCTGCGCCATAGTCTGCCACAAAGCCGGTATCACGCTGGTAGAATTCAGATTCCCAGCGCTGCAGACCGCTCATCTACGGGCTCCATGCCTCATAGTCGCCGGTTACATCAGGGCGTTTTTCCTGACTGGCAATTGAACCCTTGGGGCGATAGGCGTTGGCTGTACCGGTCAGGTTTTCCTGATGCGGCATTTGCCACTCGCGGGCCTTGTAGTCCTCTTGTGACGGTGCAACGTCGACCCGACCATGGATCCAGCCATGCCAGCCGGATGGTATCTGGCTGGGTTCAGCCTGATCAGCATAAATCACCCAACGCCTGTCGTCTTTGCTGCAGTAATAAACATTGCCATATTCGTCTTCCCCGACACGTTCTCCATTGCGCCAGGTATAAAACCGCGTGCCAAGTGTCTGACCATTCCACCAGGTGAAAATCTGCAATAGGAGGTTTTTCATACATACACCTGCAATCGGGAGGCCAGTCCAAGTCGACCATAACGGGTCAAAGGATTCTATGCTCCCCTTTTGATCTGAATCCGCCGGCAAGTCCAGCCCTTCGTGGATGGCTTATAGTTAGTAAGTAAGCTTAACCGGAGATCGTTTGGCCTTAACCATTAAGCTTTTGTTCATGATGTGAAATTGTTGACCGAGAAACGAATGTTTTCGCTTTTAGGTTGGACAAAATGACAAAGTTACACAGAATATTCTTTGGTGGTGCGGCTATGATGGGGCTCGCCACTTTGGCAGCAGGTTCAGCGCAGGCCTGGGAAACTCAAAAAAGTTATCACAGCCCGGCAAAAGCCGTTGCCTGCTACAAGAAAGTTCACCAGCCCGCCCAATATGAATGGGTCAAACGCAAGGTGCTGGTCCACCATGCTTCGAAGCAGGTAGAGCATATACCAGCACGCTATTCGGTACAAAAACGTCAGGTTCAAATTCGCCCCCAACGGGTGTCTTATCATGAGACCCCGGCGAAATATAAAACCCGCGTGCGGCGTGTTCTGGTTCATCCTGAACGGGTGAGCTACCACCAGACACCTGCAAAATATAAAATCCGTACCCGCAAGGTATTGGTCTCCAAAGCCCAGCGCATTGCACATACCACGCCAGCCAAATACAAGACCGTCCACAAAACGGTTTTGGTTTCACCGGAACGTATCGGTTGGACGGTTAAGCATGACAAGTGGGGCAAGCCGGTTCACTGCAAGGTGAAATATCCTGCTACTTACAAGACCGTAGCTCATCGCAAACTGGTCCGCCACGCGCGGACGTCCTACAGCAAGATTCCAGCTCAATACAGTTATGTGGATGAAAAGGTTCTTTGGCGCGCTGCCAAAACCCGCAAGGTTGTCCACCCCGCAAAATACAAACACGTTAAAGAAACGGTTCTGGTGCGCCATGGCAGCCGCAAGAAAATTGTTCATCCGGCAAAGTTCAAATGGGTCAAGGAAAAGGTTCTGATCCAGCACGCACAAAAAATTGTTCACCGCAGCCCGGCAAAATATAAATGGGTTAAGGAAAAGGTGCTGGTAAATCACGGAAAAACCGACTGGATCCGCGTCAACGCACCTGCGGGTGGTTGCTAAAGCCCCACCCCATTTACACAGCTTTTCAAGGCCGGGTCCAAGGATCCGGCCTTTTCATTTGCAGTCCGCTATCGCCGCCCGAAGGAATGTTCTAAACTGGCGCGACGTTCTCTCACTTGAATGCGCGGACCAGTTGAACCCTATCGTTGAAAAAATTATCCAGTTGAAAGAAAGCCATCCCGCCAATATCGCGGTGCAGTGTTTCGATGCGGAATATTTCAGCTCGCTGGATTCCGGGCTGCAGCAACGGCTGCTGGACTGCATGCAGTCAGGTATCGACAATCCTGAAAGTGAAATGGGCTGTTATGCCTGTCAGGCCGATGACTATGATGTACTGCGGCCATTCTTTGCCAAGGCAATATCCAGATACCATGGGCAGGACTCCCAAAGTCGTCATGTCAGTGACTGGACAATTCCCGATGGAGATATGCTGGATATCGCGGAGTTTGGTCTGCCGCCGCTTTCCCTTCGCATACGGGTAGGTCGCAACTTTGCTGATTTGCCACTGACCTCTGCCATGACACAGCAAGACCGTACAAGTCTTGAAAAGCGCATGGCCGACGTTTTTGAGCAGCTTCAGTCAAATCCCGAACTGGCCGGGACTTATGTATCTTTAACTCCGGGTCATCCAAACCAGCTGACCCAACAGGAATATGAAAAACTCGTTGCCGATCATGTGATGTTCAAGGCAATGGACGCCGACCCCTATTTGATATCTGCCGGAATTGCCGGCGATTGGCCCCATGGACGCGGCTGCTACTATACCCCCGATCACTCTTTCATTGTCTGGGTTGGCGAAGAGGATCACCTGCGCATCATGTGCATGAAAACGGGCACAAAGCTCAAGCGAGTACTCGACCAGCTTCACTCAGCGCTGCAGTTCATTGAACGCAGTGCGGCCAGCCCGTTCGCACGTTCGCAGGATTTTGGCACCGTAACCACCTGCCCGACAAACCTCGGCACCGGCATGCGCGCCTCGGTTCACCTGAACCTGCCTCATCTTACAACCGGTGGCTCGCTCGATAAAGTCAAGGAAATCGCTGCACCGCTGGGCCTTGGCATTCGGGGCATGGGCGGTGAACACACGCCAATCGGCCCCGATGGAACTGTGGATGTATCTCCACGGGCTCGCCTTTACATTACCGAGGGCAATATCGTTCATCGTCTCTATGATGGGATTGGCCAGCTGATCAAAGCTGAACAAAACCTGTCTTCACACTAGCTATCCAGCAGATAATCCAGCGGCAGCTGTGTCGTATATTTCAACTGTTCCATGGCGAAAGAAGAACTCACATCTGTGGTATCCACCTTACTGATTAGCCGCTGGTAAAAAGCGTCATATGCCTGAATATCGGGCACAACAACTCTCAACAGATAATCCACCTCGCCGCTCATGCGATACATTTCCACCACTTCTGGAAAATCGCTGGTTACCTCGGAAAACCGTTTCAACCATTCCGCGTTGTGACTGTTGGTGCGGATCGACACAAATACCGTCACCTTGGCATTGACCGATACCGGATCAAGAACAGCCACCCGTTTGGTGATCACCCCGTCCTCTTCCAGCTTTTGGATGCGTCTCCAGCACGGCGTGGTCGACAGACCAACCTTTTTGCCAAGTTCGGCAACCGGCGTAGTCGCGTCCTGTTGAAGCAGAGTTAGAATGCGTTTATCGATGCGATCCATTTGATCAGGCCTCATTATAAGCAAGTGCGGATTTGTATTCCACGATTCAAGCATTTCAAATAGGATCATTTCTCGAGTTGCGCAAGTTTCCCCTGACTCGCGCAATATTATTCTCTGACGAGCCGACCAACTTCACGTCTCAGCACAGGCAGAACTTCACCTTCAAACCATAAATTTTTCTTCAACCAACCGGTATTGCGCCAGGATGGATGCGGCAGTGGCAGAACCTTGGGTTTCCGGTCCTCGTTGAAGGTTTCCTGCCAGTTTGCCACCGTCTCCGTCAGGGTTTTTCGACGCGCGTCACCCATGTGATAGGCCTGCGCATATTGGCCGATCACCAGAATTAGCTCCAACTGTGGCATCAGTTCAAAAATGCTACCATGCCAGGCTTGCACGCATTCCTTGCGCGGTGGAAGGTCACTTTTCTTGGCATCGTAGCCCGGAAAGCAAAAACCCATTGGTACGATTGCAAGTCGACTTGCATCATAAAATTCTTCGTCTGAGATCTGCATCCAGTCTCGCAGGCGGTCCCCCGATGGATCCGTAAATGGCATGCCACTCTCATGAACCCGTAACCCAGGAGCCTGACCGGCAATGCACAGCCGTGCGGTCGAGGACAGGCGGACCACCGGACGGGGATGGTGAGGCAATGGCTCCGCGATAGGTTGATCGATGCAAATCGTGCAACCACCAATGTCGCGGGCCAGTTCTTCAAGTGCAGGTGTGGTGACGGCCGACATTATCTTATTACTTTAATATTATTCTTTATATCATTGTTATATATGATTTATGCGGATGAAGATGGTCGTGATTTTACGCGCTCATACCAATCAAGAAGCTGCTCAAGTTCTTGGGGAATTTCCAACCTTGCTGGTTTGCAGAAATCCAGCGCTATCATCGCCGTTATGTCGGCGATTGTGTAGCGCTCTCCGGCGATAAAGGGGCGGTTCTTCAGTTCATCATTGAGCCATATGAGAGTTTTTAGAACCTTGGGTCGATTAGCATCGCTGAACTCTTTTATTTGCGGCACTTCCCACGTTGCCATCGCTGGATGAGCGTGACGGAAAACATTGGCGACAAGCAACAACAGGTGCATTTCCATGCGCCTTTGCCACATCTCAACGCGGGCCTTGTCCAATGCACCAGCACCCATCAAAGGAGGCTGTGGGTGTAATTCTTCAAAATAACGACAAATAGCAACGCTTTCGGTCAGTGCAGTTCCGTCATCCAGGATCAAGACCGGTAATCTCTGCAGAACGTTATGTTCCGTGACGGTTTCCCCCTTGTGTTCCATGGCAGACATGTCAATTGGCTCTATCGGAATTTCGATGCCTTTTTCAGCCAAAAACACCCGAACTCTGCGCGGATTGGGCGCCCTTCCACCATCCAGCAATTTCATCGACACATTTCCTTCAGTTCTTCAAAAACTGGACACCAGACGTTTCCACCAGCTTAAGACATTAACAGGTGCCGCATCCGATTGCGACCGGTTGGCCCGGCGCCATTCCGCTGGAGCTTCAAACCGACCCGACCATATCCCCGCCTTGTCGCGGCGGGCCACCCCTTCTTCGCCGGCGTAGCCACCAAAATCTGTTGCCCAACCCAGCTCCACCTGGCGGGCATTGATTTCAGTGCCGTTGACTGAACAGACCGCCAGCAGACGCCGATATTGGTCTTCACCGTGAGTTTGACACTGAACATCAAAATTGCCGACCAGTTGTCGCAGCGACGAACGTGAGTCCCGACCACAAGGCCAGGTCTTGGCATCTCGTCGGCATAACTGCCTTAATTCCGGCGCATCAATGCCCATCAGGCGAATTCTGTTGCGATTAATTTCCAGACTGTCGCCGTCAATCACGGTGGCTCGGCCCGATAATGACCTGCTGCCGGTGCCATCCACCCAAACGATCAAAGCCGTCAATGCAGCAAAACCAACCAATGTGCTCCCGAGGCCCGACCAACCACTCCGGCGGCGGCGGCGAGAACGTCGAGAACGGCGATGGCGGCGTTGTGTTGAAGTTGGTGCGGCCATAGATAACCTAATCGCGGAACAGTCAAAATTTTCACGCCACGTTAACGCAAAATTTTCCATCCTCGTAGGACAATAGGTCCAGTTCTCAGTTTTACCCACTTGCCGATTAAGTATCATGTCCGTGCAGGCACAAAAAAACCACGACAAGACCATTGTTGAACGCAGGGTTGCTCATGCTGGATCAAAGTCCAGGCAGGCGGTGAAACACTTGCGCGCGGGCATGGGGTCCCGCGGTGGTTCAAGAAATTCCACCGGGTTTGAAATTGATATCCTGAGGCGCCACGCCAAACACCAGAAATCAACCATACTGGTGCAACTTATTGGCTTTGCACTAACGGCTTTGGTTGGACAACATTATCTGCCTTTATTGACGATAGGCATCTGGTTGGGCATCGCATTTGTTTTGACCGCAATCGGATATCAACTGACGACATCCTATCTTAAGGCCGAACCGAAAGAACAGATCGCCAATAAATGGGAAAACCGGTTTGTAGCAATGCGCCTTCTTACCGGATTTGCGTGGGCCGGGCTGGTGGTTATGTTGTCTGCGCAAGGGGCGCTGGCAGCCGCTCCAATAATTACCCTGACGATGGTCATGCTGGTTTGTGGCATGTCGCTGCTCCAGTCCCGTTTTTTGAATTTTGGTGTGATCATTGAATCTGCCCCAACGATTCTGGCTCCATCCGTGTTGCTGTTTTCCGGTTTTTCAACACAGCATTTAACAGTCGCCACATTGGGATTGGCTGTGATGCTGTTTTTTCATTTTGTCGCCAACACAATGCGCAACTCCTATATCAACTATCTCACAGCTCGGGCAGAACGCGACCAATTGGTGATGGAGCTGGAAGCCTCCCATAGTATTTCCGATGAAGCCCGCAGACGCGCAGAAGAATCCAACCTCGCAAAATCTCGCTTTCTAGCAACCATGAGTCACGAACTCAGGACACCACTAAATGCGATCTTGGGATTTTCCGAAGTTATGACCAATGAAGTCATGGGGCCTATCGATAACGATCATTACAAGGAATATCTGGGAGACATCCATCGTTCGGGCAGTCATCTGCTAAAATTGATCAACGAAATTCTGGACCTGTCACGGGTCGAAGCCGGGCGGTACGAACTCAATGAAGAAGCCACCAGCCTGGCCCATGCTGCAGATGAATCCCAGCAAATGATGAAATTGAAGGCAGCCGAAAAACGAGTGACCATTGTCACCCAAATTCAACCGGAACTGCCTCAGCTCTGGGCCGATTCGCGGTCGGTGCGTCAGGTGATCTTGAACCTGTTATCCAATGCGTTGAAATTCACTCCTTCAGGCGGCACGATCTGGCTGAAAGTCGGTTGGACCGCAGGTGGCGGCCAATATGTATCGGTAAAAGATACGGGACCGGGTATTCCCGAAGATGAAATCCCAATCGTTCTGTCTTCCTTCGGCCAGGGATCAATCGCCATCAAGTCTGCCGAACAGGGTACCGGGCTGGGTCTGCCAATCGTTCAGGCTTTGGTTCACATGCACGAAGGCAGTTTTGATCTGAAAAGCAAATTGCGTGAAGGCACGGAAGTCATCGCGACGTTCCCGAAAAGCCGCGTAATGGAGAAACTTCCAGTAATCCCAGTGGAAGGTCAAAACCAAAGCCGGATCAACAGCTTCTCCAACGTCCGTCGCAAGGTCCAGGCGCCGCAGATGACCGACTGACGACCTACCCCTGCCCTAACAAAAACTATTGCGCCAGCCGGTAATCCTTGGGGACATAAAAAACATAGTCACGACTGGCTCGACCAACATGACATGTGTGGCAATAGTCCACCAATTCAGGCTCTTCCCCAATTGTATCCCCAAACACCGTGCCGTCTGGGATTACCATGACATAGCGCCAATCGGCGGTTTTTGGGTTTCTTCCTGCTTCCAGTTTTTCCATCACAAACATAGCACCGGGGAACGTCTTTCCTTCAGAAGTCACGGTAATTGTGTCTTTGGCAAAGATTGTGCCGGGTGGATAGGTCTGCCCGTTTTTCAACTTGCCGTAGTCGCGGCCCAACTCATTGGCATAATTGTTGACAAAGCGCTGACCGTGGGTCGCTGATAGATAAGGGGCAGAATTATACCGTTTCCAGTTTTGATAGCCCGAGATCAACTGCATGTTGGAAATCGAATAACGTTCATCAAGGACGGCCTTGAGAGAATCATATATTTTGTTGGCTTCCTGATGCGACAGGTCTGCCGGGTTCTTGACCGCAATATGAGCGGTTTCTGCATCTTCTTGAGCAATTGCCTGGAGGCTTGTCACAGACAGGAACAAACTCAGACAAAGGCCCTTGCAAAAATTCAATTGCGCCTTCTTCATCTGGCCACTCCCTTGCAGTTGCGTGGAAAAGCCAGATTAAGACGAATTCAGCGAGGCGTCGTTGATATTGAGCCCAGTCTCACCAAACTGTGTGGACAGTTGAACGAAGTTCCTATGTTTCTTTGCCGCTAACCGCAGCTTCGGCAAAGGTTGCCATGCCGGTATGACAGAGCGCTGCCGATTTGATGATACCCGCAGCCAACGCGGCTCCCGTCCCTTCACCCAGCCGCATGTCGAGATTGAGCAATGCTGTATTGTTCATAGCCTGCAGCGCCTTTTGATGGGCCGGCTCGGCGGAAACATGGGCAAACATGCAATGGTCAAGACTGGTGGAATCTGCCGCATATAAGACGGCGGCTGCGGCACTGGCCACAAAACCATCTATGACCACTGGTATACGCTGCACTCGTCCCGCGAGAATTGCACCGGCCATGGCCGCGATTTCGCGACCACCAAGGCGCCGCAGAACTTCCAACGGATCGCCAAGATGATCTGCATGCAACTGAACGGCCTTGTTGATGACACCAGCCTTCAACGCAACGCCTGCCGGGTCGTGGCCGGTGCCCGGGCCCACCCACTCCTCAGCAGTACCACCAAACAGGGCCAGATAGATCGCAGAGGCGATTGTCGTGTTTCCAATACCCATCTCACCAATACACAGCAAATCTGTACCACCGGCGATGCTTTCCATGCCAAAAGCCATGGTTGCCGCACAGGTGCGCTCATCCATAGCAGCTTCTTGGGAGATGTCTTTGGTAGGAATCTCCAGGGCCAGATCAAACACCTTCAATCCAAGATCATTGGCGATGCATATCTGATTGATCGCGGCCCCTCCATTGGTGAAATTTGCAACCATCTGGGCAGTAACTTCCGAAGGAAACGGAGACACACCTTGTTTTGTGACACCATGATTGCCCGCGAAAATCGCCACCAGAGGGCGGTTGACCTGTGGCTTTCTGCCGGTCCACGCCGCCAGCCATTGGGCGATGTCTTCCAGTTTACCCAAGGCTCCAGGTGGTTTGGTCAGTTGCGAATCTCGCTCAGCAACCATCTGCGCAGCATGGGTGTCCGGACCCGGAAGCGACTTAAACAGTGCGCGGATGTCATCGAAAGGCAAAGCGGAATTGGACATGGAACCTCAGAAGAAATAATTGCGTAGGACTGAAGGTGAGCTATAACGCGACTGAATGGTCGAAACACAGCGCTCCAGAGATCGTGGCCGAATACTTGTGACACCAACATTTAGAGGTCAACGTGATTCACAGATTATTTGCAGACACACGGTCGAGCATTCTGTTTCTGTCGCGACTACCTGTGTCTTATTCAGCACAAACCAGCCGGCCTGACTTCAGTTACTCGGCGCGTTGCTTTGCTTTTGCTGGATTGGTCATTGCTATTCCTGCCGCGCTAATTTTGTGGATAACATTCAACACCGGTCTGCCCGCCCCTGCAGTGGCGATTCTGGCGGTGGCAACAATGATAATCGTTACCGGAGCTCTGCACGAAGATGGCCTGGCTGACACGGCAGACGGCTTCTGGGGTGGACACAGCAAACAGCGTAAACTCGAAATCATGCGCGATAGCGCAATTGGCACCTATGGCGTGCTTGGGCTGACCGTCACAATATTTTTGCGCGTGGCTTTCTACACATATTTGATTGAAAGTCTCGGCGGTGCTGCAGCAGCAATTGTGCTGATGGCCAATGCCAGTTTGAGCCGCGCCGCCATGTTGCAACCCTGGATGCGTCTACCTCCGGCCCGCCCCGGTCCAGATGCTGATGAACACAGCAATCCATCGGGCGGTCAAAAACCAGCATCCGGCCTGTCTGCCCGCTATGGAATGCCCACCAGCGCGACGATGACGTGGGGAACACTCGCCGCACTGCCTGCTGTGTTTATGTTAATCTGGAACTGCGGTGCTGTTTCCGCGTTGAGTGCGCTGGTCGGACTTCAATTCTGTGTTTTGATCATGACCCGGCTGAGCAAGACTCATATTGAAGGCCACAGTGGTGATACTTTGGGGGCGACACAACAATTGTCGGAATTGGGGCTTTTGCTCGGCCTTGTTTGGACTATGTAAGGACAATGAACTCTTCTGCCCCCATCAAGTCCCCATGCATCCTGGTCTGTGCGATTGAGCCGGAATCCGGCCATTGTTACGGTTGTGGCCGAAACCGCGATGAAATTGCCGGCTGGATGAATTTCTCGGCCGAGTTTCGTGATCAAATCATGGAAGAACTACCGGCACGGGTTTCAAAACTGGAACGACGTCCGAGACGCGTAACCCGAAGAGCTCGGTTGCGCGGCGACACCAAGCGACGTGACGTTTTGGACATCTCGTCCTGATGGGTCGATTTTTCTGGATTCTTGTTGGCCTGGCGGGGTTGGTGTTGATTTTGCTGATCGCCAGTGGTGACACTGGAACAACACTCGGTTTTGAAAGCAACCAATTCGGAACCGCTGCCGTTTCTGCACTTTGGGCATTGTTGATCGGGTCAGCGGTATTCGGCCGCGGTGCAGGAATTTGGGAAACCCTTAAGCAACTCGGCATTTGGATTCTGATCATCCTTGCGCTGATGGCCGCTTATGTATTTCGCTTCGATCTACAGGATCTCGCGTCGCGATTCAGTGGTGGAGTCATTCCTGGAACACCGATTTCTGCTCAAGACGACGATGGACGCCAGACTGTAACTCTCATCCGGTCGGATAACGGGCATTTTGAAGCGACGGCGGGCGTCAATCAGCAAAGCGTCCGGTTTTTGGTGGATACGGGGGCCAGTTCCATTGTTCTCAGCCACCGAGATGCAAATAGCGCCGGCATCAATGTTGATCAACTAAGTTACTCCATCACCACACAGACAGCCAATGGTCGGGGGCGCGCTGCACGGGCCAGAATTGACGACTTTTACCTGGGTGGCATCGAGCGCCGGAATATGCGCGTATTGGTGGCGGAACCTGGAATGCTGGGACAGAGCCTGTTGGGGCAACAGTTTCTGGAGTCTTTGCATTCATACGAGAAACGCGGCGACCGGTTGACGCTTCGCGACTGACCAAACTTTTGAGTGAGAAATAAAAAACCACCCTAGTTGACCTAGATCATACGAGACACCGACACCTGATGTCACAATTGTCGCGTTAATTGAGAAAGGATCAACTCCATGTACTCCAATATTCTTGTGCCTGTTGTCTTTGAACATGAACCGTCTGTCGAGCAGGCTTTGGCCGTTGCCAAAGAGCTTTGCGCAGAAGGTGGTAAAATAACATTGCTCCATGTGGTCGAAGAAATTCCTTCTTATGCGGCGACGATGATTCCGAAGGAAGTCTGGGCCAATTCGGTTAAGTCCGCGCAGGTAGACATCAAGGCCTATGCGTCCAAATACCATAAATCTGCCCATACCGATGTGATCAAGGGTCATTCAAGCCGGGCCATCCTGGATTACGGGGAGGAGCACAACTGCGATTGCGTCGTAATCGCATCGCACAAACCAGGTCTTGAAGACTATTTCCTGGGTTCAACAGCGGCTCGTGTTGTCCGACACGCCAAATGCGCGGTTCATATTTTACGCTAGCGGATTTGTCAGGACTGAGAAATCAAGGCATGCTCTGGTGTCTTTATGCCGTTGGAACGGTGAACACTTCAGCAGGTAGGTTTGAATCATAGATCACTTGAATGCCCATCAATGGGTCGGTGGAAAAATCCTCTGGATTTGAAATTGTTACGTCAGCAATCTTTTGGTTTTTGACCAATAATTGGACGACAAAATCTGAAGATGGATCGGTATCATCGCTGAAGGCTATGTCTGCAACCGTTGTGTCCAATGCTTCAATATTGAGGAAATCTTCACCCAGCGTGAAATCGAGAACGGTGTCATCAGCTCCCGTATTGTCGAACACGAACTGGTCGTTGCCTGCGCCACCAATCAGTGTATCGGCACCGAGACCGCCAATCAGAATGTCGTGGCCCGTGCCGCCATCGAGCGTATCTTTGCCCTGCCCACCCAGCAAGAAATCGTTACCATCCTCGCCGTAGAGAAAATCCCCGATCTGAACTCCAATAAGAATATCATTTCCAGCCCCGCCAAAGATTTCATCGTATTCAGATGAATTCTCAATCTTATCGTTTCCGGGGGTGCCGAAAATCTCACCCTTGTCACCATTGCCACCCGAACCCGGGACAACTGTAAAGTTTGACGGATCGCTCTCTGCCGCCGTCATCCCGACTGTCGTCGTAATCGGGTCGCTGGAGGAAACACCATCGTTGACGGTGAACGATATTTCACGGGTATCGGTGGTTATGTCTGGTGATGAACCCGTGCTGAAGGTTACCGACTGAAGGGCGGTTTCATATTCTTGCAAAGTCGCTTCGCCAGAAAGGGTTAGTAGGCCGGTGGCGGCGTTGTAGCTTCCCGAAATTCCAGATTGGGCGACGAAGCCTAGAATATCGGTGCTTGCATCAAAGTTTGTTAGCTGCACCTGTGCACTTTGGATAGTTTCACCATCATCGCTTATGTCTATGCTCGGGAAAATGATCTGTGCACCATCGCCTTGAGTGTAGGCAAGCAAGGGATCGCCAACCGGATCACTGAGTATTGGTGTGGAGTTTACGCCTGTGATTGTAACCGTGAAGGTTTCGGCATCTGTGCCGCCGTCGCCATCGTCGATCTGCAAAGTGTAAGTCAAAACTAACATCTGTCCAAAAGCCAGATAGCTGAATACCGACGCGGGCGCTGTAAAAGTTGGTGCCAGGGAACCATTATCGGTTCCGGCAGCCTTGGTAACGTCCAGATCTTTGATCAACGCGATCAGGTCGGCATTGGTTGCCGTTAATCCAGTTATCTCGCCACTGGCGACGACATTGGTGATCGTTGCACTATGTCCCACATCGTTCAGATCGACATCTTCAAATGTTACGGCGCCAATCGAAACGGTGATCGGTGACCCGTCAATGGATTCATCAATTGCCGCATTGCTGATGGCGTCGATTACCGGCTCGTCATTGGTTCCTGTAACCGTAACAACGATTTGCAGCAACCTGGTTGAAGACTCAGCCGGACCCGAGCCGTTTTGATCATCGACCACCACATCATAAGTTATGGTGAGAACCTCTCCCAGGGTCAGATAGTCGAACGCGGTCGGGGTCGATGCAAAATCCCAATTGAGTTGATCCAACACTTCACCATCGGCCAGCACTTGCAGCGCAGATGTTTGTGTTTGTGAAGCGGTTTTGGCCTGGTTGCTGCTGGCGTCTGTCAGGGTCAGGAATCCAAGCAGCAATTCGTCCATCAGGATCAGATCATCATCTCCGTCCAACTGGGCATCAACATTGGCTACCCTGACATTGACCACATCGCTGCTGTCAACATCACTGACAGTTACCGCGCCGCTCTCAACCAGTGCGCCATCGGTTTCGGCAATGGCCGCAGGTTGCACATAGCCGGAGATATCGGGCTGATCGTTGGCGCCGGTTATCAGCACGATGACAGTTTGTTCATCCCATTCCTGCTCCGATGCATCACCTTGCCCGCTGTCGTCCTTGACACGGATTGTATAGGACAATTGAAGCGTCTCGTTCTCAGCCAGAAAATCGAATGCTTCCACCAGATCTGCTGATCCGGCGACGGGTGTGGAAGAGTTAAATTGCCAGTGCAAAACATCATTGGTTTCACCATCACCCAGAATCTGCACATTCTGATTGGTGGTAAAATCTCCCGGTTGCGATGTCGCACCGGCTACATCCGCCAGTTTCATGAAGTTCAACAATGTCGCATTGGTGATTACATAATCACCATCAGGATGGCCGTCGCGCTGCACCACGATTGAATCGCCGGTAGCTCCCTGCACCATCGAAACCGGCGAACTGGCGTCTTCACCGACCGGGCGGCCATAAACGGCTTCAACATTGGTGACTGATGCATCAATTTTGTCACTGCTGTCTATGTCATGAACCGTCAAGCTTCCGGTCAACGTCAAGAGACTGTCCGCTTCGGTCAGCGCACCCCCGGCAACGTCACTTTCATCGATGAATATGTCCGGTTGATCGTTGGTACCCTTAATGATGATTGTGACCATCTGGAATGAGGAAGATGGCTCGTTGGGAGCCGGATTTGAACCAGCGGAAATGAAATTGTTGTCAACGACCTCAACAGCCACCTTCAGCGTCAAAGTTTCACCAAGCGCCAGAAAATCAAAGTTCTCCGCGCCGGAATCAAAATCCCAATGCAGAGTGTCGGCGGTTTCCGCTGAACCCAGAATTTGGATGATATGTCCGTCGGCAGCCGGGCCGTCAGTGCCATCATCAATGGCATCGCGCAAAGTGAACATCGATTTCAACGTTGCATTGTTGATTGTTCGCCCGTCCCCATCAGTGCCCAGGATAACAACGTCACCACTCGCGTTGACGGTCACACTGGACGACGGATCAACTGCGGTGACACTTGGCGTGACCGTATTCATTTTTGCCGTCAGAATGTCGGTCGTATCGATGTCGGCAATATCGAACATGCCAGTGGTTTGATGGGGGCCATCGCTTTCGACAAACATCTGACTGTTGTCCACCACATCAATTGTTGGCTGATCGTTGGTTCCTCTAACGATAATTGTAATAGTTTGAAATGAGGAAGAAGGTTCGTTCGGGGCCACAACAGAGCCGGAGGCAAACAGGTTGTCGTCAAAGACCTCCACCTGCACCGTCACTGTCAGACTTTCGCCCGCCGCCAGGAAATCAAACGTCTCACCGTGGGAATCAAACTGCCAATGCAATGTGTCCGCAGTTTCCGCATTGCCCAGAATTTGAATTACATGACCATCGTCAACTGGGCCGGTCGTACCGTCGCTGGTCTTATCCAGCAGCGTGAACATGTTCTTCAGTTGCGCATTGGTTATTGTGCGGGCATCAGACCCAGTGCCCAGAATCACCACATCGCCGGAACTGTTGACAAAAACACTCGACGACGGGTCCACTCCCGCCAAAACCGGGCTTACCGTATTGAGTTGCGCGGTCACCACATCAGTCGTATCGATATCGGCCACCGCAAATGATCCGGCAGTGAAATGATCACCGTCGTCTTCAGTCAGAGTTTCGCTACTGTCGATAACGATAATTGAGGGCTGATCGTTGGTGCCTTCAATCAGGATGGTGATGGTTTCAAACGAAGAGGAAGGTTCATCCGGCGCCGGATCCGGCACAGCGGCCAACAAATTGTCGTCGAACACTTCCAGCTCAACAGTGATCAGCAGGCTTTCTCCGGCAGCAAGGAAATCGAAAGTCTCAGCACCCGAGTCAAAATCCCAATAAAGAGCGTCGGTCGTTTCAGCGGCATCGAGAATTTGGATTGAATGCCCGCTGGCGACCGGTCCATCTGTGCCATCATTTGACTCATCGCGAAGGGTGAACATGTTCTTGAGCTGGGTATTGGTGATGATGCGCGCATCCGTCCCCGTGCCCTTGATAACCACGTCACCCGAACTGTTGATGCTCACGCTTGAAGACGGATCGACTGCCGTCAGTAAAGGAGTCAGTCCATTCAATTGTGCGGTCAAAATATCGGACGTATCAAAATCCACAATTGCGAATTGGCCAGAAGTGGCGTGGCCACCATCGTCTTCCGCGAATGTTTCCTCATTGTCCGCAACAACTATAACCGGCTGATCATTTGTCCCAACATTACCGTCGCCTGAACCAGGCTGATCATTGGTACCTTCAATGCTTATTGTGACTGTATGATAGGTTTTGGACAGTTCATCGCCAGAACTACCGACCACATTGATATTATTTTGATCATTAATTTCGATCGTAAAGACCAGCGTCAGTATCTCGCCCCTCGCGAGATAGTCGAACTGAGTGCCGCTGGCTGATTCAAAGGTCCAGCCCAGAGTATCTCTGGTCTCTCCGCTATCGAGAATCTGAGACGTATTCAGCGTCAGCAGGCTTAGGAAATTATTGGAGTTAGTGTTTGCCAACGCATCAATAACACCGTCGGTTGTGCTGGATGCGGTGACATTGACAACGGTAGACTTGACCTCGTCAGTGACATCGAGATCCTCAACCCTGAAGAGACCGGATGTCGTCAGCACAGCGTCCGTCTCGATCAAATTGGCAATATTATCCTGATGAGCTGCGGTTGCGGCAGTTATTGTTGGCTGATCGTTGGATCCATCTATTACGATGGTGACCGTATTAAATGTCTTGGACGGTTCATCATCGGAGGTTGAGGGATCTGCAATATTGTTTTGGTCGTCAACCTGAATCGTATATACGAGTTAAAGCAGTTCACCGCTTGCAAGATAATCAAATTGACCAGCAGTTGCGGATTTGAAGTTCCAGGTAAGCACGTCGCTCGTCTCGCCATCGTTCAAAATAAGCGATGTGTCCAATGTCAGAAGTCCCGAGAAATCCTGAGAATTGGTATTTGCAACCGCGTCGACTGCTCCGTCGGTTGTGCTGGAGGTCGTAACTCCAACCACCTTTGATGTGACCTGGTCCGTGACATCAACATCTCGGACAACAAATGCTCCGGACGTTTCCAGAAAGGAATCCGTCTCGATCAGAGTTTCAACGTTATCTGCAGTTGGCGATGCCGAAGCCACAATTGACGGTCGATCATTGGTACCAATTATGTTGATGGTGACGTCCTGCTGATCCCGGCCAAAAAAGGCGTCATCTACCGTAATCGTATAAGTCAGCCTCACATTCTCGCCTGCAGCGAGGTAATTAAACGTCTGTGAGCCGGAATCAAACGTCCAAGTGACGGTGCCGGTGGTATCGCCTGGCTGGATAACGACAGCAGATAAAGGATCAAACATCGCCAGCAACGCGGCTTCGTCCGGTAAACCTGCCGCGGCCGCTGCACCATTGCCAACGGCGAGGACTGTCACATCATCAACCACAACGGTGTCAATGTCGTCTACGTCTTCCACATCGAATGAACCGCTGGTCACCAATGCAGTATCGGTTTCCGGCAATATTTCAGATACGTCGGTTATGGTGGTAATGACCGGCGGCTTGTTGTCACCGGTGCCGATAATTTCGATTATTACATTGCCGAAATCGACCAGTCCAACTTCGTCCTGAACTGTATACTCAAAGGAATCTTGACCGGTCACGCCTTTGGGAAACGAAAAGACGCCGTTTGGATCATATGTGATGCCGCCGTCGCGTGCGACAAGCAAAATCGCGCCCGAAGGCAGCAAGACCGATGCTGTATCGCCACTGAAGTTCAATATCTGCCCGTTGATTTCAGAGACAGTCAACGGACCGCCCTCCGGATCGATATCAACTCCCGAACCATTATCTCCATAGACAATGTCTTCGGCGCCACCGCCGCCGATGACAAACCTGTCGTAGCCTGTAATGACATCGTCAGACGCTATCGGTGGCAAGTTGCGCGCCAGTATTCGATAGGGCAAAATTTCTGCACCTTCAGGCAGGGCATCATCGCCAACATCCAGATCGGCGATATCGAGATCGGCAACATCCAGGTCAACCCTCACCCGCGGGAAATTGTTGGAGCCATCAATCTCTCCACGACCACTGCGCGACCGATTTTGCATATCGACAATGTCATCATAGGCAATTTTGTCTTCGAGATAATCGGCACCGGATTTAACAAACTTCACTGCATCGGCGCCAGCATCGATCACCACCCACTTGTCTTCGGGCGACGAAATCCTGGCCATGATTTCACCGGTTATCTTATTGATAATGACATACTCGCCAGCTTGATCCTTTCCCGGCTCCTGAATAATCGTGAAAACCGACGACCCTCTTGCTGTATTGATAATTACTCTGGGGGCCGTTCCCCGAATACCCATGGTGGCCACAGGTGTATCGACATTCATATTGCCGGTTGGGGCAATTTCTCCGGTGACAAAAACAAAAGCGCCCTGGACAAGGTTGAGTGACATGGAGCTGTCTTCGATATTGGCCGGATCGTAGATCAGTTCATCAAGGATCATCCGTGCATCAGCGGACATCGAAAACAAGGTTTTGTCCACGAACGTTATGCCAAGCTTGGACCCACCGCCGGTTTCAATTACGTCGCCTTGAAAAACCGGATCGCCAACGCTGAGTTCGTTTGTCACTCCCGAAGGCGAAGTCGACGTTGCTGTGCCGTCCAGTTTCAGGACCCGGCCAATCTCCACCGGCTCCCCACCACCTGTCAGTTGGGCATAGCGCCCGGCCACCGGATCGCCGGCCAGGGAATTTATCGCCTGGGGGGACAGAAATGCACCATTTGGTGCCGAGACTGAAGGCGGCGTGGCGGAACCAAAATAGTCGATGATTAGTTGGGTTTCGCCACCATAGCTGATCGACAGATCATCGCCGGAACGTTCAACATCACCGGCAAACAATAACTCGGCGTTGTCGACAACATATCCGCCATCAACTTCTGCTACTATATGTGTCGTCGTGGTGGGTTCACTATCCAACTTAAAAGGATCGGTGAGGCCACCAGTACCATTGTCCTCAGCCATATCTCCAGCTTCTCTATTCAAGAAGTCGATTAATACGTATGGCGCTGCCCCAGTCTGCCAACGAAAGCTTAAGGCGAATCAGAATTATTGTCCATAAGGTTAATTTTAATGTGGAAACATGACCTTACCTAGGGTCACGTAAGGCCCGATCCTTCAACACCAAAATTGGTTTCAGCAAATATTCAAGGACGGACCTGTGCCCGGTCGATATATCCACCGTGGCCACCATTCCTGGGATTATGTCGAGCGGTCCTGCTGTATTGTCGACAGAGTCTGAAATATCCGTACTGACCACTACCTGATAAAAGGTTTCACGGTTCTCATTGGTGATCGTATCAGCCCCGATCCTCTGAACCGTCCCTTCCATGGTTCCATACCGGGTGTAGTCATAGGCAGAGATACGAATGGTTGCTTTTAAACCAGCTCGGATAAATGCAATATCCTCTGGCCTAATCTGGGTTTCGACCAGCAATACATCGTCAATCGGGACTATTTCCACGACGCTGTCGCCAGCCCGTACGACCTCATTGATCGCCGCCACATTGACCTTGTTGACGATTCCATTGACTGGCGAACGCAGAACCGCACGCCGAACCGTGTCGCTGGCTGCGGTTAGGGTTTGTTGAACAACGGCAAGATCGGCATTGACTGCAGA
Source organism: Hyphomicrobiales bacterium (assembly GCA_011087605.1). Classification (GTDB taxonomy): domain Bacteria; phylum Pseudomonadota; class Alphaproteobacteria; order Rhizobiales; family Rhizobiaceae; genus Pseudahrensia. The sequence goes on from JAALLE010000008.1 coordinate 70,061, forward strand.
CAATCGGGCTGTGGCGTCGGAACGAAAGGCTACTTCTTCGGAGCCAATCAGCGCCCGCGCCTCTGCCACCTCTGCTTTCAACCGCTCTTTGGTCGCTTCCCAAATCTTCAAATCACCAGCAAGCTGAATGGCTGCTCGCTGTACACGAATATATTCGATTTCAGGAATGGCCTTTCGGACGTACAGCCTGCTGATCAGGTTTTCTTCCTTGCGGGCCAGTTCGAGCAACCCCTGAGTTCTGTTGGAACTGGCGACAGCTTCTGCAAGGCTTTGTTCTTTTTGGGCCAATTGCTGACGACGAATGGCTGCCTGTTCATCCAGTTTCCTTCGATTGGCGTCAAACACTGCCTGTTGATCAAGATAGAAGTTTTTCAGATCAGGATTGGCTGTCTCGTCAATCTCGTAGGTCGATTTACCTGCCAGTTGGGCGCGCAGGCGATTTCTTTCTGCAGCCAAAGATGCTCTGCGCTGCTCCAATTCGCCCAGTCGTGCAGCCGCGCCTGTGTCGTCAATGCGAATTAGTTCCTGACCCTGCAAAACCTTGTCGCCTTCCCTGATCAGAATTTGAGCGACAATGCCGGGCTCGAGAGTTTCGACCACTTGAATCTGGCTGGATGGTATGACCTTGCCCTGCCCCGTTGTGACCTGTTCCACTTCCGCATAATTTGCCCAAATGATGGCTGAAAAGATCAGCCCGCCCAGAGCGATAATTATCCGCCAGGTTGACGAAGAACCAGTTTGATCAACGGCGCCTGCCGGGTCGTTTGCGAAGTTCAATTCACGACTTGCCATCGGACCCCACTTGCACCTTTGCCTTGGCAGGCTGGTTGGCTTTGGCCAATTTCGCTAATACCTGCTTTTTGGGGCCATCTGCGATAATCCGCCCCTGATCCAGTACGATCACCCTGTCAACAAGCTCCAGCAACGATGAACGATGCGTTGCGACTATGAGAGTGGAAATCTCGCCTCGATATTCAGCCATATTGCGGACAAAAGTCGCTTCGGTGGCGGTATCCATTGCCGCAGTTGGTTCATCCAGGAACAGTATCGGGGGCACGTTGACCAAAGCTCGCGCAATCGCCACAACCTGACGTTGGCCACCTGACAGGTTTCGACCCCGTTCGCCAACCTGCAATTCAAACCCCATTGGGTCCTGTTGCACAAATGAGGCTACGCCCGACACGTGACAGGCCTTGTCAAACCGGTCTGAGGCAACAGGTCCGTTGAAACAGATATTGTCTCTGACTGAGCCTGAAAACAGATCAGCGTCTTGTGGCACATAATAAACCGCCCGGCGCAAATCAGCCATCTGCCGGTGCTGGATATCGACATCGTCAAGCAGGATTGCACCTTCTGTGGCTTGATACAGGCCACATAGCAGTTTCCCGAGGGACGATTTGCCAGAACCCACTTTTCCGATAATTCCGACCCTTTCTCCCGGTGAAATGCTGAGCGATATCTGCTGCAATACCTGATGCTCATTCCCCGGATAGGCAAATCCGGCATCACGGAATTCCAGACGACCGTCTTCCACAGCACCGGTATGGGCGTTGGTGTCACCGTGGTCACGTTCAGTTTTCATCAGTCGATTGAGTGCCTGCAATGACTTCAGCGATTGCTGCAGACGCGACAACGTCATTGCAATACCACCCAACGGTGCAAGCACCCGGCCAGCCAAGATATTGGAAGCGATCAGTGCACCAACGGATATGTCGCCCGACGCAACCAGATAAACCCCCCACGCGATGACTACAACGCTGACCATTTGCTGGACAGACATTGTCAGAAACAGTGCGACGGATGACCAGAACCGCGTTTTCGATGTTGCCCGGACGGTATCGGCAACCGCGGCTTCCCAACGAGCCTGGAATGCCCCCTCTGCGGATGCTGCCTTGATGGTTTCCACACCTACCAATGATTCGACCAAAACAGAATGCCTGTTGTTTGACGACATGAGCCCCTTGATGACCGCCCTGTTCATCGGTAGCTGAATGATAAGAGTCGCGATCAGCACGACCGGCACAGCGATCAACGGCACCAGTACCAGCGGGCCAACGATCAGCCACAATACGACCAGAAATACCCCGATGAACATCAGGTCTATGGCCGAGGTCAGACTGGCTGAAGTAAAAAAGTCTCGTACCGATTCAAACTCCCGAACCGTAGATGCCATGTCACCGGCACTTGCCTTTCGTGCCGACATTTTGGTGTCGAGCACATGGTGGAACACATCCGATGACACCTTCATATCGATGCGACGGCCAGCATTGTCGATGATGGTCGCCCGTAACAATCGCAATATGAAGTCAAACAGAAGCGCAATCACAACTCCGATTGCAAGCGCCCACAATGTCGGAATGGCGTTGAAGGGAATGACCCGGTCGTAGACATTCATCACGAACAACGGCAGAGCCAGGCCGAGCAGGTTTACAAAAAAGGCGACGAGCACAACTTGTGACCACGCCCCCCAGAAACGACGCACCGTAGACCAAAGCCAATGGCCCTTGGCCAGTTTTTGAATGTTGTCTTCGCGGGAAAAAACATCATTTGCCGGACTGACATAGGCAACAAAATCCAGCGTTTGCTGTTTTAGCTGCCGGGCACTGAGCAGTTTTTCGCCCTGATGACCGGCCAATGTAACTCGAAATTTTCCGCGCGCGCCCCGCCTACCGGTGACGATACCAACGTCACCACCTTCGAAAAACACAAGGAACGGACAAACAATGAGAGGAACGTCGGTTGGGGATTTTTCCACCAGACGCGCCGACAAGCCGACATTGTCAAAACTTCGTTCGAGCAAGCCGAGTGTGAGGCGACCTTCGTCCAAAGGTAAACCGCGCAAGGCAACATCCGCGCTGAATGCAATATCGTGATGTTTGGATATCCACTCAATGGCGTTCAACAGCGCATCATGGATGTCATGGGAGCTGGTGTTTTCGGATGTTGATTTACTTGTTTCCGATACTGCCACTCGCTCTCCAGGTTCTCACATCAAATGGTTGTGTTCAAAACACGCCCAACTCAATCCTGATTGAGTGGTGGAATGACAAAAGAATGGTAACTACTCAGCTACCCTATTTCTGCTGCCATTAGGTGCGACAATTTGA
>JAALLE010000169.1 GCA_011087605.1 Hyphomicrobiales bacterium
TGACAATGCTTCAATCACAAAACAGGACTTGCAAAAAGGGAGCCATCCACACAAGCGCCCCTGGAAACCGTTTCGACTTATGGAAGCTCTCAATGCCCATCTGAGAGAAGCCGGTGAAACAATTGCCATAATCGACTGCGATGGCTGCAGTGATGAATTTCATGCACGATTTTCAGCAACCGGTCGACGTTATGTCTACCGGATCATGTCACGCCGGGCACCTTTAACGGTGGAACGGGGCCGGGCCTGGAATGTCAAAGTGTCGCTCGACGTGGAAGCGATGCATCAAGCTGCGCAGCTGTTGATCGGTGAGCATGATTTTACAACTTTTCGCTCGACCGAATGTCAGGCCAAGAGCCCGGTCAAGACGCTCGATACGTTGGATGTGTCGGTGCGCAAGACTCATGGAGTTGAGGTGATCGAAATCAATACCACGGCACGGTCTTATCTGCACAATCAGGTCAGGTCTCTGGCGGGATGTCTGAAGGCTGTGGGTGAAGGTCGCTGGACCGAAGATGACCTGACGACGGCTCTGGAAGCGCGTGATCGTGCCGCCTGCGCGCCTGTGGCCCCGGCTCACGGTCTTTATCTGGTGTCGGTACGGTATTGAGCTTGTTGCCCGGGTGAGGCACATTCGATGTTTCGGGAGGAGCCGGATTACATGGCACGGGCTTTTTTGATTGTTCTGGATTCGGTTGGCATTGGCGGTGCACCAGATGCCGAAGCCTTTGGCGACGTTGGTTCAAATACACTGGGGCACATTGCCGAAGCCTGCGCGACGGGTGCCGGGGATGGTGACGGGTTACGATCTGGTCCTTTAAGAATGCCGAATTTGGAACGGCTCGGTCTCGGCTACGCCGCCAAGGCTGCGTGCGGAGGTCTACCGGCTGGCTTTGATTTTGATGGCCCCGCTGAGGCCGGATGGGCCTGTGCAGCAGAAGTTTCAAGCGGCAAGGATACGCCCTCTGGCCATTGGGAGATTGCAGGGGTTCCAGTTCGGTTCGACTGGCATACTTTCCCGCAAACCGTTCCGACATTTCCAGTCGAACTGACCGACGCAATGGTTGCCCGCGCCGATCTGCCAGGTGTTTTGGCCAACCAACATGCATCCGGCACAGACGTGATCCGCGACTTCGGCAATGAACATATTCAGAGCGGCAAGCCGATTGTGTATACCTCGGCAGATTCGGTTGTTCAGATTGCGGCGCATGAAGAATTCTTTGGCCTCGACCGGTTGTATGAATTATGCGCTGTTACACGGGAATTGGTGAACCCGCTGAATGTTGGCCGGGTCATTGCCCGACCGTTTGTCGGCAAGACAGCAGATACATTTGAACGCACCGGCAACCGTCGCGACTATTCAGTGCCGCCACCGGAACCAACCTTGCTGGACCGGGTTGAGGATGACGAACGCGGCGTGTTTGCGGTTGGCAAGATTGCCGACATATTTGCCCATCGCGGTGTCACCGATATTCGTAAGGCCAATGGCAATGAAGCCATGTTTGAGGCGACGTTGCAGGCGATGAAAGACGCGGCGAATGGTGATTTCGTTTTCGCCAATTTCGTGGATTTTGACCAACTGTACGGTCATCGCCGCGATGTGGCGGGCTATGCAGCCTGTCTGGAACATTTTGACCGGCGATTGCCGGAACTGATGAGCCAATTGCGGGACGGCGACATGATGGTGTTGACGGCGGATCACGGCAATGATCCAACCTGGCATGGCACCGACCATACGCGTGAACAGGTGCCGGTGCTGATTGTCGGACCGGGATTGGAAACCGGATATCTCGGGCCGCGAGAGACATTTTGCGATATTGGCGAAACCATCGCTGCACATCTGGGCCTGGAGGCCGGTCCACATGGGCAGTCGATGCTGTAGATCGGTTTGGCCGTTAATGGTAATCGGCAAGCTGGAGAGGAATTGCATATGGTGAAGGCTGAAATTCACTGCCACATCGAAGGTGCGGCCGACCCTGCGCTGGTGGTTCGACTGGCGCAAAAATACAATATCGATTTGAATCAAACGATTCGAGATGGCCGCTATGTCTGGTCAGACTTTTCGAGCTTTCTCAACTGCTATGATCGCGCCGCTTCGGTGTTCAGGGAACCTGAGGATTACCGTCTGTTGGCCTATGATTATTTTTCTCGCCTTGCCGGGCAGGGGGCAATTTATGGGGAAGTATTCGGCTCTTCCGATCATGCCCGACTGATGGGCATCGGTTATTCAGATCTGGTTGAAGCAATTGCTGCGGGCATTGGTGATGCTGAGCAGCAATATGGCATTGAGGGTCGTATCATCATGACTTGCGTGCGGCATCTGGGACCTGAAGCAGCAGAAGCTGTGGCCACGGAAGTTGCTGCCAACCCGCACCCGCTGGTGACCGGGTTCGGTATGGGGGGGTGATGAACGATCCTTTGAAACTGAAGACTTTGCCTCGGCATTTGCGATTGCCGGTGATGCAGGCCTCGGGCTTACTTCACACGCCGGTGAATTTGGCGGTCCTGAAAATGTCACTGAGACACTTGACCATCTGGGTGTCACCAGAATTGGCCATGGGGTGCGCAGCTTTGAAGATCCCAAACTGGTCGACCGGCTGGTGCATGACGGGATTGTTCTGGAAATCTGTCCGGCTTCGAATATCGCACTGTCGGTGTTTGGCGGGTTTGAACAGCATCCCTTGCGCAAGTTCTATGATGCCGGGGTTCGGATTTGTTTGAATTCTGACGATCCGCCGTTTTTCCATTCCACATTGGCAAATGAATATGAGATTGCCGGGAAATATTTCGGCTTTGACCAGCGAATGCTGGATCAATGTACCCGCACCGCCCTGGAAGCGGCCTTTGTTGATGAAGAAACCCGTGGCCGACTGGTGAAACGGTTGGATAAATCCAACTGAATGAGGATTCTGACTGCAGGCCCACTTGTATGCCTGGTGTGACGCGCTCTAGACTTGTTGCCAAAAGCAATATTCAGGAGTTGTCCCATGGCCAATGTTACCGTGGTTACCCATCCGCTCGTCCAGCACAAGCTTTCCATCATGCGCGACAAGCAAACGTCCACCGCGAGTTTTCGCCGCTTGCTGCGGGAGATTTCCCTGCTGCTGTGTTACGAGGTGACGCGCGACCTTGAATTGACCACCAAATCCATCGAAACCCCCATGCAGGGGATGGATGCGCCAATGTTGAAAGGCAAGAAGCTCGTCTTCGCCTCGATCCTGCGCGCTGGTAACGGATTGCTGGAAGGCATGCTTGATCTGGTTCCTTCCGCCCGTGTTGCCCATGTGGGTCCGTATCGTGATCATAAAACGCTGGAGGCCGTGGAATATTACTATAAAGCACCCACTGATCTGGAAGACCGGGTTGTGATCGCCGTTGACCCGATGTTGGCAACTGCAAATTCCGCCTCTCTCGCTGTCGACAAGCTAAAGCGCAGCGGTGCCAAAAACCTGCGTTTTCTGTGCCTGTTGGCCGCACCGGAGGGGATCGAGGCTTTCCAGAATGCCCATCCCGATGTGCCGATCTTTACCGCAGCTCTCGACAGTCATTTGAATGAAAATGGTTATATCGTTCCGGGCCTTGGGGATGCCGGTGACCGCATGTACGGAACCAAATAATCCATGACCTCATCAGTAGCCAGCTATCCCAGTCTTGTTGGAAAGACCGTTGTCATCTCTGGCGGCGGCTCTGGGATAGGGGAATCCATTACCAGCCATTTTGCCCGTCAGGGAGCCAAAGTCGGTTTTCTGGACATCTGCGATGATCCTTCAAATGCGCTGGTGGAAAGCCTCACTGGCGAGGGGCACAATGTACAATATATCAATTGCGATGTGACAGACACCACCGCACTACAGGCGGCAATTGGCAAAATCAGCCAGGATTTTGGCCCCGTCGGTGTGTTGGTCAACAATGCGGCCCATGACCAGCGTCACAAGCTTGAAGATGTCACACCGGATTATTGGGATCAGCGCATTGCCATTAATATCGTAACTACCCAGCTACCCCAACCTGATGCTTTTATAGACGGCCCATCAGA
>JAALLE010000065.1 GCA_011087605.1 Hyphomicrobiales bacterium
TGCAATATGGCGCATTACGACGCCGATGGTGCAGGAGCCATCCACACCATCCGTAATGAGCAAGCAATCTATCGTCATATGAGCAATCCGGCATCGACAAAAAGCCGCATCCGCTCATATCCGATATGTCACTGACCTTTTCGCCTGTCAGATTAAAGGTAATGAAGTCCTTGCACAGAAAAACCGTGCCCGTAGCAGCATAGATATCTGGCCGGTTGGCTTTAATCCAAGCCAGCAGCGTTGGCGTTTGCGATGGCCAGGGTTTTTGCAGGCAGAGGCCATGAAGCTTATCACCATTGCCCGCTTCGCTGAGTTTTTCAGCTATCCCGGCCGCCCGCGTATCCAGCGACTGGATCGCCAATAGCGGCGCATCTTGTTTGTCCAAAAGATACAGGCCATTCCCGTGGCCCGCACATCCAATGCCAACTATGTCGCTGGCGTTAATTCCCGCCTTATCAATACAGGACCGAATGACCTCGCAAGCATTGCGCCATAGTTCCGTCAGATCACGTTCGACATGACCCGGTTCAGGGGTGGAAGATTGGCCATCGCGTGCATATTTGGCAATCTCATTACCCGACAGGTCAAACAAAACCGCCTTGATGACCGTGTTTCCTGCATCCAGGCCCAGCAAGTATTTTTGTTGTTCAGCCACTTTGATAGATTTCCCAAGCTTCTTCACCCGACGCGCCCTTGTGGATAATAGCCATCAATGCAGCCACCACCTGTTTGGGATTGTCGTGTTGGTAGATGTTGCGGCCATAGACCATGCCTTGAGCACCCTGAGCCATGACTGCCGCCGATTTGATCAATACGGTTTTCAGGTCTTCCTTGCCGCCTCCACGAACGAGAACCGGGCACCGCGCAGCTTCGATTACTCTGTGGTAATCTTCTGCATTGGTTGTCGGATCTGCCTTGATAACATCAGCTCCCATTTCGGCTGCCAGCCGAACCAACGTGGCGATTTTGTCAACGTCACCATCCACCTGATAACCCCCACGTACTTCGTTGGGCAGCATCACCAGTGGCTCAATCATCAAAGGCATGCCGTATCTGGAACAGGCGGCGCGAACTTTGGCAATATTTTCAACGCATTGATGAAACAGGTCAGGTTCATCGGGCAGCATGAACAAGTTCACCACGACGGCCGCGGCATCCATTTCCAAAGCGCCGATTATAGGCTCGTCGGCATTTTGCAATTGCGACCACATAACCCGATGGCGCTGGTCGTTATAGGGGTTCCCCATGTCAATACGCATCACCAGGGCGGGCTTGTGTTTGTCGGCGCGTGACTGAAGCAGGTCGGCCTGACCATAATTCATCTGGATGGCATCGGGGCCCGCCGCAATCAGCTGATCGACCACGGATCCAATATCTTCAAGTCCGTCCATAAATCCCGGCTCGTTGCAAACCCCATGGTCAATGGCGACATCGAGACAGCCACCATTGGTGAACATTCGGTTCATTCGCGCTTTGGTGCTGATTCGCATAGTTCGTTCCTTCATTTCGATCTGTTTGAAAGTGTCTGCGGACAAACACCATAAAATTCGTTCAACTCAGAAGTCAGCGCTTCTATTTCGCGTTTCCGTTGAGCAGCGCTCCAGCCCAATTCGCTGCCAACAACCTTTGCGACATTTGCAATCATTGTCGTGGAGACTTGCCCGGTAATTGCCAAATCCGTCCGGCGCAACACCAGATCAGACAGGTGCACGATTCGCTCTGAACGAGCCAGATGAGCAATCTCGGCAAACGTGTAGGAGCAATCGTCTGACAGTTTTATTGCCGCTCCATGTTGTTCACATGCAGTCAGAACCTGACCCGCATTAGCGCCATAATGGTCCAGCAAGTGTTGAGCCCGGTCAGGTTTGATATCAAACTCTGTGCAAATTGTTGCAATCCATTCTGCGGTGTCTGTCGGGTAGTCGCGTCCACCACCAATGGGCAAATTCAGTGTTTCACTGGTGCGGCTTTTTCCGAGTTCGTTCAACACATCATTGGTTGCCTGTTCTGCAAAAGCCCGAAAGGTGGTCCACTTGCCGCCAATCATGCAAAATTGCGGAATCGGACCTTCCAGGCGTTTGACAAAATGCGATCGGGAAATTCGCCCGGTAAATGCCTGGTCGCTTTTGGGCAATGGTCTGATACCGCTATAGGAAAAAACGATCTGAGACTGTGTCACATCGATATCAGGAAAGACGTTTTTCAGAGAACCTAATATGTAGTCTTTTTCCTCATCCTCGCAGCGTGTTCTGCAGGGCGTTTCGACGCGAATATCGGTGGCTCCAACCAGCACGTTCGATAGATAGGGAAATAAGATGCACACCCGACCGTCAGCGTTTTCAAAGTAGATCATATGCCCGCCCAAAGCTTCCTTCAGTTCGGCATTATCGATAATCAAGTGAGACCCTTTGGTCCCTTCCACCATGGGTGTTACTGCTTGTGCCCGGCCGGGCAACTGCGATGACGTTCGGTCAACCCAGGCCCCCGTGGCATTAATGACCGCCTTGGCGGTTACGGGCAAGGATTTGCCAGACACGTTATCTGTAAGCGTCAGAGTGTCGTCGTCATTGGTCGTCAAATCCGCATAATTGAGTGCCATCGAATCTGAATTTGCGGCTTCCGCATCCTGCAGCAATTCCAGACCCAACCGTTCCGGATGGCTGATCCAGGCATCATAATATGTCGCGCTGAATCGGGTGCCCTGGCGCATGTGTGGCCAGATTCGACGGGTCTGGGAGGGTCCACGAAAATTGTGTTTTGGCAAGATTCTGCGGCGCCGGGTTACCCAGTCATACATCATCAGACCAGCCTTGATCGCCAAAGCTCCCCGTTCCGATGGCTTGGTCGGTAAATGCAGGAAATTCGCCACGCCATTCAACAAACCCGAAAATATCGACCTGATGGGAACGGTAGTCGGCAATTGTTTGACCATGTGAGGCGCGTTTTTCAATAAGGCGTCACGCTCCTGCAGCGATTCGCGCACCAGCGAAAACTCACCATTTTCAAGATAACGCAACCCGCCATGAATCATTCTGGAAGGCGCCGCAGAACAACCTGAGCAAAAGTCGTTCCTCTCCACCAGCAAGACTCTCAACCCCTGCAGCGACAACTCCCGAAACACGCCAATACCATTGATGCCGCCACCTATGACAATCACGTCAAAGGTGCCATTTTTGGAAATCCCGGCAAAATGATGATCTCTGGTTTCTGGCATAGGGCGAGGGTTCACTGAATCAAGTCAGTGCAACTCCTTTTTCAATTGTTGCGTTTAACTAACCGTCTAAATTGGTCAGGTGGCTGGCTGCTGCAGTATTAATTTTCCTAATATCATCCTGGCTCAATTCAATATGCCCGGCATCGGCATTTTCGTTGGCCTGTTGCGGATTTCGAGCTCCGCACAAAGAAAAGGTTATGCCCGGTTGCTGGAGCGTCCAGGCGATAATTATCTGAGCACTGGTAGCGTTATGGGCGCTACAAATAGGCGCTATTTCATCCATCAATTGAGATATTCTTTGTCGATTGGCGATTGAAAACAGCGGATTGTCCTTGCGCAGATCATCACCATCAAACTTTCTGTCGGGTCCAATTTTCCCAGACAGCAATCCAAGCGACAAAGATGAATAGCTCAGCATCGATACGTCGTTTTTGGCGCAGTCCGGCAACAATGTGCTTTCAATGTCCCTTTTCACCATGCTGTATTCTTCCTGCAGCGCGTCCAGTTGACCGGCAGCAACATAGGCATTGAGGTCTTCTACTGACGTATTTGACGCACCGATTGCGCGAATTTTTCCAGCTTTTTTGAGTTGCTCCATCGCTTCCATGGTTTCAGCGATCGGCGTGGTCGGGTCTTGCCAGTGGGTGATGTAGAGGTCGATATAGTCGGTGCCCAAACGGTCAAGGCTCTGCTCTACTTCATAGACAATGGCGTCTTTTCCCAAATATCGGTGAACCGGCTTATCCTGCTGATCGAAAAAGTGGTTGCCCTTTTGGGCATGCCAGACGAGGCCACATTTGGTAGCCAAAACTATTTTGTCGCGTTGTCCGGCAATGGCGCGTCCGACGATTTCTTCTGACCGCCCCATGCCATAGACAGGCGCGGTATCGATCAGAGTAATTCCCTTGTCGATTGACGCCTTGATGGCGTCGACCGCAGCGGCCTCATCCGTGCCGCCCCACATCCAGCCGCCAATGGCCCAGGTACCCAGGCCGACGGCCGAAGCATTGATGCCGGTATTTCCAATTTCGCGTGTGAGCATCGTAACCTCTTATGCAACTTCTTTGATGGGGCTGAGAGCCGTATTGGCGGTCGCTTCATCAACAACCAGTGATGACAAATATTGACCATTCAGGATTGAACGCACCGGCACGGCTTTTTCTTCGCCTGCTGCAATGCCAACGGTTTTTGGAATTCGAGCGACTTCTTCAGGTTCCAGCGCGACCAGTCTCCGGTTCAGCTCGACATCACATAGCTGCCCCCTGTCATCGATCAAATGCGCAACGAACTCACCTACCGCGCCTTTGTCTATCAACAACTTGCGATCGGAGGCGGAAATCGGATGCAAGTCGTAATAGCTCGATGCCGGTGTCAAAATGGAACCGATCCCGGTCAGGGCTATATTGGCATTGCGCGCCAGGTCGAATACTTCATTTATCTGTCGCAAAGAACAGATCATTCGCTTTTCATCTTCGGATTCGGCGAACAATGGTGCATGGATAAGCATTGCCTTGCCCCCCAACCCCTCAGCCAGCTTTGTCGCCACGTGATTGACATCTGTATAGTGTTTTCCCTGGACACACCCGGTAAGCGGCACGACTGTCACGTCGAATGCGCGGTCTACTCTCAGATTTTCGACTAACGCACTGACACCCTTGCCGCCAGTGATAGCAATGATGTCGCCGTCACGAATATTTTCAACCAGAAGATTTGCCGCAGCAGTTCCAACTTGCTGCAACGTGGTATCGAGATTGCCGGTGACCGTAGGAGTGACCAGAGCACTTTGAATATCCCATCTGCCGATCAGTTTACTTTCAAGTTCGACCAGTCGTTGGTAGGGGCTGTCGATGGTGATCCTCACCATTCCCAATTCTCTACCCTGCTTGATCAACCGGTTCACTTTGGCCGTTGAGAGGCCAAGTTCGGTCGCGATCTGAGATTGCAGACGTCCCTCTTCATAGTGAAGCGTAAGAACACGTGTGATGAGACGGATCGTCTCAAAATCTGCGGTGCCTGTACTAATATTCACGACGCAGTCTCCTTTCGGCTGACCAGATGGTTGGATGCAGCTGCAGCTAGCAGCGCGGCACCAATCACCAATGTTTGGTAATAGGCAGGTACCAGAGTCAACATGCCGATGGTCAATGCCATAATGATTAGCGCGCCAATAAATGAGCGCAGCACACGGCCCTCGCCACCACTAAATGCCGTGCCGCCTATCAACACCACCAAAATGGCTGACAATTCCATACCATCACCAGAAAGCGGGTCGCCCAGCGACATGAAACTTGACCGGGCAATTCCAGCCAATGCTGCAGATACGCCGACCAGCACATAGAGCCAAATGACGACCTTGCTGGTGTTGATCCCTGATAATTTGGCAGCTGTTGGATTTCCACCAGTTGCAGCTGCATATTTTCCGAGTAAGGAACGGTTTTGCGCAACAACCAAGGCAATCGTCACCACCACAGCAATCCAAAATGCCATTGGCAGACCCAGCCAAACAGCTTCGCGTCCATAAGAATTGAACCAGACCGGCATTTTCAATCCACCGCCAGACTTGATCGCCGAAACACCATCCTGAACCAGCAATAATGCAATGCCTTTAAAGAGACTTAGGGTGATCAGTGTTGCAATTACCGGCGTTATCTTCAAACGAACAACCAGAAAACCATTGATCAGACCCATGCCCACTCCCGCAAGGACTGTCAGGGCAAATGCCGGCAAGAATGGCACGCCGTTTATCGCCAACATGGCGTAGATCACGGCGCTCAGGCTCATCGCGCTGCCGACCGACAAATCGATGTAACCTGATACCATCAACAGCGTGAACGCACCTGCCAGCGTCAACAAAGGGGCAGATATCCGCAAGATGTTGATGATGTTCTTGTCGTAGAGAAAATTGCCGCGCTCAAACAGATCGTATCTGTCCAGATTAGCCACGCTCAGCAGCACGACCACACCGACCAGAACGAAATAGATGTAATAGTTCTTCAAAAACTGCGCGACCTGATGGCCACCGGAGAGCGAGGTTTGCGAAATATCGGATGATTGCGCCATGTTCTTCACCGGTTCCTTCGGGCCAAAGCCCAGGTCTGCGTGACAATTGCAAGAAACACCGCAATTGCTTTCAGGATATATTGCCAGTCAGGAGACAGCACCATTCCAGTTGCGGCCGATGTGACGATGGCGAGAATAACTGCTCCAAAGAACATCCCCACAACGGAGCCAAATCCGCCGGCAATGGCAACACCGCCCAACAGGGCGATCACCAATGCGTCGAACTCCATCAATGTGCCGCGGTTGGAGTATCCGGACTTGAATTCTGAAGCCAGAAGAATGCCAACGATTCCAGCGATCAGGGAACTGAACAAATACAAATAGGTGACGTGTTTTTCCTTGTCGATGCCAGACAGACTGGCAGCTATTGGATTGGCCCCTATCCAGTAGGTAAGCCGTCCAAAAACCGTCTTGCGCTCAATGAATATGGCAATCAGCAACAATATCAGCATGAAGGCAACCGGAAGTTTTACGGACGTGTCGAACATGGTCATATTGCCGAGCACACCGAATTCATCTGGCAGATTTGTATTGCGCTGCGACCCCTGAGTAACGACCTGGGCAATCCCGCGCGCCAACATCATGGTTCCCAACGTGACAATAATCGACGGAATGCGAAATTTAACAACGAACAGGGCATTCAACGCGCCAATTGCAAGTGCACCACCCAGGGCACATGTAATTGCCAGCCAGTAGGGTAAACCCAATCCGGTGGACAGAGCATTGGCCCCGCCCGTTGCCTGGGCAAACCACACTGAAAGCACACCCGAAAGGGCAACAATGCCACCGACCGACAAATCAAAATTTCCGGACACAAGTAAAAAAGACACGCCGATTCCCAGCGATATGACCGCCCAATTATTGGTAACCAGATTGAGCATATTGAGAAGTTGGAAAAAGTTCGGAACCAACAAGGATGCAAACAGAAACAACCCGACGGCAACGGAAGCCACCAAAAGTGTGATGAACGCTTCATCACTCATTTTGCGCCGGTCATCGCTCAGCGAACGGCCTATATTTGCTGTGACAGTCATTGCACGCCTCCCACATGACCACCGGTGACCACATTAAGAATGTGAGGGGCATCTACATTGGCCCCGTTGGTGACCTCAGCTTCCAACGAGCCGGCATAAAGAAGGAAAATGCGATCACATATTCCAAGCACTTCTTCCAGTTCCGATGAAAATATAGCGACCGAATTACCTTCGTCCGCGAGGTTCCTGATAATGTCGTAAATCTCGGTTTTCGCACCAACATCCACGCCCCGGGTCGGCTCATCAAGCAATAGCAGATCAGCGTCGGCAAACAGGCATTTGGCAAACACCACTTTTTGCTGATTTCCGCCGGAAAGCTTCTCGGTGTGCTTGTCAATCGACTCGGTCGCAATGTTCAATCTGTTGACATAGTCAACCGCAGCGTCATGTTCGACAGACGCGCGAAACACCCCGTTGTTGGACAAACGACGCAGGTTCATCACCGGAACGTTTTCCCTGATTGAAAGACTTGTAAACAAGCCCTGGGTTCGGCGTTCTTCGGGAACCAGCGCAATGCCTGCGGCAATTGCCTCTTTAGGTGACCGTCCAACTGGGTGGCCCTTGAATTCAATTGATCCGGCCACCTTGTCGGCACCGAACAGGGCCCGCGCAATTTCTGTTTTGCCAGCACCAACCGGACCATAAAATCCGACGATTTCGCCCCGGTTGATATGAAATGAAACATCCCTAAGCACAGAATTGGTCAGGCCTTTAGCGAGCAAAACTTTCTCGTCTGAGATTTTACCTCTGGGGGAATAGTCCTGAAATACGCTGCGTCCAATCATCATTTCGATCAGCTCAGATCGACCATCAACATCCGACAATTGCTTGGTCGCAATATGTTTGCCGTCTCTAAGCACAGTGACCGCGTCCCCGAGCTGAAAAATCTCTTCAAGCTTGTGTGAAATATAAACCACTGTCACGGCAGAATCCCGCAAGCGCCGGATCACCGCAAACAACCGTTCCACTTCTCGTTCAGACAAGGCGGCTGTTGGCTCATCCATGATAATGACGCTGGCACCAGAAGACGCTGCACGGGCAATTTCGACGATCTGTTTTTGCGCCACGCTGAGCGTCGACACACGTGCCGACGGATCAATGGAAGGCTCGATCGCATATAATGTCTGTACAACCCGATCTTCCAGTTTCGATTTAATCAGAAAACCAAACCGACTGCGTTCCATTCCAAGAGTCAGGTTTTCCAATACCGTCAGTTCATCAACGACGTGAAGTTCCTGAAACAAGGTGGCAATTCCGCCATCGCGGGCATCTTGTGGGTTGGTTGGTTCGTACTGCGAGCCATTGACATTCATGGATCCGCTAGTTGGTTGCAACGCGCCGGTCAACATTTTGACCAGGGTCGACTTTCCGGCACCATTTTCACCAACCAGGCAATGTACGGTGCCGCTTTGAATGGAGAAGCTGACATTGTCGACAGCACGGACGCCGGGATAGTCCTTGGTAAGGTCTTTAACGGCCAGAACAGGGGCCAGGTCAGAAGAAAGAGCCGGTGATTGGTTATGATCGGTCAATCTGTCTCTCCTTTGTCTGGCTAATTAACGGTTTTCCGGCTGGTGCAATAACATCTCTGAAATTGCCGGGCATCGTAATCAGCAGGCTGGTGCAAAATCAATCGGACCTTGCTTGACCAGCCTGCTGACTGGGAGGGCTGGCGGCCGGTTCACATATGTGAATTTGATCGGCCGCCCGCTTTGGTATTTTCAGACTATTTTCCGAACTGTGCTTCAAGCCAAGTTTTGGCGTCTGCTTCAGGCATCGTCCAGTATGAAATTGTGTAAGCCTTGTAGAAGAACTCTTCAGCGGTCTTCGATGAAGAAGGAACTTTACCTTTGACCACGTCCATGACCAGGTCGATACGTCCTTGAGCAGTTTCAACGGGCGGCAGACCCATTGATACTTTCAGGCTCGAATTGGGGTCATAGATCTGGCCGAATTCAACAGTGTCAAAGTCTACACTGGCAACAATTTCGGTAACCGGCTTGCCGTCTTTAAACTTGCCGCGACCCAACTGGGACAGACCAGCCATTGTACCAACGGTAAGGTTAGAAGCTTCAGAATAGATCAAGTTGACTTCCGGACGTTGAGTCAGGAGATCGACGATGATCTGCTTGGCAGCTTCCTGCCCGGCGCTGGAATCCAGAGCACCAAGATTTTCGGCGGATGGATCAACCGAGAGAACGCCTTTGGCAAACGGTGCGGTACGACCTGAATTCACTTCAGTATGGTTTGGCCATCCAAGCTGCACCATGACGATTGGCTTGTCAGGATGAGCTTCTTTCCATGCCTTCGCCATCTGTGCGCCCATCTCAAATGAAACGCCAGCTTCGTCGCTGCGTGCAGTTGGGATACCGGTATCGGTAATCGGGCTAAAAAATGACGTCATGACGATGCCTTCACCCAAAGCTTCTTTTACACCGGGGGTAGCAGCTTCAGCGTCCCAGATGTGCAATGTGGCTGCATCAAATGCGCCTGCAACAACCTGATCAACGTTCTGCGTCATTACTGCTGAATCAGCCTGTCCATCAAAGACAACGACTTCAGCACCATATTTCTCTTTCGCATAGCGCTGGGCTTCCGCGGCCTGAGACTGGTGAAACACATTCGACAAATCAGACACGAAAAACGCGATCCGCTTGCCATCTGCAGCCGCAGCACCACTGGCCGCTGCCACAAGCGAGGAGGCCACGAGGCCCGCCGCGATTAATTTTTTCCCTATTACCATAACACATCACTCCTTTTGCTGTGATCGGGCCAACCGTTCGGCTGGGCTCCCTTCAAACACTGCAAACAACGACAATCCGTAGATGTAGAATTTGCAATTTCTTGCAGCTTACGGTATTTATTTCACATAACTGAAATAAATGTCAATCAGTAATTTTTATTTCACCCCAATATCTGTTTTCTAACTAACCCATTGAAAATACGGTAGGAAAATTCGAAATAATCCGAATCTCAGTTGAATGCGCAAATTTGGTCGAAAAAAAATTTTGCAAACCAGACTTTTGTGGCGTGAACTTCACTTCCTTTCAGCCTCTCATTGAAGATAATCACCGACACAGTTTCAATCACGTCAGCCCAAAATTACAACGTAAGCGATGGGTCAAAAATCAAACGCCACCAGCCCAGGATGAACCCTATGAAGGTAACAGCATTAGAAACCATTTATGTCGATGAACACCCAAACCTGCTCTGGGTTCAGGTCCACACTGATGAAGGCCCGGTTGGGCTGGGTGAGACTTATTTTGGTGCCGACGCTGTAGAGGCACATATACATGAATTTGTTGCGCCCTATCTGCTGGGACAAGATCCGTTACATATAGAACGTCACGCCCAGCGCATGACAGGTTATGCCGGTCGCGGAGGGTCGGGCGCGGAAATGCGCGGCACTTCGGCAGTAGAAATTGCCCTTTGGGACATCTGGGGTCAGTTTGTTGATCAGCCAATCTATCAATTGCTGGGCGGTGCAAGCCGGGATTCTGTTCGCGTCTATAATACCTGTGCCGGCTACCAATATGTTCGCAAGGCACCGGCACAAACCACGGCCAATTTTGGGCTCGACTCCAAGGCGGGGCCCTATGAAGACCTTGAAGGTTTTTTGCATCGGGCCGATGAAGTAGCGCACAGCCTGTTGGAGATGGGCATAAATGCGATGAAGATTTGGCCCTTTGATTTTGCCGCTGAGGCATCCGGCGGCACTTATATTTCCAATCAGGATCTAAAAAAGGCCATCCAGCCCTTTGAGAAAATTCGCCATGCGGTTGGTGACAAGATGGAAATCATGGCCGAGCTACATTCATTGTGGAATGTCCCCACTGCCCGGCGCATTGCTGAAGCTCTCGAAGAATTTGATCTGACATGGATTGAAGACCCGGTACGCATGGACGACCCCAGCCAGGCGGCAGCGATTTGCGACGCGGTACAGACCCCCATTGCTGGAGGTGAACTGTTGGGACAGAGATATCAGTTCAAACAACTGGTTGAACAAGCACGCATGGGGGTGGTGATCATGGATCTGGTTTGGGGAGGCGGACTATCCGAAGGCCGCAAGGTCGCTTCCCTGTGCGATAGTCACGGCATCCCGTTTGCCGCTCATGACTGCACCGGCCCGGTGGCGCTGACAGCCTCAACTCATCTGGCGCTTCACGCTCCCAACATGTTCATCCAGGAAGTTGTGCGCGCCTTCTACTATGGTTGGTACGGTGAACTTGTCACACAATTGCCGCCAATCGAAGACGGATTTATCAAAGCCCCCACTGGACCTGGGCTGGACATCGCATTAAACCCCGACATCACAAAGCGCAAGGATGCCAGAACCCGACGCAGCGACTGATTAGATGCGGCAATATTGCCGAAGGTCATGTGGGAATTCAAATGACTGGTGCGAACTTCACCAAACCTGGCCGCGGCAGGCCACATCCTGTATTTCGATGCGGCCATCGCCATGGCGCAGAAAAACCCGGTCAAACAGATTGCTTACCACACAGGCATGATTGGGAATGATCTGAACAATATCGCCAATATTGGGCAACGTCCCGACGCAATTTGAAAGGTCAACTATCCCATGTTCCTCATGAAGTTCCCGGATTGCTGCTTTGGGATATTCCACAACATGACCAAATCCGGTTAGCCCCATCGGATCTGATGTGAGAACCTTCGAACCGGCATCAATAATCATCCGATCATCAGTTGGCCGTGAAACCACCGTTGCATGAACGGCCAGCGCACAATCCGCCAGCTTGCAATCGCCTGATTCCACCAAACTGCGATCATTGTAGATATAGGTCCCGCTTCGATGTTCAGTCGCGCAGCTCACAAGGTGGCTGTTTTGCATGTCCGGCGTTCCACCGTTGCTGACCGTATTAACCTCGAGCTTGTTGCTTTCGCAAAGTTCCACTGCACGCTGTAGAAACTGGTTTACCCGCTCATGACTTTTTTTCGGCGGGTAGGTCATAAACCCGTCAAATAACAGTCCGGGTGCCGCGTCGATGAATGTCGCCAGATGGGCAGCCTGTTCGCTTGTCTGGACACCGCACCGCTGCTGTCCAGTGTCACATTCCACCAGAACCGACAGTTCCACAGCAGCCGTCGCAAACGTCTCAGACAACCCACGAACCACCTGTTCAGAATCTGCAACCACCGTCAGCCGACAGGTTTGCGCCAACCGCCGTAATCGCTGCAGCTTGGCCGTGCCGACAATGTTATAGGTGATCAATATGTCGCCAATACCCGCATCGGCCATAACTTCAGCTTCGCCAATTTTTTGGCAGGTAATGCCAATAGCACCTGCCTCTATTTGCCGGTGGGCAAATTTCGGTAGCTTGTGAGTTTTGATGTGGGGCCTGCTCATGACCCCATGCTCATCAAGATAATCCTGCGCACGGCGAATATTGCGGTCAACAATATCCACATCAATAACAACACAGGGCGTTTCGATATGGTCTGGCAGATATCGACTGTTCATTGGAATGTCTCGATCAACTTGGTCATGAGAAGTCTTCCTGGGATAATTCCTGTGCCATCAACCGGTTGCCTGCCATCAGGCCAGCATCGACCCGCAAACTGGTGCCGGTAATGACCCGGGCAGCAGGTGAGGACAGGAACCAGACAGCTTCTGCTACGTCTTCAGGCGTGGCAACCATCCCAAGCGGATACCACTTCTTCAATAGCTCAAATACATTCGGCTCTTTTTCTATCCTTGCTTTCCAGGCATCGGTTGCCACCGTTCCGGGTAATACGCAATTTGCGCGAATACCCCGTGGACCATATTCAATGGCGACACATTGCATATGACTGATCAAGCCGGCCTTTGAGGCGCTATAAGCAGGATGCCCGAAGGCCGCCAATCCGTTTACCGACGAAACTGTCGTCACAACTCCCGATTGCCGCTGGCACATATGATCAAGTACCGGGGCCGTCAGGTTGTAAACCCCGTTCAGATTGACCGATATTTCCGCATCCCATTTTTCCGGGGTCATGCGTTTCAGATTACCGGTTTCAGTGATAAAGGCGGCGTTGTTGACCAACCTGGAGATTGGCCCGTGGTCGGCTTCAATCCGGTCGACGGCTTCCCGAACTTTCTGACCCTCGGTCAAATCGCACAGCACCGGAATGACAGATGATCCAAACTCGTCCTGCATGGTTTTTTCCAAACGCTGCATCGCTGCTTCATCGCGGTCCAGTGCCGCAACCGTGTATCCCTGCTCAATGAATTTTCGGCATAATGCGACACCTATGCCGCCAGGCGCGCCCGAAATTAAAACGATATCCTGTTTCATTTGATTTCTCCTGATTGAACTGCCGGCTTTAGCGCCTTTGCGGCACCTGCCGCCTGTCCGATGGCTTCCAGATGGTGGGGTCGCAGCAATCCAAAATTGTAAAATGAGACGCCTTCAACTCCGGATTCACTCAATCCGGTAGCTGCCGATGTCAGATCCTGCGGGTCGTTCAGATCCGGTTGCCCGGGACGGAGAATTCCGCGAATGCGTGCATTTTGACCCACCGTGATTCTGGTCTCAGCTGCATCCCTTAAAACTGCCTCTACAGTCGGCTCGTAAAACGGCACTTCCAGCCCATCAGCAACTCGCGCCAAACGCTCAAGATCAGACCCTTCCACCCAACACTGTGATGTCGGTCGGTCGGTTGTAGGGATGACAAATAATTCACAGTCAGCACGCAACTCAATTCGAATCCGGGCAACCAATTGCGACACCGTTTCGCAACGATAGTTGATATAGGCCTCCAGATCGCTGTTGGTCCGGCGGTCATTGGCTAACCGGGTAGAAGCATCTGACTGAGACAAATTATCGGTGGATGCCAGATAGTCGTCGATCATTGCCGCGATTTTTCGCTTCAGACCGTCTGCATCAACTCCCGCCTCTGCCGCCCCTGCCCTACAGTGGTCGCAAAAACACAGACCCAAATGGTGATCCAGCCAGAGATTGGAACGCATTTGCGAGAACTCATGGTGAAAGCCATGTGCGAATGGCAGAAATCCCGGCGTCTCAATTGACAAACCCTTGAGATCATAATTTGCCCCAAGGTCACTACACAAATTGACTGCATAGTGCTGATTATCGGGATGCGACGGACACAAGCTATAGGGGTATGGATCACCGAAAGCGTTGCGAACCGTCTTATCGGGATGTTCAAACCCCAGACGTGTATTGTGGAGCAATACGGTCCAGCCGGTAATTATATGGCGACCGGATCGACACAGCGCTTCCAGCACATCGACCTTTTCGGTAAATGCAGAAACCTTTGGCTTAACCGAACCATATCGGGATTGGTCAGGCTGAAAATAAACCGTGCCGTCTTCAGGAAACACCACCCTCGGCCCGGACTTTGCGGCCGGTCGTATAAATTTTCCCGCGTGATAGCTGGTTGCCACCGCCAGCGCATTGAGATTGCTTTGGTCCGCCCAGTCCTCAAAACCATCGGTAGAGCAACCGTCCGCACCAACTGCGTCCCACGGATAGAACAAAACTCCCCTATGTTTCATGATAATCTCTTGATTTCATTAGTCATAATTCTGATCGAGATTAATTTTGTCTGCCTCGCCATTTGGCCCATTTGATACTCAGTCACCGTAAAACACTTCATCAAACAGACGGTAAGAGGCTGGTTTGGTCTGACGAATTGGACAAATAACCCAGAACGATTTCCTGAATATGCTGCAGGCGCTGATCCAGAATGTCTTCGGAGAACAGATCGGAATCAAATACCACGCCCAGCGTGTAGCGGTTGGACAGGAAGAAATAGCCAAGCGCCACAATTGATATGTAAAAGTGGGTTGTTTCGACATCCTTGCGAAAGATCCCCTGTTCAGCGCCGGTTTTCAGCAAGTAATCGAGCTTGTCATAAACAGGGCGAAACATCTCTCGCATGGTTTTCGACTTTTTCAGATGCTTGCCTTTCATCAGATTTTCCGAATTCACCAGAATGATAAACTCCGGATTCTCTGCAAAATATCTGAACGTGTGCGCGGTCAGCCGCTGAATGCCTTCTACAGGTTCGCAGTCATTGATCACCAATTCGCCATTGCTTTCATTGAGCCGCTGGTAAAGCTCCTCTAGAACTGCGACAAACAATCCGTCCTTGCTGCCAAAGCAATGGTAAATCATCCCCTTGCTGACCTTTGCGCGTGAGCCGATCTTTTCAACCCTGGCCCCGGCATAGCCCGATTTCGCAAACTCCATTCGGGCGGCCTTCAGGATATTTCTTTCAGATCGTGCTCGGTCTCTTTTTGCCATCTTTGTCAGGTCCCTGGAATCGATCAGAATCTATTAGTTTAAACGTAGGCCATTTTGGGCATCAAACATATGTGCCGCCGCCATATCGAACTCGACCCGAACAGCCTGGTCTGGGTGTAGCAATTGCCGGCGAGGGCTCTGGACGATGATTTCCGAGTCAAGAAAGTCGACAACCGAAATTGTTTCCGATCCGGTTTGTTCAACAACCCGAACATGGCCCACCAATTCATCATCCTGGGAATCCACCGGCGTAAGAGTAATACTTTGTGGCCGAATTCCGATTGTCGCGCGGCGTTTGTCCAAGTCACCCATATTGGCATGTGCGCCAACCTGAAATTTTTTCTCCTGGTGCGAAACAAATATTGCATCATTTCCATCCACCCGAAGTTCGCCATCGACGAAATTCATGGTTGGTGACCCCAAAAATCCAGCGACGAACTTGTTGGCTGGATTGTCGTAGAGCTCGATTGGCGTTCCAATCTGTTCGATGCGCCCACCATTCATAACCACAATTCGGTCAGCCATGGTCATGGCTTCAACCTGATCGTGTGTCACATAAACCGAGGTTGTTCCCAGTCTTTGATGCAGCCCACGGATTTCCGTTCGCATGTGCGACCTCAACTTGGCGTCGAGATTGCTTAACGGTTCATCAAACAGGAAAGCCTGTGGATTTCGCACAATCGCCCGACCCATGGCGACACGCTGACGTTGCCCACCGGACAATTGTTTGGGGTATCGGTCCAACAGGTCTCCAAGACCAAGTATCTCAGAAACTTCCTTCAGCGCTACCTCGCACCGTTGCGGAGATTGATTGCGCATCTTCAAAGCAAACAAAATATTTTCTTCAACCGTCATATGCGGATAAAGAGCGTAGGTCTGAAAGACCATGGCAACATCACGCTTTTGCGGCGATACATCATTAATCAGTTCGTCGCCCAGAAGAATTTCACCCCCAGAAACTGATTCCAAACCGGCGATCATCCTCAGCAGCGTGGATTTGCCACAACCTGACGGCCCCACCAAAACAACAAACTCCCCATGTTCGATGGAAACATTTACATCGAACAACACCTGCTGCGAGCCATAAAACTTGGCAACATCCATAACGTTTATTGAAGACATGAGCAGAATCCCTGTTTGATCATTTGACACCACCTAATGACAATCCGCGGATCAGATACCGTTGAATGGACGCGAATATGATGGCCACCGGAATGGTCGCCATAAAGGTCGCTGCCATGATCAAGTTCCATTCGATTTCGTACAAAGTGCCGGTCAAAAACGCGATAGCAACTGGAACGGTGTGGCTGGCATTGTCCCGCAGCAACGTCAAAGCTAGTGCATATTCGTTCCAGGAATTGATGAATGTGAAAAGCGCAGTAACGGCAATTCCGGGAAGACACAGTGGCAAAAACACGCGCATGAATGCGGTGAATTTCCCGGCCCCGTCCAACCATGCTGCTTCCTCGAGTTCCTTGGGGACCGTGTCGAAATAACTCGCGGTCATCCAGATTGCGAAGGCCATGAAAAAGGCGCTCTGCGCGGCGATCAGAGCATTCATGCTGTTGACCATGCCGAGAAATGCAAACAGCCGGAACAATCCTATGATCAAGACGATTGGTGAAATCATCTGGGTAATCAGAAGATAAATTCGGTAGGCATTGCGTCCCTTAAAATGCAATCGGGACATGGCGTAGGCGGCCGGCACCGCAACGATCACCGACAACAAAGTTGCGCCAATTGATATGTACAGGCTGTTTGCCAATGCCCGTCCAAACCCGCGCTCCGTCCAGACCATGGCAAAGTTTTCCAAAGTTGGCACTTTTGGAAACCAGGACTTTTCAAATACAAATATTTCGGATTTTGCGGTCAGAGCCGTTGAAAGCATCGTCAGATAAGGAAACAAAATCACCACAACGATGGGTGACAACAGACCCCAGCAAATCAGGCTGCGTTTAAGCTTTGGAGACATTGAGATCCTCCAAAACTGCATCATCAGCATCCTTCGCCTTTTTCGCGGCCGGATGTTTGTCCCGCGTGATATAGAAATACAAAATGGTGAAGATCACCAGCATCGCAAACATCACCACGGAACCCGCGGCAGCCTTGTCGAGCTTGCCGAACCGAAATGCCTGCTTGTACACATAGGTGATCAATATGTCGGTTTGATTGGCTGGACCGCCATTGGTCATGATCCAGATCAGGGGGAACGAATTGAACACGTAAATGACGTTCAATACCACGGCGATCTGGGTAAACGGCTTTAGCAACGGCATGGTGATATAGCGGAACCGTTTCCATCCACTGGCCCCATCCGTCATCGCCGCCTCATACAATGTGTCGGGGATCGATGTCAGACCGCCCAGAAAAATCGTCACCGTAAAAGGAATGGAAACCAATATTCCGATCAGGATTACAATTGTGAAGGCGGCATCTGCATTGGCGAGCCAAACATAATTTCCATCCATCAGGCCGAGGGAGTTCAACGTCATGTTCAGCGTACCAAAGTCACCATTAACCACCCAAGTCCAGACAACCGCAGTCATCGCCAGGGACACTGCCCAAGGCAGCAGGATAATTGTGCGGGCAACTGAACGTCCGTAAAAATCCTCGTTGAGGATCATCGCTATTGGTATTGACAACAATACCGTGCCACCAACCACCGACACGGTCCAAATGGCCGTCTGGCCAATGGTTTGGAGAAACACATCATCACTAAACGCTTTGGTGAAGTTCCCAAAACCATTAAATTTCTGCAGCTTACCAAATCGATTTACTTTGAAAAGCGACATTCGCACGACATCAAAAATCGGATAGCCAATGACGAATACCGACAGGAAAAAGCTCGGTGCGATCAGCAAATACGGCGAAAATTTTCCAATTCGTTTCATTTTTCCGCCGTATAGATTTTTGAATTTTTAAGTCATCTCCCGCACCCGTTCATTGTCACCGGGTAAGTCGAATAGTGCAAGCTGGCCAGCGGCTGGGAGGGTGTCGCTGGCCAACTCGTTGAGAGCTACTCCGCCAAAAGTTCATCCATTTTTGCAGCAGCTTTCTGTAGTGCATCTTGCGATGACATATCACCGGAATAGGCCTGGGAGAGACCGGCTTTCAGCGCGTCGGCCATTTCTTCCCAATGTGGAACCAACGGAGCAAATCGTGCCACCGGAGACATCTCCAGGAACACCGCCATGTTGGGGTCGTCGGTGAAGAATTTTTCCTTAGCCATGGAATTCAGCACCGGTACAAATCCTTCGATCTTGCCGAATTCAAGACGGTTCTCGTCATTGAAAGCAAATTCCAAGAATTTGATGGCTTCTTCCTTGTGCTGGGAAGTATCAAGAACGGAAATGGTGTCTGTTACTCCATACGTGGCACTGGTTGTCTTGGTCGGGATCGCCGCAATTTCATACTTGATGTTTGGCGCCTCCTCAGACAACTGCTTGTTCAACCATGGGCCCGAAAGCACCATGCCGAGTTTTCCGGCAGCAAACAGGTTTTGAAGATCTTCACGGCTTGATGCTGTGACACCCGGCTGAGTTGCACCTTCTTTGATGAGCCGAATATAATTGTCAGTGGCGGCAATTGCTTCTGCACTGGCAAAACCACTTTTGCCGTTTTCACCAATGATCGCTCCACCGTGGGTCCAAAGTGAATAGAACCAGTACCCTTCTGTATCCAGGTCATGCCCCTGAACACCAATGCCATAAATCTGATCGCCCAGCGCACTGATCTTCTTGGCTGCCGCCAAGGTTTCGTCCCAGGTTTTTGGCGCAGATGAAATGCCGGCCTTGGCGAATAGTTCCTTGTTGATAAACATGCCACGAGCAGATGCCGCAATCGGCAATCCCCATGTATGTCCATCTTGCTTCTGCAAGTCGAGGAAGGTCGGAACAAAGCTTTGTTTAAAGCTGTCTGACATCAATCCTTCGATTGGAGCCAGCGCACCATCCTTGGCAAAACCTGCCATCCAACGGGTGGCCATGTGGGAAATATCTGGTGCAGTTCCGGCCGAAATATCGGTCACCAATTGCTGTTGCATTTCCGGCCATGGCAAATGTTCAACTTTAACTTCAACACCGTCTTGCATGGCGTTGTATTTCTCAGCGAGGCCCTTGAAGAATGGCCCCGTTTTGGTGCTGTACTCGGCCAAGCGAACACGAATTGTGTCTTTGGCATAAGCAACACCGACTGTGGATAATGCGCTGGCTGCAATAAGTGCACCAACAGCGCATGCGGTTAAAAATCTCGATTTCATTTCAAATCCTCCTTGGGTTTGACGACACCTCACCCCATCAACGTTGCGCGGTACTGCCGATGGCAAGGCAAGATAGAGACAAAAATTTTACTTGTCAACTAACTGACCGACCGTTCAGTTAAAATTATTGACAGACCGTTCAGTTAATGTATTTTATGCGGGCAGGCTGTGGAAAAAACTGATACACTTTTTCACAATCGAAACAATTGGAACGGGAAATTCTGTGTCTGAAACACTTCTCATCCGCAACGGCAGGCTCCTCAGTGCAGCCGACAATCTTGATTACGCCCCCCTCGATATTCTGATCGCGGATGGCATCATTAGGGATATTGGGCCTGATTTGAAGGCATCCAATCTGCCGGAATACGATGCGGAAGGAGACATTGTATCTCCGGCATTAATTGACCTGCATACACATATTTACTGGGGCGCAACTTCCCTGGGCGTCAACGCAGAACATGTCGCCAGCCGTTCAGGAACCGGTTCTTTTGTCGATGCAGGATCGGCCGGCGCCGGAAATTTCCTGGGTTTTCGGGAGTTCATCGCCAAAAACAGCGATTTGCGTTGCTTTGCTTTCTTGAATGTTTCGTTTGCCGGAATTTTCGGGTTCGGCAAATCACTGATGGTTGGTGAAGGAGAGATCGACCGGCTGTTGCATGAAGAATCCTGCCAGCAGATTGCCGATGAAAACCGCGATTTGATCATCGGCATCAAAGTGCGGGCTGGAAAAATTGCTGCTGGAGAAAACGGCGCATTGGCCATCGAAATTGGCCGACGTATTGCTGAGAAACTGGACCTGCCCTTGATGTGTCATGTGGACGCCCACCCACCGTCCATCCAACAGGGTTTGGATCACCTGCAAAAAGGGGACCTTCTAACACACTGTTCAAAACCGGGACCAAACACGGTGGTGGATTCACACAAAAATGCCATTCCCGAATTGCTCAAAGCAATCGACCGGGGAGTGTTGCTCGATATCGGTCATGGCATGGGGGGATTCGATTTTGAGGTTTGCCGGGCAATGTTGGAACTGGGGATAAAGCCCGACACAATTAGCAGCGATATACATGCCCAGTCGGTTGACGGACCTGCATTTGATCAACTCACCGCCCTTAACAAGCTGATTGCTCTGGGAATGCCGGTGGCGGAAGCCTTTACAGCCTGCACGTCGAACCCGGCCAAAATTATCGGCCATGACGAACTCGGGTCGCTGGCAATTGGAACTCCGGCTGATCTTGCAGTTTTCAAATGGCAGGCCTCCCCAAAAACCTTTGTCGATGCAAAGGGGCAGACCTTGGATACCAAACGCCACCTTGTTTGTGATCGATTAATGGTTGCCGGAAGAACCATCGGAAAAGACGGAAAAGCCGTGAAATCAGAGAGCTGAACATGGATAAGTTGAACACCACATATGGCCATTTTATTGGCGGAAACTGGCAGGCAGGTCGATCGGGCAAAACCTTTTTTGCCGCAGCACCAGCTACCGGAGAGATTTTGGCCGAGCTCGCAGAAGGCAACAGAGAAGACGCCCGGGCAGCAATTGCATCGGCCCGCGCTGCATTCCCGGTATTTTCCAGATCCGAAATCTGGGACCGGTCACGCCTGTGCCATCGCATTGCCGATGAAATAGTCAAAAACCGCGATGGTCTGGCCATGGTCTTGTCGAACGAACAGGGAAAACCTCTCACCACGGAGGCCTACGGCGAAATTGACGCTGCAGCTACCGGGTTTAGGGAAGCCGGGGAACTAATCAAATGGATGAACGGTGAAGTCATTCCAACTGAAACACCTGGAAAACGGGTGATATCCTACCGGCAGCCACGTGGCATCTATGCCGTAGTGACGCCGTGGAACTTTCCCATCAACATTCCCGTTGAATATCTGGCTCCAGCGATCGCAGCCGGAAATTGTGTCGTCTGGGCCCCTGCCCCAACAACCTCGCTTTGCGCAGTCAAACTATGCGAAATAATGTCAAATGCTGGTTTGCCGGATGGTGTCGTCAATATGGTGATGGGCCCCGGAGCGATTGTTGGCGACGAATTTGTCTCCAACAAGCATGTCAATGGAATCGGTTTTACCGGCAGCCCGCAAACCGGTCAGAAAATTGCTCAACGGGGTGCCGGCAAACCGATGTTGCTGGAACTCGGAGGCAACGGCCCGGTCATAATTTTAGACGATGCCGACCTCGACAAGGCAGCAGAAGCCGCCGCTTTTGGAAGCTTTTTTAATGCGGGACAGGTTTGCGCCGCAACAGGCCGAATTCTGGTCACGAAGAAAACCCACGATGGCGTGGTTGAACGCCTGGAGGCCCTTGCAAATAAAGTTGTCCTGGGGCCTTCCACTCTGCCGAACACGACGATGGGGCCGCTCAATAATGAGGATGTTCTGGCGAAAGTTCAGCTGCACATCGCAGACGCATCTTGCCGAGGAGCAGATGTGGTTTGCGGTGGCGCCAATATGCCCGAGCTGGGAAGCGAATTGTATTTTGAACCAACGGTCGTGACCAATGTTTCAGCTTCGAGCCTATTGAACACAGCAGAAACGTTCGGTCCCGTAGCTCCGGTTATTCTGTGTGATGATGAAGATCACATGCTGGAAGTCGCCAACGCTGCCGAACACGGGCTTGCCGCTTCAGTATTTACCGAGAACCTCAAAGCCGCCCATCGATTTGGCGATGCACTGCAGACCGGAATCGTCAATATCAATGCCGCCAGTTGCTACTGGGAATTACACATTCCATTCGGTGGAGCATCGGGAAAGAACAGCGGTATTGGCCGCCTGGGTGGCTCCAACACACTACGCGAAATGACCGACGTCAAAACCGTGATTTTTGACCTCAACTAAAGCGTGCTGAAATTTCATATGTGAACAAGGAACAGTTTCATGTCACAGACAAAAACGAATGAAAAAGGTGGCTATCGCTACATTAAAGGATTGTTTCAATATTCCGCCGGAGTAGCGGCATTGCCGGGCTTTGAAATCGAAAGGGTTCGGTTTGAAAAACCATTGCCACTGGCTGAAGGATTCAACGCAATCAAATCCCACCTACGGACAATCGGGCGACCGATTGACGCCTTTTGCGCCTGCGAATTGCGGTCTCCGGCGCCGTTTGACGATGACGGATTTCGCGACTTCAACCGCCAGTATATTCGCCCGCTTGAAGATTGGGGAATCGTCGAAAACGACGATAACCCGATTGCCCGCAGCAATGTCTGCCCGAAAGTTAATGCACCAAGCGAGCCGGTATTCTACGCCTTTTCCTACACGGTGCCCACGACAGAAGATTCAAGAGGAAGTTTCGTGATCGCCGGCAGTGCGGAATCGCCTGAGGGAAACACCAAATATGAAGAGGAAACGGTCAGGTGTGGCGAGCAAACCGCTGACGCCATGCAGGAGAAAGCCCAATTCGTACTCACCGAAATGGAGCGCCGCATGAAGGCACTTGACTTTGGTTGGGACGATTCATCCGCAACCCATGTCTACAGCGTTTATGACATTCACCCGTTTCTTGAAGAAGAATTGGTAACGCGTGGCGCGGCAAAGGCCGGAGTTACCTGGCAATTCTGTCGCCCACCTCTGGACGTTTTGGATTATGAAATGGACGTCAGAGGAGTAGCGACGGAACGAGTGATTTGATCCGTCGCACCAATTGCCTTTACATCGATTCAGGGTAACCGAAGCCAGTCTGGCTCTAACCCTCGATCAACACCACGACGGTTTCCGGTCGCACACCATCATATTTCATTGCGGCAGCTCCAGCATCACTTTCCAATAGTGCCTGGAATGCTCCCATATCGTAACTACCCAGCTACCCCAACCTGATGCTTTTATAGACGGCCCATCAGA